>JANTGH010000065.1 GCA_024763055.1 Desulfobulbaceae bacterium
TTTTTTGCATCTACCTGAATAGGTATAAAAAATAGAGGATAATACCCCTGCTCTCTCTTCCTCTTTCCGGAATTTTAACCAAATCATTATCAAATTTTAGCCTGATTCAAACATTGCACAGTTACATTAGCTTCACGATTATCCTGTGAACCTTGAACCTCTGAACGTGCAAATGACTGCAACCTGCGAACATCAGTTTATCGACCGTGATACCGGGCAGGTGGTGACCGAAAAATTTATCGGCGATCGGTGTGTTACCTTCCTCTATAACCGGCTATGGGAAAATGCGCCGGCCCTGTTCAAGATACTGACTTCGGCAAGGATGTCGAGTCTGCTTGGGTATTACCATTATGATCTGCATCTCGAACATAGACGACACAACGGTGTTGATCTTCTCGCCCGCCTGCATGTGGACGGGGAAGAATGCCTTGATCCCCCGCATTATTACGATACGGTGCGCAAAGTTTTTGAACGGAAGATTCGCTACCAGGATGTCCGGCCCATGGATGATGATCCATCCGCCGTTGTTTCACCAGCCGATTCCCGGGTTCTGCTCGGCTCCCTGAGCGCCCATTCCCATCTTTTTATCAAAGACAAATTTTTTTCCTTCCGGGAGCTGCTCGGCAATCGGCAGCCCTGGACAGACCGGTTCAGCGACGGCGATTTTGCCGTTTTCAGACTGACTCCGGACAAGTACCACTACAATCATCTGCCGGTCAGCGGCATCGTCGTTGATTTTTTTTTCATAGACGGCGGTTATCACTGCTGCAACCCGTCGGCTGTTATTGCCGCAGGCACGCCCTTTTCAAAAAACCGCCGCATCGTCACCATTATCGACACGGATGTGAAGGGCGGCACCGGAATCGGCCCTGTGGCGATGATTGAAATCGTCGCCCTGATGATCGGTGATATTGTCCAGTGCTACAGTGAACAGGGCTATAACGATCCTCGCCCGATATCTCCGGGCATGTTTTTGAAAAAGGGGTGTCCAAAGAGTTTGTACCGGCCGGGCAGCTCCACCGATGTCCTGCTTTTTGCAAAAGACCGGGTCGATTTCAGCAGGGATATCATTGAAAATCAATGCCGTACCGATGCCGGAAGCCGGTTTACCGCCGGATTCAGCACCCCGATGGTTGAAACCGATGTCAGGGTCCGCTCCACCATCGGCTACAGAAACGTAAAGAGTTGAAGGAGATTATCATGGCTGAATCAGTTTTTCTTGTTCTACTCGGTTTCGTCCTTCTGGCGGTTTCCACCTGGGGTTTTTTCAACCTGCCACGGGAACGCTGGCAGATGCTCGCGGTCATTCCCCGCCTGAAAAACGATGACGGTCACTGGCACGGAACCAATATAACGTATTACGGTTTTTTTATTGCCATGGCCTATACTGCGGCCGTCACGCTGATGCTCATTCTCCTTGGCGCCGCGAATGTTCCCCTTATC
Source organism: Desulfobulbaceae bacterium (assembly GCA_024763055.1). GTDB lineage: Bacteria > Desulfobacterota > Desulfobulbia > Desulfobulbales > Desulfobulbaceae > DRLX01. The sequence continues at coordinate 1,444 of JANTGH010000065.1, forward strand.
GAAACGCTCAGCGTAATTGCCCTTTTGCTGTGCATCTGTGTCCCGGCGGCCCGGATTATTGCCATCCTTGTTGAAAAAAAGAGATACACGTTTACCATCAGCGGGGCCTCGTTTGTCGGCATCCTGCTGGCGCCCGGGTGCATTCAACTGGTTGACGTTCTTCTGCGCCGTTATAACGCCGGGGAATTACCGATGATGCCGGTTCTTGCCGCCATGGCTATTGGATACACCCTGGGAGAGGGCCTGGGAAGACTTGCCTGTGTCAGTTTCGGTTGCTGCTACGGAAAACCGGTTGCCGACTGCAGCCGGCCGGTACGGTTTCTTTTTAAGAAAATGCACTTTATTTTTACCGGCGCAACCAAGAAAGTGGCCTACGAAAGCCGCCTGGATGGAGAGAAACTGGTGCCGGTTCAGGCCATGACCTGTCTGCTGCACTCAACCTGTGTTCTGGCTGCAGCCCGGCTGTATCTTCAAGGACAATTCGGATCAGCTTTTCTCCTTTCCATAACGGTAAGCCAAATCTGGCGGATCTGCTCGGAAACCCTGCGCGCCGATTTCCGCGGGTTGACAAGAATCTCCGCTTATCAGAAGATGAGCGGCCTTGCCGTTCTTTACTCTCTGCTCCTGGTTTTTCTCGTCCCGCAGCGGCCTTTGATACCCATTTCCATTATTACCGGTCTGCGTGCTCTCTGGGACCCCGCCGTGATTGTCTCGCTGCAGATCATGTGGCTTCTTATCTTTCTCTACTTTGGCCGCAGCCAGGTCACCGCCGCCACTCTTTCCTTCAGTGTTGTCAGAGAGCGTATTTGACAACGGACGGAGTACCATTCGGCGAATCCTGTAGTTTTCAGGCAGGTAAACGTCAATGCAGGCGCATCTGCGGCGTCGGCTTCACGAGTTGCGTGCCCGATATATCAGCCGGTACGTCTGTACCGAATCCCGTACGCCTCTTTGAACCTGCACCTTTCTCACCGTCTCCGGTACTCGTCAGTGGTGCGGCTTGACCGCATGACGTGGTGCGGCTTGACCGCTTGACGACCGCAGTTTTTATATTTTTATATGAAATATCAATTAGATGGAATATTAATACACATTTAACAAAACAGTATTAACGACCTGTCCTATTTTTAACCTTCCTGTAACTCCATTTTAATTTTCCTGCAGTAGGATACTCAATTACTGAAATCGGGACAAACAACCTGTTTGTTCTTAAGTGATTTTTAGTGATGTAAAATCGTCTGGTTACAAGAACATTACAAACGAAAAAGGAGGGAAAGATGAACGGTAATACCATGAAAAAGTTTTTTCTGGCCGCCTTACTGGCCCTGACCTTTGTCCCGGCAAATGTCTTTGCCGCTGCCCCTGTCGTGCCGGTCGTTGATCCGGGTACCAAGCTGCAGCCACCGCTTCCTTCGCGTGAAGGGTCAATCCGCAACCCGATTTCCTGGCAACAGCTTCCTCACGCAGACACAATCGCGCAGAGACTTCCCACCGGCGCTTACATCACGCCACTGGCGATGCCCGGCGTTGTGCAGCAACCCCTTAATCCCAAGCTGCCGGACAATCCTGATTTCGTCGCCAGCGGTGCAGTGGTTTCCCGCCTGAGCCCGGACGGCACAACGCTCGCCGTTTTATGCGCAGGGCAGAACAACGTATACAAGCCTGACGGCAACTTAGATTTTCGAAATCAATATATATTCCTGTACGACGTGTCGGACGCCTACAAGCAGAAGCCCAACCTGCTCAAAGTGATCAAGCAGGAGAACGCGTATGTGGGTCTAGCCTGGGCCCCGGACGGCAACAGCTTCTATGTCAGCGGAGGGCGGGACGACGCCGTTTACGTCTATTCCGAAGGCGGTGATCTGCTCAACACGATTGCACTGGGTCACGATAACAAAGGGGTCGGCCTGAATGTACTACCCAACGCCGGTGGCCTGGCGATCTCCCCTGATGGTGAGACCCTGGTCGTCGCCAACAATTACAACGACTCTATCAGCGTCATCGATACCGCAACCGATACCGTTCGTTACGAGCACGACCTTCGCCCGTTCTTCACCAATAATGAAGGTACCGATGGCGTTGCCGGCGGTACTTTCCCCTTCGCGGTCGCCATTAAAGTCGACAAAAAAGGCAACAGCACGGCCTACGTCGGAGCCAACCGCGATCGCGAGGTCGTGGTCGTCGATATCACATCGAAGGAGTCCGGCAAGTTGATCACGCGTATCAAGCTGGATGGCAACCCGCTGGGTATGACCCTGAACGCCAAGCAAACGAGGTTGTATGTCGCCCAGGACAACTCGGACGAAATCGCCGTAATCGATACGGCAAGAAACAAAACCATCGCCAACATTGATGCGCGCGCCCCGGTCGAAGTGCTGGCGCAAATGAACCGTAGAGATAGGTATAAATGCTGGCAACATTTGCGTAAATGCTGGCAACATGGTGATAAGCGTAAATGTTGGCGTCAATATCGTAAATGCAGCCGCCATAACGATGGACGCCTCACTGGTGTGTCGCCATTCGCAGTGACCATTTCTCCGAATGGCAAGACCCTCTATGCCGTCAACGACGGTGCCAACTCGGTTGCGGTGATCCCGCTGTTCGGTAAACATGCCAATAAGGTCATCGGCCTGATCCCGACCGCATATGCGCCCAGGGATATCACCTTCAGTGCCGACGGCAGGTGGATGTACATCATCAATGGCAAAAGCGTTACCGGCCCTAATACAGGTCATCTGTTCAGCAGAACGGCCAGCTTGACAAGCAGCACCTATCCTGACGGGGAGGTTCTTGATGTTAACGGTGAACCTGTAGCGCCGGAAAAAACCTCCGCCTATCCGCTGGGTGACGGCTGTGACGTTGATTGCCAGGCCGACAACGCAGCAGCGGCTAACAATGCTCGTGGCACAAACCACTACCAGTTTCAGCTGGAGCAATCCTCCCTGGTCAGCGCCCCGGTACCCGATACGGCCACCCTGCTGCATCTGACCAGGCAGGTGGCGAAAAATAACTTCTACACCGCGAATCAGAATGGGCGTAATAAGCATATCATGGATTTCCTGCGCAAAAAGATCAAACATGTCATATATGTGGTAAAGGAAAACCGCACCTTCGACCAGGTACTGGGCGATTTGAACAATGGTTCCAATGGTGATCCCCGCCTGACCGTGTTCGGTGAGGCTATCACGCCGAATCTTCACGCGTTAGCAAGAAATTTCGTTACTCTGGACAATTTCTATGATCCGGGCGACGGCAGTATGGACGGTTGGTCCTGGAGCATGCAGGGCCGCGTAACCAGCACGGAAGGACTCACCCAGCAGCTCGCGTACGGCGGCCACGGTCTGTCCTATGAATCGGAAGGCGGCAACCGCAACGTGCCGGTCAATTGGGAGACCGTCGCCGAGCGCGATGCTGTGGCGGGTCCCGAAGGAACGACCAACTACACCGATTCCGTGACGGCTTCGAACCTGCCGGGCGGCGTTGCCAACCTTTTGGCCGGTGCCCGCAACCACGCCTCCACCGACGCGTCGTTTGGAGAAGAAGACGAAGATGAAGACGGGTTCATCTGGAGAGCCGTGCTGGAGGCTGGCGGAACAGTCCGCAACTACGGCTTCCTGGTGAAGAATTTCGATAACCGGGTTAATGGTCCGTATGGTGCCGGAGAAGTTCAAGTGGGACCCCTCGATCCCTCATTGCCCCGCATCGACTTCACTGATTCCTCTGACAACCTGCCCGCCGGCAGTACCGATGTCTACTTCCGGGGCTACGACCAGGTCTATCCGGATATGTGGCGCTACGCCGAGTGGAAGCGGGAGTTTGACATGTATGTCGAAAATGGCAAGCTGCCCAGCCTGTCGCTTGTCAGATTTAACCACGACCACATGGGCAACTTCGATTCGGCCCTTGCCGGGGTGAATACACCGGAAACCCAGCAGGCCGACAATGACCTGTCCGTCGGTATGATGATCCAGGCGGTAGCCAACAGCCCCTATGCGAAAGACACACTGTTTATCATCATCGAAGACGATTGCCAGGATGGCCCTGATCACGTCGATTCGCACCGCACCACGACCTATGTGGTCGGCCCGTATGTAAAAAATGCGATAATCAGCACCTTCTATACGCAAATCAACGTGTTGCGCACCATCGAGGATATCCTCGGCGCGCCGCACATCAACCTGAACACCGCCCGTCAGCAGCCGATGGCCGATGTGTTTGATATCAAATCTTCACCTGTCTGGACCTATGAGGCGGTGGCCTCGACTGTGCTGTTGGATACAGACCTTGACCTGGGAAGTATCACAGTGGCGAAGGGACCCGTGGTGAAGCCGAAACACGACAAAGCATACTGGGCCAAGGCGACGAGGGGCCTCGACTTTTCCGAAGCCGATCTTATTACCCCGCTTCACTACAATAAGATCCTTTGGGAAGGTCTAATGAAAGGAAAACCGTATCCGAGCAGCCACACCGTGTTTAACTAAGTCAACAAAGACGAGGATATCATCTTCAAGCAATGAACCCGCATATTTCACAGGCGATCTGCTGCAAGGTCTGAAAAAATCATGCCTGCAGCGTTGCAGCGTATAAAGGATTCCTCCAAAGACTTCAATTTGTCTGCGGACCTTTATACGCTGTTCCTCGAAGGTCTCTCTTCGTTCGCTATCTGCATTCATGGCATTTTCGGCCCTTTCGCGACGACCTTTGTGAAATTTGCGGGTTAGCAATCCTGTTTGCCGGTCATTGACGGGCGAGGTCGAAGGGCCTCGCCCGTTTTCATTAATAGCCTGACGATACAGGGAAGTCAGGAAACGCAAGAACCAATGTATGTTCACGCACTCCTAACGGAATCGTCCATTGAAGGACTCAACATAGGCATGGCTGTCCCATACATACAGGCAAGTGCTAATCTGGTTCTGATTTTTGTTGGAATTTAAGTGGAAATGATCCGGAAATTCCCTCCAAATCTGACTGGCATGACTGGATGTCAGTGGCGACGATGCTAACCTGGCTGCCCTGTGCGCCGGTGGCGATTGCGGGGGTCAGCAGTTCGATGGCGCTTGACGTGATCTGCTTGCTGCCGGTGATGGTTTCGTATGATGTTGCGGCGAAGGTTTCGGCGCGCCGGTTATAGTCTCGCCGGGGCTACATTCAAGGTGTGGATGTCCTTGCCGGCGACCGTTGAAATCCTGAAGTTCTCAGGCAGGTAAACGTCAATGCAGGTGCACCTGCGGCTTCACGAGTTATCAGCTGGTACGCCTGTGCCGAAACCCGTACGCCTCTTTGAACCTGCACCTTTCTCACCATCTTCGGTACACGTACAGTGGTGCGGCTTGACCGCATGACGTGGTGCGGCTTGACCGCATGACGACCGCATTTTTTATATTTTTATGTGAAATATCAATTAGATACCATATTAATATACATTTAACAAAACAGTATTAATTGCCTGTCCTATTTTTAACCTTCCTGTAACTCCATTTTAATTTTCCTTCAGTAGGATACTCAATTATTGAAATCGGGACAAACAACCTGTTTGTTCTTCAGTGATTTTTTATGATGTAAAATCGTCTGGTTACAAGAATGTTCCAATTAAAAAAGGAGGAAAAGATGAACGGTAATACCATGAAAAAGTATTCCCTGGCCGCCTTACTGGCCCTGACCTTTGTCCCGGCAAATGTCTTTGCCGCTGCCACGATCGTGCCGGACCTGCCGGTCGTTGATCCGGGTACCGAGCTGCAGCCACCGCTTCCTTCACGGGAAGGGTCGATCCGCAACCCGATTTCCTGGCAACAGCTTCATACCCTGCAGACACCAAATACGAACCCCAAGGGACTGTATATTGATCTTGGTATGCCGGAACTCTACGGAACCATCTATACAGGCCCGTATCCCATGGAATACGGCCGGCGTTCAGGAGTCTATGATGCCGATTATGATTATATGGCCTTTCGAAAAAAAAGTGATCTGGAGGCCGGTGCCGGCGGTATCCGGATAGACAGTTTTTTCCAGGATAAATATAACGCAAACGGCTGGCCCGAGGGCCAGTGCGATGTCGCCGATGACTGCCCGACCCGGACCATTGCCTACCGTCTGCACCTGATGAAAAACGATGAAAACGGGCATCCCGTTGATATCGGTTTTTATGGTGGACGGGCAAGCTTTACCGGGACTGAAGAAGGTTCCTTCCAACCGGCGTTGACCATTATTGAAGGACCGCTTGTCAACCAGGTCAAGAGCAATGGTCCCCATAAGGTTATGATCAACTATGAAACCAATGCATCCTGTACCGGCAGCGTCGTTGTCCGGGAAAAGGGCAAAACATACCAGGAATCCGGAAGCGGGACTGAACATACCATCATGCTCACCGGGCTCAAGGCGGACAAAACCTATCATTACCAGGCCTTCTGCGATGGTGATGCGGTGCGCTCCGGCGTCTACGATTTCAGAACCGCACCGAAAAAGGGTCAACTGCCGGCCAATGACGGCAAGATAACCGTTGTTTTCGGCAGCGACAGCCGTGAGGGTGTCGGCGGAGGAGAACGAAACTACATGGGCCATAATTTTCATGTGCTCAGCCAGGTCGCCAACGAGGCCTATCATCTTAATCAGGCCGATCTCGCCCTGTTTGGCGGCGATCTGATCAACGGCTATACCTCCAGTAAGGACGATTTCGTCCTCATGATGAAGGGTTTCAAGCAGTCCTGGGAAGGATTCTGGAGACACGCTCCGGTTTATCCGGCCATGGGAAATCATGAAACCATGCTCAATGTGTATGATGACGGCAGTCATTACGGGCTTTCCCTTGACAGATGGCCCTACGAAACCGACTCTGCCGAGGCGCTTTGGGCTCAGGAGTTCTTTAACCCGGAAAACGGACCCCGGCCAAAGGACAAGCGGCGTCCGAGCTACAAGGAGAATGTCTACTCCTTTCAGTATGGCCCGGCCCTGTTTATTGCCTTCAACAACAACTACTGGTGGACCACCAACAGCCAGGTGCCTAATTTCGGCGGCAGCCCGGAAGGCTATATCATGAAGGACCAGATGAAATGGATCGTACGCAAGCTTGTTAAGGCTGAACAGGATCCGACGATTAAATATGTCTTCTTATATGCCCAGGAACCTGTATTCCCCAACGGCGGGCATACTAAAGATGCCATGTGGTGGAACGGCGATAACAATGTCAGGGCCTGGACCAAACGGAAAAATGGTCGGATGAAGCCGGAAGGCGCCGGTATCATCGAGGTACGCAACCGTTTCTGGAAAGCCATTGCCCGCTCCAGCAAGGTGGCTGCCGTATTGACCGGTGATGAACACGGCTACGCCAGGATGCTGGTTGACAACACCACCCCGGTGGGGATCATGAGTGATGACACCAACGGCGACAACAAGATCGATTGGCAGGGTTCGGAAACGGCGTCTCCCAACCCGGACTTTATCCACCCAACATATCATATTGTTGCCGGTAACTGTGGAGCGCCCTGGTACAACAAGCAACCAACCCCCTGGTCCGACAAACTCGATTTATATTCATCTCAGAAAGGATATACCATTCTGGATATCACCGAAAACGGTGTGGAACTGACGGCATATTCCCTCCAGGGTGGAGTGATCGATCACATCGGCAACCTCATGGATGTGAAATAACAGCCCATTCAAAGATTTTTCCGGTTTACCATTAAGTTCAGCCTATTTTCCTGGGGGAGCTATCGTTACATGATAGTCCCCCCTGGTAACTTAACCTCAACGCAACATAAGTGGTCAGGGGCGCCGCATCTTCGCTCGGTCGTGTTTGTTGCGCGATGCAGGCATAAATGAACCGGTACGCATAAACTCCGAATCTAAGGCGCTGGTAACACTTACAGGTTTGGGGCATTACGACGATTTGCGCCCCCGGTGAACGGGTATGATAATTCCGTCAGGAGTAGAACAATGAACATGAAACAGTTGATATCGGCGGCCGTCCTTTTCCTGAGTTTTTTACTGCTCACGCCCCAACTGCAGGCAAAAGAATTCTATACCTTTATTGTCACCGACCTGGAGGGATTGGAACAGGTTCAGCGGGAATTCGGACCGTTTCGGGACCTGCTTGAACACAAGACGGGTTTAAAAATCAAGTTTTACCCGGTGACGAGCAGGACTGCGGCAGTTGAGGCTATCCGGGCCAAAAAAGCTGACTTTATTCTGACGGGACCGGCGGAGTATGTGGTGATGCGTACCCTGACGGACTGCTCTCCGGTCATTGGTTTTTCAAGGCCTGATTACTACTCGGCCGTTATCGTCCGCAGTGACTCCGGCTACAATACAATAACCGACCTGAAGGGGAAAAAGGTAGCCATGAGCGGGATCGGCTCCACCTCCGGCCATCTCGGACCTTCCCAGGTGATCAAGGATAACGGTCTTGACCCGTTAAAAGATATCCAGGTGATACACACGGACAAGGAAATCGCCTGGGAATCCCTGAAAAAAGGTGACGTGGATGCCTGGGGGTACAACGCCGGCAAGATTCTTCGAATCCGCGACAAGGACACCTCTGTCAGGCCGGGTGACTTCAAGACCATCGCCCGGGGGCCTGATCTTCCCAATGACGTTCTGGTTGCCGCCCCTTATGTGGATAAGGGCGTAGTGGCAAAGGTCGTCAAGGCCATGAGTGAAAACTCCGACGCCCTGATTGCGCAAATTCTTAAGGGCGATGATAACCAGAAGTACAAGGGCATGCGTTTTCTGGCCACCATTAAGGACAAAGACTACAATTATGTCCGCGATATGTACCGCACCATCGGCCAGGACAAGTTTGCAAGCTTTGTCGGTAATTAACCCGCAAGGACGCTCCCTTTCATCCCACAGCGACATGCATGAATCCACACTGACAGTTGACAGCACCGACTGTGCCCTCTGGTCGGAAGAGCGGGCCAGGGCCGCCGACGCCACAGTTCATTTGCGGGTCGACGGCCTTTGCAAGTCATGGGACAAAGGGGAACCCGTCCTTGATAAAATCAGCTTTTCCATACAAAAAGGACAGACGCTGGCCCTGATAGGCCATAACGGTTCCGGGAAATCGACCCTGCTGCGTTGCTGTCTGCGTCTTATTGAACCCAGTTCCGGCTCTGTTTATCTCATCGACCGGGAAATCACCGGCGTGCCGCGCCGCCGGGTCCGTGACGTCTGTGCCAGGGTCGGGTTTATCTTCCAGCGTCATAACCTGGTGCCCCGGCTGTCGGTTCTCTCCAATGTTCTCCACGGCGCTCAGGCACGAAAACAGGGTCCGCGCGTCTGGTATCAATCTCTGGCAAGCCGGGAAGACAGGGAACAGGCCATGCACTGCCTGGACCGGGTCGGCCTGGCGCATCTTGCGGCACGACGGGCCGATAAACTCTCGGGCGGCGAATCGCAACGGGTTGCCGTGGCCAGGGCCCTTATGCAGGAACCGCAGATGCTGATGGCCGATGAACCGGTTGCCAGTCTTGACCCTCAGGCCGGAGAGGAGGTCATGGAGCTTTTTCTTTCCCTGCAGGAAGAAGAGGGCTTAACGATTTTTTTTGTCTCCCACAATCTTGAACATGCCCTGCGCTACGCCGAACGGATCATCGCACTGCGCAGCGGGTTGATTGTCCTTGACACCCGGGCTTCCCTGGAAAACGAAGCCGGTTTACGCAGCCTGTTTCTCTGAAGTGTTTTCTCCTGTGAACACACCGCCTCGATTTACCCGGGCCGGACTGCTGTGGCTCTTGACTATACCGGCAGTGTTTCTTTTTTCCCTGTACGCCTTTTCCACAACTGAATTTTATGATCTGAGCCTGGAAGATATCATCGCCATACCGCTCAACAGCGGCCGGCTGCTTTCCGAAATGATCCCGCCGGATCCGACCATCCTGCCAAAATTACTTCCCGCCATTGTGGAAACCCTGCAGATGTCGCTTGTCGGCACCGTTTTCGGTGTTTTAGCCAGTCTTCCCCTGGGCATTCTTGCCGCCCGTAATCTGAGTCCGCACCCTCTTTTCTATGGCGCCGCACGTCTGCTGATCGGCATTGCCCGTACGGTTCCCGACCTGGTCTGGGCAATATTTTTCGTTATTATCGTGGGACTTGGGCCCCTGGCCGGGGCGCTCACCCTCTTTGTCGATACCATCGGCTTTGCCGGTCGCTTCTTTGCCGAGGCCATGGAAGAAGTTGACCCGCAGCCGGGCGAGGCATTACGGGCAATCGGCATGGGGCGCAGCGGCCTCTTCTTCACCGCTATTCTACCCGCCGCTTTACCCTCATTTATCAATACCAGCCTGTACAGTCTGGAAAGGGCTGTCGGCTCGTCTGTTATTCTCGGACTTGTCGGAGCAGGTGGTATCGGCATGATGCTCGAAGACTCAATCACCTGGCTTAATTATGATCAGGCCGCCACGATGGTGTTTGTTATTTTTCTCATGCTGGTTTTTGTCGAACGTATCAGCAGTGCCCATCGCTTAGGGATCATTGACGGAGGCGGGATGAGTACCTTGCCGACGCAACATATGCCGAAACGATTCACCCTGCCGTCTCCGGCAGTGATCATGGCCACTCTTGTCGTTGTTCTTCTTTTTCTGTATTCACTTTCCGCGCTTCGCCTTCATGGCACCCTGGAGGATATTCTCCTGGGCATCCAGCGAATCTTTGTGCAGATGTATCCGCCGGGCATGGATCGTCTCGTCCCCGTGAGCAAGGCGCTGCTACAAACTTTTTCCATGGCCTGGATCGGCAACCTCATCGGCCTGCCCCTCAGCCTTGTCCTGGCCGTGCTGGCCGCCCGCAATACAAGCCCTCATCCACTGGTCTACAGCATGGTTCGTGCGGTTATCACCTTTTTTCGGACCACTCCGTCCCTTATTTGGGCCATTTTTCTTCTCAGTGTGGTCGGCCTTGGCCCGCGGACCGGAGCCATCACCCTTGTTATTGCCACCATTGGTTTTTGCGGCCGATTTTTTGCCGAAGCAATCGAAGAAGTACACCGGGAACCGGGCGAGGCCCTGCTGAGTCTTGGCGCCTCCGGAACCGGTATTGTCTGCAGCGCTGTCTTACCCGCCGCGCTCCCCTCTTTCATCAATACCGCTCTTTTCAATCTGGAACATACCACACGCTCATCTGCCGTCCTGGGTATTGTCGGGGCCGGCGGCATAGGTATTGAACTGATTGTTTCCATACAAACCTTTCATTACGACGAAGCGGCAACCATCATGGGCCTGGTTCTTCTCATGGTTCTTGCGGTCGAGCGATTCTGTACCCTGGTTCGTCGTACCCTTATCACCACCTGACGGAGGAAATGAAATGAAAACCGATACCGCCCATCAGCACTGGAATGTACAGTGGTCAACAAAAGAGGGCCGGGCCGACTGGATCGAACCGGACATCTTTGTCGTGGAATTTGTCAGTCTCATGCGCTCATACGGCGTCACATCCGTTCTTGATCTTGGCTGCGGCCCCGGTCGACATGCCCTTTTTCTTGCTGAAATGGGATTCCAGGTCCGGGGAATCGATGCAAGCCCTGCAGCCGTCTCGTTCCTCGAACAAGAGAGCGAAAAACTCGGCCTCGACATCAAGACCACTATCAGCGAAATGACCAACATAGGTCTTGCTGACAATTCCTGTGACATGGTGCTTGCATGGAACGTCATCTATCACGGGGATATTCCGGTGGTACAGCGCAGTCTTTCCGAAATCGGCCGGGTTCTGCAAAGAGGCGGGCTTTTCGTGGGCACCATGCTTTCCAGGAGAAACAGCGAGGTGCAGACCGGCAGTGAGATAGCTCATAATACCTATACCAATACAGATAAATCAGACAAAGATCATCCTCATTTCTACTGTAATGCAGCGGAGTTGATCGGGTTGTTCCATGGATTTGAACCGATTATTCTTCAGGATACCGAGCAAAAGGAACCGGGGTCCGGCGCCTATCACTGGCAGTTCATTATGGAGAAGCAGTAAAATGAATGAAATCTATGCTACTCTTGATCATGTTACGCCGACAACGGTCATCAGCAACGTCGATATTGTTACCGAACATTCGATCATTGAAAACGGTTCCCTTGTTGTCGAGCAGGGAAGAATTACGGAAATAAGCCCGAATAAAACGGCTTCCGGTGATATTACCATCGATGGACGGGGCGCTTATCTGCTGCCCGGTTTCATAGATATTCACGGCGATTCCCTGGAAAACGCGATCGCGCCGCGTCCAGCCGCCCCCTTTCCCATGGAATACGCTCTGCCGGCCTTTGACGCAGAACTCACGGTCCACGGTATCACCACCATGTACTATTGCGTGGCCATGGCCGATCTTGGGGAGACACTGACCAAACCCCTGCGCAAAAGAGAAACCGTGCTGGAGAATATCAACGCCGTCAACGCTTTCAGGAATCGGGCCAGGGTTCGCAGCAATATCCACCTGCGTTACGAAATTCTTGATATGGATTCGCTTCCCCTTATTCAGGAGCTGATTGCCGATAATGCCGTTGACCTGCTCTCCATTATGGACCATACCCCTGGATTCGGAGTCTTTGGCAGCATTGAGGACTACCGGGAGTACCGGAAACGATCCGGAGGCTCTCTGGAAAAAGTGGACAGGGAAATTGAAGAGCGTTTTCGTTTACGGGAAAAGGTCGACCTGCAGGCCATTGCCGGATTAATAGGATCATGTCACGACCAGGGGATCAAAACCGCCTCCCATGATGATCATACCGCCGAAAAAGTCCGGCAGGCAAAAGATCTCGGCATCAATATCGCGGAATTTCCGGTGAGCGAAGAGGCGGCAAGAGCAGCATGTGAGCTCGATATGCGGACCGTTTTCGGGGCAGCAAACCTGGTTCGGAACCAGTCCCACGCCGGCAACGTTCTGGCAAGTGATATGATACAAAAGGATTTGTGTCATATCATCTGTTCTGATTATTCACCCATGTGCATGCTGCAGGGATTGTTTACAATGAAAAAGGCATCACGGCTGCCCTTTCCCGAGCTGGTATCCATTTTCAGCCTCAATCCCGCCCGGGCAACAGGCATGGACAACCTGACAGGTTCGATCAAAGAAGGCAAGCTTGCCGACCTTATTCTTGTCCGGAATGATCTTCCAGTCCCGCAGGTTAGAGCCACCTTTGTAGAAGGTAACGCTGTTTTTACCGGGAACGGGTTTTCCTGTGCGGTCGTTGCATAGAAATTCCCTGCTAACACAATAATAAAAAAAGAATAATCTGAAAATAATACATCTGAAATCAATTCAAAATATCGGTCTGGTACACACTGCATCATCATTACAATCTTAAAAAATCTCAGCTCATTCTATGGGACATTACCATGGCACAGATGAATCCAGCTATTGAAGTTCAGGCCCTGTCAAAAACCTTTCCCGGCGGCAAAAAGGCTTTACGGAGAGTATCCCTCGACGTGTATGCCGGGGAGATGGTTGCCCTGATCGGGGCATCGGGTTCGGGAAAATCAACCTTGATCCGGCATGTGGCCGGACTTGTCCAAGGGGACAGAGTCAAGAACGGAGGCGTTGTCAAGGTACAGGGGCAAACAGTGCAGGCCTCGGGCCGAATAAGAAACAACGTAACCTCCATCCGCAGGAATATCGGCGTTACCTTCCAGCAGTTCAACCTGGTTTCACGGATGAAGGTGTTGAAAAACGTGCTGGCCGGACTTCTGGGCACTGTTCCCCGCTGGAGAGGAACCCTTGGTCTCTTTACAAAAGAGGAAAAATTACAAGCCATGCATGCCCTGCACAGGGTCGGTATTGCCGACACCGCAAGACAACGGGCCGCAAATCTCTCCGGCGGGCAGCAACAGCGGGCCGCCATTGCAAGAACCCTGGTCCAGGGAGCCAAAATCATCCTTGCCGACGAGCCGATTGCCTCCCTTGACCCGGGCTCGGCAAAACGGGTGATGGAGATTTTAAGCAGGATCAACCGCGAGGACGGCATTACCGTCCTGGTTTCTCTTCACCAGGTTGAGTATGCCCGACGCTACTGCAAACGAACCGTTGCCATGCGTGACGGCGTAATCGCTTTTGACGGGCCAAGCATGGAACTCGACCTCGACATGCTCCGTTCCATATACGGTGAGGCAAGCGAAGAACTTGTCTTACCCGATGCAGCTGACGGCGAAATACTGGTTGCAGACAAACCCCGGCAGAAAGTGCGTATCAATACACCCGCCCTTGAGGCCGCGGCCGCCTGATCCTATCTTGTTTATTCCGCAACAGTGTCGGTATCCAAGGAGTGGTATTCCGGAGCTGGACTGAACTATACATGCTGTATGTTGAGAATCACACCGAAACACACGACGCAGCAGATCGAAGTTTTTACGACGCCGTCAAATGTACGGAAGAAAAATACGCAGAAGCCTGAACACCTGCGCCTACGTCAACGAAGATTCTGGAGGGAAAGAACATGAAAAAAGCATTAATCATCACACTGGCGGCGCTGCTTGCCGTCACTTTTGCAACCACGGGTTTTGCCGCTCGGAAAACCGTGAACTGGGGCATCCTGGCTGTTGAAAGCCAGGATGATCTCATTAACCGCTGGGGACCTCTGTTGAAAGAGCTGGAGAAAAAAACCGGTTTGAAAATCAATCCGTTTTTTGCCGCAGACTATACCGGCGTTATTGAGGCCATGCGCTTTAAGAAGGTGGATATTGTTTTATACGGGAACAAGTCCGCCATGACCGCCGCTGATCTTGCCGATTCGGAAATCTTCGGCAAGATAATCGAATCAGACGGATCCGAAGGATACTATTCGCTGCTGGTCACCCGGAAAGACAATGATAAAATCAACAACCTGAAAGACGTTCTTAAGTGCGATAAATCACTTGACTTCGGCATAGGGGATCCCCAGTCAACCTCCGGATTTCTTGTTCCCACCACCTTTATTTTTTCCGCTAACAAAGTTCAACCCAAGGAATGTTTTAAAACGGTTCGTAACGCCAGTCATCAGGCAAATCTCCTTGCCGTGGCCAACGGACAGGTCGATGTGGCCACGGCCAATAATCGCGCTTTATACGATCGCCTGGCAGCCACCAATCCAGGTGATGCGGCCAAGATAAAAGAGATATGGCGTTCTCCTTTAATTGCGGCGGACCCCTTGTGCTGGCGCAAGGATCTCGATAATGATATCAAGGAAAAAATATACTTTGCTGTTATGAGTTTCGGCAAAATGGGCAGCCCGGAACAGGTACGTAAGGAGCGGCAAATCTTAAAAACCCTCAAATACGGGGGATTTGCTCCCTCATCCGACCTGCAGAGCCTGCCCTTCCGCGAAATGCAGGCCAACAAGGAGATCATGCAGATTGAAACAGACAGCACCATGTCTGCGGAAGAAAAGGAATATAAAATCAAAGCATTACAGAAAGAGATTGATCGCGTTCGCGCGCTCACAACCGAGTTGACCGGTAATATTTCGGCCAGGTAATGCCTGCACCGGCTCATTCATCCATAAACAACACGGCGTCTGAGAATCCGGCGCCGTGTTATCTTTTTCCCCTGATATGATTGCCCCATGGATACGACTATAAAGCCCCTCGTTACAGTCCCAAAAGCAGAGTTTAGCGAAAAACTCTATTCCACCCTTATCTGGGGAGGGATCCTCGCCGCCCTGGCCTGGGGTTTTTTTCCAGCGGAAATAAACCGGATGGTTGAACTCTGGACCAACCGCGCCAATATGGCTGAAAAAATAATGGATTACTCGTCTGCCGATTTTCGCCACTGGCATCAATATCTGCGGGCCATGCTCGAAACCATTCAGATGGCGGTGTGGGGAAGTGTGCTGGCTGTTATTTTTTCCGTTCCCTTTGGTCTGCTTTCAGCTGCCAATATTACCCCACAATGGCTGCGTTTTCCCACCCGGCGATTGATGGACTCCTTCCGGGCCATCAACGAACTCATTTTTGCCCTGGTTTTCGTCTCCGCCGTCGGTCTTGGCCCGCTGGCCGGTGTACTCGCTCTGACCGTGCATACCACAGGCACCCTGGCCAAACTTTTCTCCGAAGCCGTTGAGGCCATAGACACCAGACCGGTGGAAGGGATCCGCGCCACAGGGGCCGGCAAGCTCCAGGAGATCGTTTACGGTGTCATTCCCCAGGTGCTGCCGCTCTGGACGTCTTATTCACTGTACCGTTACGAGGCCAATGTGCGTGCCGCCACGGTACTTGGCATAGTCGGGGCCGGCGGTATAGGTTTTTATCTCTTTGATGCGATGCGGGCCTTCAAGTATGATGTCACAACGGCCATAGTCCTGATCATCATTGTCGCCGTCACCCTGACCGACATGCTCTCCCAGGTGCTGCGCAACGTCATCATCGATGGTTCAAACCATAAACAGCTGATAGCCTACCTCCTCATGATCGGCACGCTGGTACTGGTTATCGAGCTGGCCCTTGCCGATATTATCCCCCTTGATTTTCTTTTCAAAGCTGTTTCCTGATGTTGACATGGAAGGACTATGGTGATGGGGGCGGGTTCCTGCAATGTGTCTGAAATCATACTCGGGGCCTGCGCTTGCCTGTTTTGTATGACAGGATTTCAAAACCAAGGCAGTGACGCATATCTCACATGAATGACTGCGATCTTACAGATCTACAGCCTGCAGCAGTCGCATGCTCAGCTCTTCGGGACTGTGGGAAATGATTTCTCCGGGCACGCCATATTTTTTCGAGAGCCGGGTGAAATTCTCAAAACCGTAGGAAACCATTAAAGAATTTATACCTGAACCAATTGCGGCGGTATAATCTTTAAATTCATCGCCACAGGCAAAGGCAAGGGCTGGATTTATTTTGAAACGGGACCTGATTTTTCGGAAACGGGAAATTTTGTTTTCGCGCAGGGGAAGATGGTGGAGAAAGTTAAAACGATCCGTATCGACCTGATTGCGTTGAAAGAGACGACGCAGGGTTTCCCGCGGCTGATGGGTTATGTTGCGGGTAACAATGCCTACCCGGACATGGGGGGCCTTCTGCAGTCTGGATATCATATCGGCCATCCCATCATAGAGGACAGCCTCTTCCCGGTAGACTTCGGTCAGGGTGTTGATCAGTTTTTTCCTTTTTTTCTTGGAAATCTGCTTACGGAGGTTTTTGGGAAACTCCTTGATGCCGCCAAGATACTTGAAGATCTGGTGTCGTTTCTGAAACCGTTCCAGATTGCCGATATCCATGCCGTTGACGGTGAAGGCGGTTTCAATTGCAGTAAAAGCGTTGATGGTCGTGCCGTCGGCATCCAGAATGACCAGGCGTTCCGGGGCAAACATGAAATAGCTTCCCGATTATGTAAACAGGATCAGGCCCCAGGTACAGGCCGCGTTGAGAAGAGAAATACAGACCGCAGCCGAGCCGAGTTCCTTGGCCCTGCCCGATAGCGGGTGGATATCCTGACTGATCCGATCAACCACGGATTCCACGGCGGTGTTTAAAAGCTCCACCACCAGGACAAGAAACATGGAGCCAAGGAGCAGTGTCCGTTCAACTCCGTTATGCCCTGCCCGGAACGCAAGGGGCGCAAGAATGCAGAAGAGTATAAGCTCCTGGCGAAAGGCGGCTTCATGTTTAAACGCCGAACCAAACCCCTTAATGGACCATCCAAGCGCCTGAATAAAATGGGTTATGCCGGTTCCCGAGTTATTTTTGTTGAGTCTGTTCCCCACGAATGTTCCCTCTTTGACGAATTTCCCTGTCGTATATCGTACGTTCCCCACCCCCACCACAACCTATCTGATCTTTTTTCGCCATCAATCTAACCAAGCAAATCTGCTTCCGATAAATTCAATGCATTCAGA
>JANTGH010000066.1 GCA_024763055.1 Desulfobulbaceae bacterium
ACTCCGAGGAGTAGTGTTCTGTGGCGGGTCTTAACTATACATGTAGTATGTTGAGAATCGCCACAGGACACACGACGCAGTAGATCGAAGTTTTTACTTAGCCATCAAAATTTTATTCTGGGAATATTCGGCCTGTGGTAAATTTTTCGCATGCCTTGACCTTAAAAAGCCTGATTTTTCAGGGAACCGGTAAGATAAATATCAAAGCGGATAGTTTTTCCCTGTACTGAGTAAGACGGGTGCATGGAATTAATCCAGGATCCTTTTTTGGGTCGCTTAACCACCACCCGTTTATTTGCGTTCTGAAGGGCAAGGGAAAAAAGCTCGTCATAATCCCCATCGTTACCGACAATCTGCTGGATAATCTGCAGTTCTTTTTTGACCTTGGCGGAATTTTTTCTTGGCGGGAACATGGGGTCAAGATAAATGATATCCGCCACGGGCCTGCGGGTTTCTAAATAATGGCGCGCATCCCCGCTGCTCAAGGAAATTCGTTTGGCTATTTCCATGGTTTTGTGTTGGGCCGTTCGGCTCAGGCCATCGGCAAGCAGGGCGGCCAGAACTGGATTACGTTCAAAGACTCTGATGTTAAATCCGGCTGCCGCTAACAAAAAACTATCCCTTCCCAGCCCTCCGGTAGTATCGATAATCCAGCTTTTCTCCGGAGTTGTTCTCCCCATAGCTTGAATTAATTGTTCTTTTCGCACTCTTTGCAGTCGGAGGGTCCAGGCAGCCGTGGTAAAGTCAACCTGAAGTTTTTTCATTTTTTTCCGCTCATTGACTTCGCAAAGTTCGAGGCCTTGCCGGGTTACAACAAGAAATGTTCCCTGCCGTGGTTCCTGAAGCACTCTTGGGAGACCGATCCGCTCGGCAAGGGTTGCAGCCTGCTGTTTCAACTCGGGATCAGGTGCGTAAATGCTCATGGAGTGAGTGTTTTTTTCAGAAATGGCAGATCTTTTTTGTCTACGCATTATGACGTTTGTTCGTTGCCTTTTTGTTTGCTGCCATGTATCCTCTATTTAGAGTAATGTAACGCTATTTAATGAATTTTTCAGAAAATAGATTCGAAACATCTTCGATATGTAATAAAGCTTGGGGGTTGGTACAAAATAACCATTATGCTTATTGCATGACATCTCCTTAGACCATATGTGCTGAAATCGATACAATGATTAATACTGAGCCTAAAGTGGTTGCGATAATTCCAGCCCGCTATCATTCCAACAGGTTTGAGGGTAAACCATTGGCACTCATCGACGGAAAACCTATGATCCGGCACGTTGTTGAACGTGCCATGAAGGTGAACATACTCTCCATGGTCGTTGTTGCAACCGATGACAGACGAATAGCTGCAGTTGTTGAGGACTTTGGGGGCCAGGTGGTCATGACCGGCAGTACCCATGCCTCGGGAACAGATCGTCTCGCCGAGGCAGCGGAATTGCTTGATATCGGCGAGCAGGACGTGGTTGTCAATATTCAGGGAGATCAGCCGCTCTTTGCCCCTGAGGTCATCGAGCAGGTAGCCGGGCCCCTGCTTGATGATCCGGCCCTGCATATGTCGACTCTTATATACAAGATTATCCGTCCCGAGGAGATCAATGATCCAAATCATGTAAAGACCGTCTTTGATTGCCATTCAAACGCACTTTATTTTTCCCGTTCTCCAATACCATTTCAACGTAATCCCGACGAGCCAGTAAAACCGACCTATTACAAGCACCTTGGTTTTTACGCTTATCGAAAGGGTTTTTTGCTTACCTTTGTCGGTCTTCCGGAAGGAGAGTGGGAGCGATTTGAAAAGTTGGAACAACTGCGTGCGCTGGAATATGGGTATTCCATACGGGTTGTTGAAACAGAACACGATTCCATAGAGGTTGATACCCCGATGGATGCGAAAAGAGTTGAAAAATTTTTACAACAACAAGGGTGAATTTATCCCTATTACAATCGAAAAAAGGAGTATGTCCATGGAAAAGAAAATAACTATTATCGGGGCCGGTAATGTTGGTGCTACTGCTGCCCACTGGGCGCTTGTCCGCAGGTTGGGTGATGTGGTTTTGCTTGATGTCATGGAGGGGATCCCCCAGGGCAAGGCCCTTGATCTCTGGCAGTCCGGGCCGCTGGACGGCTATGCCGGAAAAATGCAGGGATCAAATGACTATGCTGATACAAAGGATTCAGATGTGGTCATCATCTCGGCAGGTCTTGCACGTAAACCCGGGATGTCCAGAGATGATTTACTTGCAAAGAATGTTGCTATTGTAAGTTCCTGCGCTGAGGAGGCGGTTAAGCATTCGCCGGGTTGTGTGATGATTGTTGTCACCAACCCCATTGATGCCATGGTGCATACTGCTTTTAAAGTCAGCGGACTGCCCAAGGAGCACATCATCGGCATGGCCGGGGTGCTTGATTCCGCACGTTATCGTACTTTTCTTGCTGATGCTCTCGGGGTTGCGGCAAGAGATGTCAATGCCATGGTCATGGGGATCCATGGAGATAATATGCTGCCCCTTGTTCGTCTTGCCAATGTCGCCGGCGTTCCTGTGACCGACCTGTTGCCTGCCGCGACTATTGATAAAATTGTCAAACGTACCCAGATGGGCGGTATAGAAATCGTCAACCATCTGAAAACCGGCAGCGCCTTTTACACTCCGGGCCTTGCCGCCATTGAGATGGCAGAGGCAATACTGACAGATAGTCACCGGGTGATGCCCTGCGCTGCTTATCTCGAAGGAGAATTTGGTATTTCCGGATATTTCCTTGGAGTCCCGGTTGTTCTTGGAAAAAATGGGGTTGAAAAAATTTTCCAGTTTGAATTGACCGCTGAAGAAAAAACCGCACTTCAGGATTCAGTGACTGTTGTTTCCAAACAGATGGCGGCCACTGGCCTGTAGCTCTTTTTTTTAATCATTTTATCATGGCATCTGTCCAAAGACTGCAGCAATGCCTGCAGGACCTGAGTGAGCAAAGGGTGGCTCCACTGGATTTCCTGCCCGATGGAAACCTTGCCGAGCGGGTCATCTCTTTGCTCCTTGATGGTATCCCAGATGATACACCCCCTGCCATCGCCGCTCTCTTTACAGATCTCATCCGACAGGTATCCAAATCTGCAACGACTGAGCTCAATGTCGTTGTTTTTGGTGGAGGGACTGGACTTTCCAACATTGTTGGAGGTGATTCACGGCGCAGGGAATGGGCACAGTCCCCTTTTGAAGGCTTAAAGGAAATTTTTCCCCGATGTCACTCCATTGTCTGTATTACCGACGATGGCGGCTCAACCGGTGAATTGCTTAAAGATCTTCCCCTGATCGCCCTTGGCGACCTGCGCCATGTTCTGCTCTCTTCCATACAGCTGAGAGGTCTGAAAAATCGCTTTGACCTTGACACAACAGGAGCAGAGAAGTTGGCAGCTGCCCTGCATGCTGTTTTTAATTACCGCTTCATTACCTGTCCCGATGGCGTGAAACAGCTTTTGCTGGATACCAGTGCCAATCTTGAAGATATTCCGGACAAACTGCTGCAGTTTCTTCAGACCCTGACCAAAAGTCTGTTTATTGACAAGCGGTTGACCCCGACCTTAAACAGACCGCAATGTCTTGGCAATCTGTTGCTGGCGGCAGCAATTTATCGCCAACTCGATCCCTCGCTCGGCTGTACCGAACTTGCCGCCTCCTACCAGGTGATGCGGACGGCGACCATTCGCGGTCTGGCTGATATATGTTTATCGCTTGGAATGCACTCACACGCCGTTTTGCCCTGCACAACGACCAATGCTCAGCTGCAGGTGCTCTATACCAATGGAGTGCAGGTCACCGGCGAGCATAAGTCAAGTTACTGTCGGCGTAATTATCCTGTAGACAGAGTGTTTGTTGAGTTTTATAGAAAACCCTTTGTTCAGCCTGAGGTAATGGGACTCATTGCAGAAGCGGATATCCTGCTTTTTGCCCCCGGCAGTTTGTATACTTCCATAATCCCGATTATGCAGGCTCCGGGTATTGCTGATGCCATTCGTGAAAATCTGCAGGCAATGAAACTTCTTGTAACCAATATCTGGGTTCAGAAGGGAGAGACGGATGTTGCCAGGGATGCCCCGGACAGAAAATTTCATGTCTCTGATTTGATTTCCGCCTATCATCGAAATATTCCCGGCGGCGTAAACAAACTCTTCTCCCATATTTTGTCTCTTGATCTTGCCGACATTCCCGGCTCAGTCCTGCAACGCTATGCCCTTGAGGATAAGGCGCCCATTTATCTTGATCGTAAGCGGGTACGTACCCTGGGTTTTAAAACCATAGCCGTTCCGGTTTTTTCCCGTGAACAACTCAAACACAGGCGCGTTATTCAGCATGATCCCGAATCATTGGCCCGTTCCGTCCAGGCATTGTACAGCCTCTGGTCAGCTGGCCTGCTTGCTACTGAAACCGCAAAAGACAACTTGCAAGAAACAGAGGTCTCGCCACGGGTACTCCAGCGTGGGCATCTTCTGCCTTGTCTTCGTTACGAGGCAATTGTCAGTCACTGCCGATATTTGAGCGCCGAACAGATCTCTCTTTCTTCCCGATTTGATCAAAAGTTGACAGGCAAAGAGAGAAACTGGCTCATGGCCCGTGTTATAGAAATTATCTGGAACCATCCTGATATACTCATTGAACACCTGCAGAATGTGCGCGGAGTATGCATGGTGGAGCCAACCTGCTGGAAACGATGTCAGCAGTGGGATAATGTCTTTTCTTTTTATGATCCTCAGGACCAGCGCATTAAAATTCGCCAGGACCAGGCCAGGGATTTGAACCGCTTTGAAATGGCCTTTTTGGTTGCCCTTGGTCAATCACTGCTTGGAAATTATGCCAAGAAAAAGAACATTGCTGAAGTCACCCGTGCAGGCGGGGTTATTGGACGCATCTACAGCTTGACCGTCCAGGAACCTGAGCGTCTGGAAAGTTTTTTTGATCACTCGGCACTCAAGTCCTACCTGGAACTTGCCCGTATGCGCAGCTCTGAAGAAAAAGAAGGATTGTACACCCGGCTCATTAATGCTGATGAAGGTTTTACACCCCCGGGCCTTCTTTTCGGTCTTTTTTATGCATGGTACCTCGACAACCGCTTTGCGCCCAATATAGAATATAAAATGTCCATTATGAAAAATGTGATGAGTGATCTCATTCCTGAACAGGTAAGGATCGTTGATCGACGTCGAAAATTAATCAATTTTTTTCGTGAACATGTTTTTCAAGATCAATAGACGCATTTATAAAAAGGATTTTTCCGTAAACCATCACATGGGTTGGTAACCAAGCGATCCTGCAACATCAGGAATTGGAAATCGAGCCAGGTACTTTATTTTATGCAGGTGCACCCTGTGTTTTCTTATTGATGATGAGGAAGTTACTGTTAAAATGCATCGTTGGATGTTAAAATATATTAGCTATAAGCTACTTATCGTAAGAGATGGAAATGAAGCGCTGAAAACGTATCGTAAGCGTTTGAAAGCTCATAATTTTTGCTGCCGCTTACAAGGCCTGCCTTTTGCTCTGCGCCAACTCTTCATCTCAATACGTAAGTTGCTCCCCCCTGGAGGTACTTGATGCGAATATTGGTCATTGATGATGACGAACAGATGCGTGTTCTTCTGCGCCAGGTCATGGAATGGAGCGGATATACCGTTATTGATGCTGAGAATGGCCGCAAGGGGATGCAGTTGCAGCGCGAACAACCTGTTGATCTCGTGATTACGGATCTTATCATGCCCGAACAGGAAGGGCTGGAGACTATCAGCATTCTGAAAAAAGAATTTCCAGAGGTGAAAATTGTCGCTATTTCCGGGGGAGGAAGAATAGGTCCTGAGGCATACCTGCCCGCGGCCCGCGAACTTGGTGCTGATCTGGTTTTCAGTAAACCATTTGATGTTAAAAAATTTGTTACTGCTGTCAGGGGGTTGCTCGACCATGACTGACCATAAAGCTCTTGTTGTCGATAACAGTCCGGTTATTTTAAAAATTGTGTCAAATATTCTTGAAGAGGCCGGCTGTACGGTGCAGACGGCAGGTGACGGTCTGGAGGCTCTGGACATGCTCATGGAATTCCCCCCCGACATCATCTTCACTGACCTGGTCATGCCTAAAATAGATGGGGCAAAACTCAGCCACATTATTCGACATACGCCAGGGTATGAGCATATTTTTCTTGTGGTTCTTTCCGGTATTGCCCTTGAAGACGATATGAACGTTCTTGAACTTGGTGCTGACGTCTGTATTGCCAAAGGGCCGGCAGCCACCATGAAAAAACACATTCTTGCCGCCCTGCATCGTTTTGAATCCGGTAGACGTGGCAGCACCCAGATAGAAGGCCTGCAGGGGTTGTTCCCGCGGGAAGTCACCAGCGAATTATTGGTGAACAAACGACATAACGAAGTTATTTTTGAACGAATGACAGAAGGTGCTTTAGAGTTGGACGGTTTCGGAAGAATAGTCCGTGCCAATCCGGTATGTTGTAAGCTGTTTACAAGTTCTGAAGCGGAAATCCTTGGAACAGGATTAATCGATCTTCTTCCCGAAGATAACCGTTTGCCGTTCTATTGCTGGATTGATAATCTCACTGTTACTGATCACCAGCCCCTTGTTTTTGATTATGCGGCTCCGGTGCCTTTACATGATCGCCAGGTGACGTTTAATCTGGTGCCGATTTTTGAAGACGACCGGTTGTCCATCATCGGTATCATGAAGGATGTGACCGATCGTAAAGAAATGGATATACGGAAAGAGCAGTTGGAAAAGGAATTACAACGCATAGGGAAACTTGATGCCATGGCGACAATGGCCAGCGGTATAGCCCATGATTTTAATAACCTCCTTACCATTATCAACGGTAATGTTGAAATGGCCAGAATCCTATCCCTCGATGAAAAGGTGCAACAACTGCTTGTTGAAACCGGAAAAGCCCTGCAGTTGACCAACGGTCTTATTCGCAGGTTCAGTACATTTTCAGATAATTACCTGCCCTCAAAATCCTTGGTCTGTGTGGATGAACTGTTGTCGGGTCTGTTGGAAAACGAACTCTCGGGCACAGATATTGAATTTGAACTCACAGCCGATGAACAGTTACCCTGCGCGGATCTTGATGCGGATTTAATGGCCCAGGTTTTTCAGAATATCCTTCTCAATGCTCTTGAGGCCATGAAAGGTAAAGGCCGGTTGACTGTTGATCTGACTGAAGTTGATGGCCGGAAAGAAAACAAGCGTATAAAGCAACCCATGCCGGATGGAAAGTTTTTACGAATAAGTATCCGTGATACTGGTGGCGGCATTGATGAAAAGGTAATTGAGAGGGTCTTTGATGCCTATTTTTCAACCAAGCAGAAAGGTACGCAAAAGGGCATGGGACTTGGTCTAACCATAGCGCATGCCATTGTTAAAAAACATGGGGGCGTTCTTCGGCTGGATTCAAGTCCCGGAGCCGGCTGTATCGCAACCATATACCTGCCGGTGGGTCGCAGGGTGGAAAACAATGATGGCGTTCCTTCTGCCGGTGATCAACGGCGGATCTTGATCATGGACGATGATGAGCTCATGCAGATAATTTTTGCCAAGATGTTTGAACAGTTCAACTGTCGGGTCACGACGACGGGTAACGGTGAACAGGCAATACATGAATTCAAGACCGGGCTGAAGTCCGGTCATCCCTATGACTTAGTGCTTCTTGATCTGCAGGTTGAAAAAGGAATGGGTGGAGTAGAGACCGCGCAGCAACTGCACAACCTGTCATCTCAATCGTCTCTTGTTGCCATGGGAGAAGACGGAGGGGATGAGGTTATGCTCAATTTTCATGACTATCATTTTGTGACCGGGGTTGAAAAACCATTTTCCATTGATACGGTCGAATCCCTGCTCAATACCTATGCCCGGAAGGTCACCGAATAAGGGGCGCGAAAAAAAACAGTGCTTGGGGAATGGATAACATTGAATATATCGTGTGCAACGATTATCCTTTTCACCATGCGTATTATTTAGTAACCAGCATGGATTGGCCAAAATTTCAGGCCACAGCCGCAACGATGACACTGGTGCACTGTTATGAAAGTAGGCCGGAAATTGAAGTCTCGGCACCGCCTTTCGCATAAACGTACTCTGATCTGTTATGTATCTTGCCCGTAGATTCATTGATAGTCACCTGCAGTATGTTCTCTGCGAGTCTTATGATAACGGCACCTGTCTGACCAACCGTGATCTCGTGCTCCTCGGCTCGCGACCTGAGCGTTTTATTAAGTACGCCGGCGGTTCTTCTTTTTATATTGATGACTCTCTTTTCGAGTGTCTCCAGCAGCAGGGAATAACCGCCCTGTATGAAGAGGTCGAGCAGTTCTTTCTCCCATTTCTTGATCCCTATATTAGAAACAAAATATCTCGGTTTTGCGATCGCAGTCAATACCGAAACTGGAAACCAATGTCTGCGAAGGATAAGGCCAGGGTACTTGACGAAACCCATGTTTTTGACCGCAGACGTATGCATTATCTTCGTTTAGGCCAGGTTGACCAGAGCTCCCTTGATAAACCGGTCGCTCTGTATAAAAAATTACTGGATAAATCAAGAGATGAGCTTGAACAATTTATGATTGCCCGGGAACAGACACTCGCACCCTCCGAATATAAACGCTACGTCTTTGCCATTTTTAATTTGCAGCGGTTTTTTTCTGAAAGCTGTGCCCGCATCATGCCCCAGGTTCTTCAAGAAGACAAACTCGATACATTTTTCGTCCAGGAGGTCTGTCATCTTGACAGTGATCGATCGTTCTGGCAGGGGTTGGAACGGTCCGGGTGCCTGTCGCCGTATCTCATTCGTTACGTGGTCATGTATTTTGATTACAACTTTCCCGGCTCAAGATCCTGGAATAATTTTATTCATTCCTTTTCAGGCCAACGTCAAAGTGCTCGCAGACATGTACGTTCACAACGAATGTCCATAAATAAGGCAAGTACGATTTTTGGAGTAAGCCGGGCCGAACTCGCAGCAATGGATAGAAAAAAACTTACCGGTCTATATCGAAAAAAGGCTTTTAAACTTCATCCGGATAAAGGTGGAGATCATGACCGGTTTATTGAGCTGACCGCCGCCTATAACGAGTTACTCCGTACCCACAGGTGAACGGTTCGGGAGAAACTGCCGGAGTACGTGCATCACTTAGACTCCTGTTGCCTGTCTTTCGCAGGTACCGGATGCGGTTGGTCTTCGGATTTGCGGCCCTGCTTGGCGTTGATTTTCTGCAATTGCTGGTTCCCGGAATTTTGAAAAGAGGAATCGATGCTCTGAGTAATCATACCGTGACCAGGGCGTATTTGCTGGAACTATCCCTGCTTATTCTCCTGATAGCAGCCGTTGTTGCCCTGCTCAGGTTCTTTTGGCGCACCTTGATCATCGGTTTTTCCCGGCTTCTTGAAAAAGAATTACGTGAACGTCTTTTCGTCCATCTTGTACATATGGATCAACCCTTTTTCGGGCGATGGTCCACGGGCTCGTTGATGGCCCATGCCGGGAATGATCTTTCAGCCATTCAAATGGCCTGTGGCATGGGCATGGTTGCCGCGGCCGATGCCCTGGTCATGTCCACGGCTGCTGTTTGTTTTATGCTGGTCATTGATATCAGGTTGACCTTGCTTGCCCTGTTGCCCCTGCCTCTACTTGCCCTATCAACTAAGATACTTTCAAAAAAAATGCATGTGCATTTTTCCCGAGTCCAGGAAAAATTTGGTCAGTTGACTGAATTCTCCCGTAACGCCCTGGTTTCCATTCGCCTGATCAAGGGATATTGTCTTGAAGGATTGCAGGAGCAGGAATTTGCCAGGATCGGGCAACAGTACGTACGAAGCAATCTGCGGGTAGCGGTTATTCAGGGTCTGCTCCATCCCATGGCCATGCTCACCGGAAATGTCGGTATGGTGCTGATTCTCTACTTCGGAGGCAGACAGGTGATTGCCGGCCGCATTACTCTTGGTGATTTTGTTGCCTTTATGACCTATCTTACCATGCTTATCTGGCCGATGATGGCAATTGGCTGGGTCGCCAATCTTGCCCAGCGTGGTTTGACCTCTCTCCGCCGAATAGGCGCTCTCCTGCAGGAACAACCCGTGCTAACCGGCGGCAGGGGTATCATTAAATCCGGCGCTGACGTACCGACTATCAGATGCAAACAGTTACATTTCTCTTATCCAGGAAGAAGACACCCCGCCCTTTGTAACTTAACGCTTCAATTTACCAGCGGGGTCTACGGGATAACCGGTCGGGCCGGATCAGGGAAATCAACACTTTGCCGGCTGATCGCCAGGCTTTACCCTGTCAAGAAAGGCATGCTGTATGTTGACGGGATGGATGTTAACCAATTGTCAATTGCCTCTGTGCGGGCTGGTATCAGTTTTGTCGGCCAGCAGGTTTCACTTTTTGAAGATTCTGTCTACAAGAATATCTGTTTCGGCAGGCCGGATGCCGATCAAAAACAGGTAAAAGAAGCAGCTAAGGCCGCGGCAATTCATGACTATATTTCTCATCTTCCAGACGGTTACAACTCGCTGGTCGGTGAACGGGGAGTGAAATTTTCAGGCGGACAACGGCAACGCATTGCCCTGGCTCGTGCACTGCTCAGTAACAGGCCGATTCTTATTATTGACGATGGCCTTTCAGCACTTGATGTGGCTACGGAACAACAGGTGTTTGAGCATATATATCAGCAGTATCATGACCGCCTTATTCTGCTGGTTTCCCATAGGGTTAATCTTCTGGCCAGGGCAGATAAAATTATCATGCTGGACCAGGGCAAAATCGTTGCTGCCTGCGCGCACAAGCAGATGTATGCGGCAAATAATCTGTATAAAATTATGGTCGATAAACAACAGGGTCATGCTTAATTTCGGCTATACTGAAGACGGCAGGGTGGGTTCACTTGTCGATTGGCAGATCTGGAAACGGATCCTTTTGCTTTGCCGGTCCTTTGTCCCGGGTTTTTTGGGCGCAGTTCTTCTTTCTCTTGTATTGACCGGGGCGACACTTGGACTGCCCAAGTTAATGCAGGTGGGTATTGATCGCTTTATGGACGGAACCGGGCAGACCATCGCGCAGCAGATCAGCGGTCTAAACCGGATCGTGGTTGAATATGGCTCCCTTGTCGGTTTAATTTTTCTGGCCGGTTTTTTTCAAGTGGTGATCCTGGAGTGGACCGGACAGATGATCATGCACAGGCTGCGGCAGCAGCTTTTTCGCCATATGCTCAGCCTGAAGGTTGATTTTTTTCAACAACAACCCACCGGAAAGCTGGTTACCCGCCTGACAAACGACATTCAGAATATGCATGAGATGTTTACCTCGGTATTGGTGACCTTGTTTAACGATTTCCTGAAACTTATGGGGATTCTCGTCGTTCTTTACCTGATGAACATTCATCTCGCCATGGTGATGACCGTTTTTCTTCCCGTTTCCCTGGCGATTACTTTTGTATTTTCAAGATTGGCGAGGGAACGGTTCCGGGCAATCCGCAGCCAACTGGCCGGCTTGAACAGCTTCATGCAGGAGGCCGTGTCAAACATGGCCATTGTGCAGATCTATGCCAGGGAAAAAAAGCTGACCCGGGAGTATTCAAAGCTCTGTGCCGGCTATCTTCGGCAAACCTTTGCCCAAATTCGACTGTTTTCCACATTTTTCCCCTTGACTGAATTCATGAGTGCCACCGCAGTGGCCTCGATCCTCTGGTACGGGGGTGGTGAGGTCATAAGACAACAGCTGACCCTTGGTGAACTTGTAGCTTTTCTTTCCTACATGCGACTCTTTTTTCAGCCGGTTCGCGAGTTGTCGCAGAAATATTCCATAGTCCAGTCGGCCATGGCTTCTGCTGAACGCATTTTTCAAATACTGGACAATCACCAGGTGTTGTCAGTTCGGGAGCCTGTTTATAATCCGCAATCAGTGAGCGGGGCTGTACTATTTGATAGAGTAACTTTTTCCTATGATGCCGACAGGCAGGTTTTGCGTGACCTTGACTTTGAAATCCCGGCAGGAAAGATTTCCGCCCTTGTCGGCGCCACCGGTTCAGGTAAGTCGACCCTGGCGGGTCTGCTGGTCAGGTTCCATGATCCTGACAGTGGCGTTGTTCTGCTTGATGGTGTTGATTTGCGCCGATATCCATTGCATGTAGTGCGCACCCATGTCGGCATCATCATGCAGGAGGTTTTTCTCCTGCATGATACGGTCCGGGTAAATATTACAGCAGGAACTGCCTTGCAGGAGGAATCACTTGTCAGGCTCACCCGGCTAACAGGCCTTGATAAACTGATTGATCGCCTTCCCAAAGGACTTGACACTGTTATCGGCGAAGGAGGTGTTGAACTCTCAGCCGGTGAGAAACAGTTGATAGCTTTTGTCAGAGTACTGGCAAGAGATCCGGGATTATTGATCTTTGATGAGGCCACGGCAGCCATTGATACCGAGGGTGAAAATATTCTGGAGCAGGCTGTGGAACAGGGGTTTCATGGAAGGACGGTTATTGTTATTGCTCACCGGCTGTCTACTGTCCGCCGGGCTGATCATGTCCTGGTAATGGACCGGGGTCGTATCGTAGAACAGGGAAGTCATACGGCACTTATGCAACAGGGTGGAGTCTATGCAAAACTGGTGGAACTCGATCTGAGGAAAACCAGGTTTTGAGTTTTTTTAATAGACTTGCTGTCGAACAAGCCTGACCGTTCAAGATTTTTGCAGAGAAATTAACCTGTTGGCGGATAAGGCAATGTTGCAAGACATGGGGGTATATTGTCCCTGGTGAAAGCTTTTTTGACCCAGCTATTTCAGTTCTTGGTTCCAATTATGATTTTTTCCGGACCAGTTTGTTCTGCAGGACATAACTGATCATCTGACTCGGAGAGAGTTTAATGGAAGAGGGGCCTGATCTGATATAAAATTCTTCATTTTTGCCTATTTTCAGGAACACCGGCTGTCCGGCCCGTTGGATTTTTATCATGACAACGTCCAGATTATCGCTTGTAAGAAGCGAAATGTTGAGTTTGTTGTTAATAGTATTGAAAAATGTGCCTAACTCACCAAGTTCATTGGTATTGATTTCCTGAAGTATGGATGAGGCAACATCTGATTTAACCCGGAGATATTGATAAAGGTTTAAGCAAAACAGGATAAGGAGGAAGCCGGCGAGGCTTACAATAAGAGAGAGAACAAGGGGTGTTTTTTTTCAAAGGTGTTGTTGACCGCATTATACGAACATTCAGATGGGTATTGCTTATTTTTCAGGGTGGATCAGGAGATGGTCGATGGTGTTACTCTCTATTATATATTGTTTTGTAAAAAGGAACCCAGTGGGTGATCATCTTCTGTAGCCTGCCGGAGTTTTGGATTTCCTTGAGGTAAGCGTTGGCCTGGGATAGAAGTTTTGTGTCATTGTTTCGCATACCCCATGCAATATATTCCTTACTCATAGGTACGGTGACCGGGGCAAGGCCCTGGCCTGCGTACCTGGCACCAAGGTAAAAATTCATGGGCAGGTCATAAACAAAGGCATCAATCTTTTTATCAAGTAGTGCCCGCACCCCTTCAGCGGCATTTTTGTAGTGAATAATCTTACCGTTAGATTTATTTTGCACAATAAGCAGGTCACCGGTTGTTGCCATGACCGTACCAACCCTGACAACCGGACTGAGCAGATCCGTAAATCCGTCACTGAATCTGTTAAGTTCAGCAAGCCTTACAAGGGAGACCTGGCCGGTAACCATATAAGGATTGGCAAAGGAAATTTGGTATTTCCGGGCAGGGGTTATGGTCATAGCCGACATGATGATATCTATTTTTCCATCAAGTAAGGCAGGAATCTGTTCTTTCCATGGCAGTTCAACAAAACGAAATTGGCGGTTTCCATATTCTGCCAATCCTTTGGCAAACTCGACTTCAAGACCGGTGATGTGGCCATTTTCCCGGTAAGCCATGGGCCTGGCATTGGTCGTGATCCCGACCTTGAGCGATTGCCTGCCGGAAATACCGGCGTTGGTCGTTGTCGTTTGCGAGGATGTGCAGCCAGCACAAAAAAGACTGATAAAGAGTATTGAAGTAAAAAATGTTCTGGTCATAACGTTTGCGCCATATTTGTTATATTATGTGTATCTAAGGATGTTTTACTTGGTACTTACTGATGAGGTCTGGAACGGACGACTCTCTGGGGAGAGTTTTTATCAACGGGCTTTCTCACCAGCAATAACTTTGCCCTCGGATAGAAAAGAGATACCCTGCCTCAGTTTTGTGCCGATCATAATCGATTCAATGATGGGTTCGACCACCGGGGATGATGCTGTCCAGGTAACAATAAATTTTGCACCGGAGCCACCCTTGCTCTCCGATTCCAGCACAATATAGCGGGCAGAAGCCAGGGGACCTATGGTTAGAGGAGAATCCAGGTATTGTTTGAGAAGTTTGCCCTTGGAGTCGTAGTAATTTACTTTTTTTAAGGTCAAAGAGTGTTGCGGGTCTGTGTTACGTATGGAGAGAGTAGCCGACAGGTTAAAAGGTTTGTCCTTGTATCGTTCATCAGCATAGATTTGGGAATATATAGGGATATAAACGATTTGTTTAAGCCAGCGTGTAATTTCATCGGCCCGGACCGTAACACAATAAAAAAAGAGAAAAGGCAGGATGATGTACAAGGCCGGGTGGCCGAAAAGTTTACGTATAAAAAAGAGATGGTTCATAGCGCATTTTAACTTTTTAAAAAATGGTTACAATCATCACTGAACACTGCAATTACAACTGGTGTAGAGGTAACATATCCTGAAAAACAGGAAGAGTCTACAGGTATGACAATGGAGCAGTATTGCACTGTAAGATAATATGATCGAAATCAGTGGTTGCTCACAGGAAAGCGACCTCTCACATAACAAAAGCGTGCTGAAATGAAAAACGATTTGTCATTTTAAAGATGCTTATACCATGGCCTGTAAAAATCAGGCCTCGGGGATGGTTGCATTCTGTTACGCCTGAGCTCAGGCAAGTGCATAATATCTGAGCCAGACATAGATCATGGCGATAAAAACCGTGATAAACATGACAGGTACGCCATAGGCCATAAATTTTAGAAAGCTGATCTTGTGGCCTGCTTTTTCCGACATGCCGACAACAATAACGTTTGCCGAGGCGCCTATTGCGGAGCCATTGCCGCCAAGACAGGCGCCAAGGGCAAGGGACCACCATATGGGCATGAGCTCAGCGTGCTGCAGCAACTCCATGCCTGAATGCTCAGGCCATAGCTCTCTTGCCATATCAATAACAAGAGGATTCATGGTGGCCACATAAGGAATGTTATCGACTACTGCTGAAGCAATGGCGGAAAACCACATAATGACCATGGATGTTGCAAAAAGATTTCCCTGAGTCAGGGCAAGCATTTTCTGGGACATCAGACTGATCGCACCGACCTTGACCATGCCGCCGACCATGATAAAAAGACCGATAAAAAAGAAGATCACAGGCCATTCAATTTCGGCAAGGACATGATGCGGTTCGTGGGTACCCGAGAGTAAAAGGAGAAGCCCGGCCCCGAAAAGAGCTACGGTGGCAGGTTCATAATGGAGCATACCGTGAAAGATGAAGCCGACAAGGACAACGCCAAGCACTACCAGTGATTTGGTGAGCATGACCGGGTCCTTGATCGCTTCTCGTTCATCCATCTTCATGATACGTTCTTTCAGCTCATCTCTGGTTTTTAGACGTTTGCCGAAAAAAAGTTTGAGAAGCAGTAT
This sequence comes from Desulfobulbaceae bacterium, assembly GCA_024763055.1. Lineage (GTDB taxonomy): Bacteria > Desulfobacterota > Desulfobulbia > Desulfobulbales > Desulfobulbaceae > DRLX01. The sequence goes on from JANTGH010000066.1 coordinate 15,771, forward strand.
GAAAATAACCATCATAATAATGACGGCCGGGGTCAGGTGAATGATAAAATCCATAAAATTAAGCTTTGCCTTGGAGGCTATCATAATATTTGGAGGATCACCGATCAAGGTAGCTGTACCACCGATATTGGAAGCAAGGGCCTCGACGATCAGGTAGGGAATAGGGTCGACCTCGAGGGCATCGGCAATCAGCAGGGTAACCGGTGCCAGCAACAGGACTGTGGTTACATTATCAAGAAGGGCTGAAAGCACGGCTGTTATTACGGCAAAAATAACCATAATCCGCAGAGGATCACCTTTACCTACCTTGGCACTGCGGATGGCAATATACTCAAACAGGCCGGTTGGCCGCATCAGATTGATGATGGTCATCATACCGATCAGCAGGAAAATAACGTTCCAGTCTACCCCGAATTCTTCCAGATGGAATGCCTCATGCTGCTCAAGGATTTTCAACACCAGAACCAGGGAAGCACCGAATATGGCAACAATGGTTTTATGAATTTTCTCGGAAATGATAATTGCCAGCGCAATAAAAAATATTCCGCAGGCAAGATAAAAGGTGGAATCCATGACCATTGTCCCAACCGCATGTGCTGTTTCAACATGTTCCATCTTCTTTTTCTCCTTCGGTCAGAAAGTCTGCGATAATATTATAAATGTCACGGATATATACCATGCCGATAACCTCTTTTTTTTCATCGGTTACAGGTAAGCGTTGCAATCCTTTTTTGATCATCAAATCGGTGCAGACCATGAGTGGAACCTCGCTGTCGATGGTCACCACATCTTTCACCATGATATCTCCGACAACCCTGTCTTTAACTTTGTTGGTCATGTCCTCAAGCATGTTTTCCCAGGAAAAAATGGAAAGATCCGGAGATAAATAGGAGGGGATGACCGCCCGCATGATATCCTTGATAGATACCATTCCAACTACCGCGCCCTGCTCGTTTTTTACCAGCATCCCTTTGATAGGCAGCCCGTGTTGGCGTTTTACATTCCGCATCCGGATAACCGCTTCACAGATGGGCATATCAGGTGAAAGGTACTCATCAATGGGGGTCATCACATCTTTTGCTTTCATTATTTACCTCGAAATTATCTTGTTGGAACACTGCCCGGCTGTTGCCGGCAGATATGATTAACCGGGAAAAGATATTTGCCGATTATCAAGTTCCCAGAGGTTTTGTTCTGGGAGCCTGCTCTTTGGGTAAAATCGCACGTAACTCGTCAGCCTGAGGATTTTTTACTGTTCTCTTTATCAGGATATCAACCGGCGAGGCAGGACCCTTGTAGTAGTAGTCATTCCATTCATAACGAGGGGCCACAACCGCGCCTTCAATACTGATTCCACCGAATAACCCTTTGGAACGACCAAAGGCAAGGATGTCAGCCGTTTGCGCCTTGGCAGAACCACCAACAGGGCCGGCGGCAACGGAAACATCTCCACCAAGCTTAAATTCGGTGGTCAGCATGGCATTGATACCTTTCTCCGTCATGACCATCAGTATAATTTCCGAAGCATCTGCGCCGATCTGTAAACCAAGAGAAACCGACCCCATGGTGTAAAAGGCGGGATAGCTCCATTCTCCGGTTTTATTATCTCGGGCAACAAGTATTCCCGAACCCCCTGAGCCACCAATGATAAAGCCGCCTCTCAGCATTTGGGGCACAATAAAAACACCCCTGGCACGATGGACATTATTTCTAAACCATTCCATGTTCGGATCTTTCATAAAACTTTTAAAAACAGCTGTTCCTTTAGCGACGAGTTCCTGGGGCTTTCCAAAATCCTCGGCCATTGCCGGCAGTGACATGAAAATAAAAAGCAAGATAACAAGGTGTAGAAGAAAAAAGTGAGTCAGACGAGCTTTCATAGGTTTGTCTCCTTATAAATGATCATTATGAAAAGCGTAGTTACTTTTAACTGTTGTAATTAATTGTAGTAAAAGATAATCATTTGTACAGGAAAAAGGTGCTGTCCAAAAAAGAAAATGATTAAGAGGCGATAACCAAAATGACGTTTCCTTCTCACTTTTCTCTGAAAATACAATTAGACAAATGAACAGCCTAAATTTTGAATTTTTTAGTATGAGTGGCGGGCAGCTTTTTTGCCTTGCTTTTTTGAATGATCTATTGTTTATTTTATAATTTTTGGATAACTTTAGTATTTAATTGAGATTGATAGAGAGGAGGTTCGCATGTATGCTATCATTCGTACCGGTGGCAAGCAGTATCAAGTTGCAGCCGGGGATACACTGCGGGTAGAAAAGCTCAGGGGTGAAATCGGGGATACCATTGAAATTAATGATGTCCTGCTGGTTGCTGACGGGGAAGCTGTTAAAGTTGGTCAGCCCCTAATCGATGGAGCAAAAGTAATAGCCAAGATTGCCGATCAGGGTAAGGCAAAAAAAATATTGGTTTTCAAAAAGAAAAAGCGTAAAGGCTATCAGGTTAAAAATGGGCATCGGCAACAGTTTACCGCATTGACCATTGAAGAAATAGCTGCGTAAAAAGGTATCTTGCGAAGATATAGCGCTGAAGGAATAAGGTACCTGCCGTAGAATTGAAAGTAACTGCAACGGAGGATATACAATGGCACATAAAAAAGCAGGCGGCAGTTCACGAAACGGTCGTGACAGTGCGGGGCAGCGAAGAGGTGTGAAACGATACAGCGGTCAGAGCGTCAGGGCTGGAAGTATTTTGGTCCGACAGCTTGGCACTAAGATTCACCCCGGTGAGAATGTTGGTTGTGGTCGCGATTACACCCTGTTTGCCAAAGTCGATGGGATTGTAACCTATGAAAAATTTGGTAAGGACCGCAAACGGGTTTCCGTTTATCCTTCCTGATCTATCCGACAAAAGAATAATTTTCAGCTGCTGATCTCATCAGCGGTAGTAAAAAATTTGGACTCGACACCAAAAGGAGGTGTCGAGTTTTTTTTTGTTTATGCTTAAAGAGTTCATTACTGTCCAGATGCTTGGCTTGAGAGTGAACTTCTTGATTTTATACGAAAGTCCAGACACCTATAAAGTTTTTATTCCGTAGTGCTGAACGTTCATATTTTGTTATGACTGGTTGATCCGGAGTCTCGCAGATAAGCGCGGATTTTGAATTGATTGTTTAAGGCGTGCGACGAAATAAACTTTACAATATTGCGTAGATTTTTTGTTGTCGGTTTCGTAAAAAGACACGAAACCGACGGCGAAAAGGTTATAACATATTGACTATACATTGCAGGCTAATACCGTCTAAGACTATTTACGAGTTCATCTTTGTTCATAATCAAGGCATGCAAAAAGGCGCATAGCATGTAACTGATCAGGGGCACAGCATCTTCGCGCGGTCGCGACTGTACGCATAGAGGGGCTATAGCGGCCAGCCGCGCCTGCACGAATCTGCAGCACCCCTGACCAGTTACAAGTTTTA
>JANTGH010000067.1 GCA_024763055.1 Desulfobulbaceae bacterium
GTCGGGATGACTCAAGACATACTACCTGTATAGTCATGACCCACCCCGACACACTACTCCTTGTATATCTGTGTTTTGTACTTAGCCATCTTTGAGTAAGTTGCGACTTTTTACGAGTTCATCAACAATGATATACCTATTTTCATGAATGGGCAAATATTCTTCCGTGTTTTTTCCGGAGAAATCGAGAAAAACTCCAGGGATAAACGTCTTTATGACTTTTACTTTCTTTTTTACCGGTATACGTCCTGTGTTTTTTCTTAAGGCTACCCTGAAAAAATGTATTTCCGCATAATTTCGGGGTTATGCTCAAGATTTTATCCTGGGAATATTCGGCCCGGGATAAAATTTTTTTTTGCATGCCTCGAAGTCTACCTTATCTGACCTTGAACGAAAAGCCTGATTTTTCAAGCCGCCCTTAAGAAAACTCATGACAATCGTATAAATAAGGCTTGATTGATCTGTTGATATAGCGGAGTTCGGGTTAATTGAGTTTTCGGCCTGATCTATACATTGTAGCATAAATGGTCGGCAACTGCAGGTGGGCAAGTTTATCGACGACCTTTTCAACGGCGTAAGGTATCCGGTAGTGTTTGACGCCGATGGCACCCTTTTTAAGGGTAAGTATTGCGCAGGAGGCCCGGGGATCACCGTCGAACATCCGGCCGGTTGAACCTGGATTGATGAAGTGAACCCCGGCTATTTTTTTATGATAGGGGGTATGGGAATGACCGGTGATAACGATATCGCAATCGGTCCTGTCGGTAAGTTCCTGAAACCGGATATCCGGGGTGGAATCAAAGAGAAACTCATTGGTATGCTCCGGGCTGCCGTGGAAAATTCCAATGGTTCTTCCGCCAACCCGCAATATTTTTTTCTTTTTTAAATGAAAGAGATATCTTGCATTGGCACGGTTGAGCGTGTCGGCAGTGGATGTGTACATGATTCGCTTTTCCGGCTTGGATGGTTTTTTAAAGGTTTTTCCTTTGAGCAGTTTTTTCACCTTTATATCCGTGTTGCCGAGAATTGAAAGAGCCTTGTGAGCACGCAGCCAGTCAAGAACCTGGTTTGCAAATGGTGCATACACTATGGAGTCACCGGCGTTAATGATAACATCAAATTTGTTTACGTTTAATGTTTCTGCAACCGCTGTCAGGGCGGGGAAATTGCCGTGTATATCACTGAGCAGGAGTATTTTCATGGTCGTTGTTTTTCAAGGTACCCTGAAGAGTCAGTCTACAGAAGCGGGCCGACCAGCAAGGATGTATTTTCAAGGAACCGTTCTTTAAAAGAGCGTTTTTTAAATATTTCCTCGTTGAGCGGGGTTGATGATTGCAGGTATTCTAATTGCAGATTCCGCAGCTTGGTCGTGAACTCTTTATTATATATGAATAAAGTCATTTCGAAATTCAGCCAGAAACTTCGCATATCCAGGTTCACAGAGCCGATCAGACAAAAATCATTATCCACGGAAATAGTTTTTGAATGGAGGAGTCCCTCGGTAAAGGCGATGATCCGGACACCTGCAGCGATGAGTTCACTGAATCTGGCGCGACTGGCATAATGGACCAGCCTGGAATCATTTTTTTTCGGGACGATAATGGTAACCGTGACACCGCGTTGGGCTGCCGATTTCAAAGCAATGAGAATAGCATTGTCAGGGACAAAGTAAGGAGTTGTCAGAATCAGCTCTTTACGGGCGGCATAAATGGTTGTCAGTAAAAGATTGTGAATGGTGTCTTCAGCATACCCGGGACCGGAAGGTGTCAGCTGTACGGGTATCTCGCCTGCAGGTGGAACTGGTTGGACGTTTGCCTCTCTGCCCAGAGATTCAAGGTGTTCCCCGCTTTCCAGACCCCAGTCATAAAGAAAGGAGGCGGTCAGTATTTCAACGACCGGACCCTTGATGCGTACCATGATATCAATCCATTCTCCCACACCCTGGTCCTGTTTGAAAAATTTTGGATCAACAAGGTTCTGGCTGCCGGTGTAACCGATGTGATTGTCAATAATTACAATTTTTCGGTGATTACGAAGGTCTATACGGACAAAAAGAGCACGAAACAACCCGGCCGGCAGACATTCAAGAACTGCAATCCCATGCGCTTTTAGATCCCGGCACTGTTTACTCGCAAGGAATTCCTGACTGCCTATGGAGTCGAGGAGCACTTTACAGTCAACACCACGTTGCCGGGCTTTTTTAAGCGCCTCACAAACACGGTCGGCTGCGCCACCGGTCTGCCAGATATAAAATTCAAGAAAACAGGTCGACCGGGCCTGTTCAATGTCCGTTAGGAGCTGATGAAAAAAATCATCACTTTTTTGAAGAAGTGACAACATGTTTCCCGGCATGGTCGGGATGCCGATGGTGGCATCTATCTGTCGGTGCAGGGGTTCGCATTCAGGGTTAATCGTGTGCCAATTGGTAAAGGCACGCTGTCTCAGTCCCTCTGCCCAGCGAAGGATAAGGGGTATATCTGCCGCTGCCCGTTTGGCTCGCCGTTCTCCAAGTCTGTTTTCCCCAAACAGCAGATAGACGATTGCGCCGAAAAAGGGCAGCAGGAGAATGACAACGAGCCAGGCCAGGGTTACGGGAGCTGCTTTTTTTCGCATAATTACCCGCAAGGATAGACCAATGCGTACCGCAAGATCGGTTAGAAAGAGCGCAGAGGTGAGGATCCAGTATATTTTGTCCATCATATACCCGATTGGAAATTTTAATTATTATCGGTGTCGCAAAAAGCCCCGACATCGACGGCAAAAAAGTTTATAATTTATTGATTCTACGTTTCATGATAATGCCGACTAATACTTTTCATGAGGTCATCATTATTCGTAAATCGACCTGAAACCCTGTCTTTTGGCAGATTTTGATCATTCGCGGAAATTGTGACCAAAATTGGTGCCGATCATGCAGGTCAGTGGCAGGGAAAATAAGAAAACTTAAGAGGAAGATTTTCTTTTTCCAGCATTTTGGTACAATAATATGTTACTTTGAAAAGAGATTTGATGAAATAAAATTTTAATATTACCTAAATCCTCAAATCGTCCGTGCTTTGAGTTTGTTGTGACAGGCACCGGGACAAGCCGGCGAGAAGGTTTCAGCCCGGGCTGCTTTTTTGTCTGCTAAGCATGAAATCGCTGAAGCCGACATGGCAAATGTGTCTGTAGCGGTCAGGATGCTCGACGATTGCAGGATTCAGGAGAAGAAACGGGGTGCCCATGAGTGTGAAAGGATTTTCCGCCGCTGCTGTCGGGGCCGGCATACGGTACCAGCATCGGCTCGATCTTGGTCTTATCTATTCAGACCGACCGGCTGTGGCCGCAGGGGTTTTTACCACCAACAGGGTAAAAGCTGCGCCCGTTTTGCTTGATATCGAGCGCTTACGTCGGGGCCAGGCTCAGGCCATACTGGTTAACAGCGGTAATGCCAATGCCTGTACCGGTGAGCAGGGGATGGAGCTTGCCAGGTCTGTTGGACAAATGGCTGCTGATCGTCTTGGTATTGATCCGGAACTCGTTCAGATTGCCTCTACCGGTGTCATCGGAGAAGCGCTTGATACCGGGCCTTTTGCCGAGGCCATGCCTGAGCTGATTGCTTCGCTTTCCAAGGATGGTTTTGATGATCTCGCAATGGCAATAATGACCACTGATACCGTGCCTAAGGTAGTTCGAAAAACCATAGATGTTGTAGGTGTCCCGGTGTCGATTCTCGGGGTGGCAAAAGGTTCGGGAATGATCATGCCTGATATGGCAACAATGCTTTGTTTTCTGATTACGGACGCCCGGATTGTCTTTCCTGTGCTGCGTGAAATTGTCACCACCGGCGTGGAAAATACCTTTAACCGGATTACAGTTGACGGCGATACCTCAACTAACGATACCGTGCTTGTTCTGGCAAACGGAGCGGCCGGTAACCCGTGGTTGGATGAGGACAGTCCCGCGGCTGTTGAGTCCTTTGGCAGGGCCGTAACTGAAGTTTTTGGAAAATTAGCCACCAAGATAGTTGCCGATGGTGAAGGGGCAACCAAGGCGGTAACGATCCAGGTGAAAGGGGCCAGGGATAAAGACGGAGCCCTTGCCGCCGCCCGAACCATAGCCAACTCGCCACTGGTCAAGACCGCATTTTTTGGACAGGACCCCAACTGGGGCAGAATTATGGCTGCTCTTGGCCGATCAGACTGTTTTTTCCATCCGGATCGGGTTTCCATTGCCTTTGATGATGTCCCGATAGTAGTGGAGGGAACGGGCTTGGGGCCGGAAGCTGAACGGAAGTCCGCTCAGGTGATGCAGCAGGACGCGTTTATTTTGACAATAGATCTCCATGACGGCTCTGGATCCGGTGAAATTCAAACCTGTGATTTTTCAAAAGAATATATAGAAATAAACGCAGATTATCGAAGTTGATTTCTTTTTTTGCCGTACCTGTATTCAGCAGACCCTGTCCGGAGTCTACCTGAATGTGGAGTACTCGATTTTCCCCTGTAGCCACTGGACGTTGAACAGTTATACGTTAAGTAGAAACAGGATTTTTGCACATCCTGAAATAGATATTGTCGGCCCGGCATAGACTGTTAAACCTTGTACAGACGATCGTCCATGAAACGCAATCCTATTGGAATCCTGTTGGACAAAACCTCACCTCCCGAGGGATTGCTGCTTCTTATTCTCGCGGTTATTATAGGGGGAAGCACCGGTTTTGCCGCTGTTTTTTTTATTCATTTAATTGCCGTTATTCAGAACAGATCTTATACCACCATTTCCCTGCTTCTTCCCCATTTAGGTGTCTGGAGTTATGTGTTTGTGCCGGTTGTCGGCGCTCTCCTTGTCGGTCCTCTCATTGCCTGGTTTGCCCGTGAAGCAAAGGGCCATGGTGTACCTGAAGTCATGCAGGCCCTGGTTACACGCGGCGGCCGGATCAGACCCAGGGTGGCTGTTGCCAAAATTGTTGCTTCGGCGCTCTGTATCGGTACCGGCGGTTCCGCCGGCCGGGAAGGGCCCATTGTCCAGGTCGGTTCAGCTCTCGGTTCGGTACTTGGCCAGATCCTCCATCTCTCTGACGAACGGATAAAAAATCTTGTTTCCTGTGGCGCGGCCGCCGGTATTGCGGCTACCTTTAACGCACCGATTGCCGGGGTGGCCTTTGCCATCGAGGTGCTGATGAGCGAGCTGCAGGTCAGGATGTTCGGCAATGTGGTTATTGCCTCGGTTTCGGCGGCTATTGTCAGCCAGACATTTCTTGGTGACCGTCCTGCCTTTTCCGTGCCAACATATACCATGCAGTCCCCCATGGCCTTGTTGTTTTATCTTCTCCTTGGTCTTGTCAGCGCTTTGGTCGGCATCATGTTTATTCGCATGCTTGCCTGGTTTGAAGACACCTTTGATGACTGGCAATTTCCCCTGGCCTTGAAGCCGGCGGTCGGTGCCCTGTTGCTTGGACTGCTTGGTGTGGTGTATCTGTGGTTGTCGGGTGGTGCTTTTGCCACCACAACGGAATTTCAGCTTGGCATGCCGCTTATTGAAAACATTCCTCATATTTATGGGGCCGGTTTTACCTTCATCGAAGAGGTGCTCCACGGACGGGTGAATGTGTATCTTCTTCTTATGCTGGTGTTTCTTAAACCCCTGGCCACTTCCTTTACCCTCGGTTCCGGCAATTCCGGCGGTGTTTTTGCCCCATCTTTATTTCTTGGTGCCATGCTTGGCGGCGCCATGGGAACCTTTTTTGTGAGCTGGCAGCCGAATCTTGCCGGCCCGTCCGGTGCCTATGCCCTTGTCGGTATGGCCGCAGTATTTGCTGCTACGGCCCGGGCTCCTCTTACGGCAATGCTTATTGTTTTTGAAATGAGTAACGATTATTCAATGATACTTCCGCTTATGGTCGCAACCGTTACCGCCAGTCATCTCGCACAGGCATTGTATCCTGAATCAATCTACACAATTAAGTTGACCCGTCGTGGTATTCGATTTTCCCAGGGACGTGACCTCGATATCATGCAGAGTGTACTGGTACGAGAGGTTATGAATACAGATCCTGTTACCGTGCAGATGGATGAGTCCCTTGCCGAACTGTATCGAAAATTTCAGGAAACGAATTTACTTGGTTTTCCAGTGGTGGACCCACATGGTTCTCTAACTGGAATCGTCACCTTACAGGATCTTGAGAATGTTTTATCCCGGGACTCTATGAATATCCGGTCGTTAAAGGTAAAGGATGTTGCTGTCGCCAATCTGGTAACCGTTTATGCCGATGAACCGATATGGACCGCAATTCAAAAAATGGCACCCCGCGATCTCGCCCGGTTGCCGGTCGTCAGCAGAGGCGGCAAGGAAAAATTACTTGGTTTGATCAGCCGCAGTGATATTTTACGGGCTTATGATGTGGGGATTGTTCGCAAACAACGGGGGCAGCTTCTTGGCGACCAATCCGTTCTCCGTAGGGAAAAATATAATGATTTTATAGAGTTTCGCCTTAAGGAAGGGGAAAAAGGGGTGGGCCGGCAGTTAAAGGAACTTTCACTGCCCCGCTCCGTGAATGTTGTCTCTGTTGAACGAGAAGGGGCGCTGCTTATTCCCAAAGGGGATACCTCATTTGATCCGGGAGATATCATAACATTGTTTGGGCGTCGAGAGTCGTTACCGGAAGCGAGGCTGGAATTTACCGGAAAAAGTAGCGCATAGGTTGCTCTTTCTCTAAACAGGATGTTTATCCTGTCTCGAATAACAATTTTTCTATAGTATCAATAAGTTTTGATAATCATGAAGGGAGATTTACTGTTGCTTAAGAAAAGAATACTACCTGTAAGGGGCAGTGCTTCCGAGGAGCCGTTTGTTGGGGTATTGGGGCTATGATCTATACATTTGTTTCTTCTGTGCTGGTTCGGAAAAAGGTATGCCAATTGGTGGTAAAAAATGATGGCGTCGTAAAAACTTCGATCTACTGCGTCGTGTGTCCCGGGGCGATTCTCAATATACAACATGTATAGTTAAGACCCGCCCTGAAACACTACTCCTTGTAGGTCTTTATTTGTATTGAGCCCTCTTCAAGCATTGTTCAGGCTTTTTATAAGTCCATCAAAAATGAAAATCAGGAAAAAACCTTTTTGTAAGACAGTATGTTCATGATACTATATTCTTGAGTTACGGATTTTGATTTCAGGCCTCTTGCAGCTGGAAGGTTTTTTTGTCATCTTGAAGATGCGGTAGCTTTTTTTAGCTGTGTTCAGGATATATTGATACTATTACTCATACAATACTGTACCTATGGGACAGACAGACGATAACGCAAGAGGACGAATCGGAGGGGTTTCCCTTGCATCTTTTTTACAGATGCTTGAACAGGAGAGGAAGACGTGTACCCTTGTCGTTGAATCCGGTGAGGAAAGCGGGCGTTTATATTTTGATTCGGGAGACTTGATTGATGCGGAATGTGGTGGAGAGGTCGGACGGGAAGCCGTATATATGCTGCTTACCTGGAATGCCCCTTCTTTTCGGGTCACAGAATCCGAAGATCGACTCCGGAGAATCATCCAGCCACTTGCACATCTGCTTCTAAATGCCGCAACCCTTCAGGATGAGCAGCAGCATGAAGAGGAAAAAAATGGAAAAGACACTGCTCAAACCAATCCTCTTGAGGCACCAGGCGTAAAAAACAATCCGGCATTGCGGCGACTTCTGGAGACAATCATATCCATTGCTGAAGTCAGGCATTATTATCTGCTTAACCGCCAGGGCAAGATGATTGCCCAGTCATCAAAAAATACTAAAATTCCGGACTTTATCACCTATAGTGTGGTAAGTGGGATTCAGATGCGCAAGGCACTTGACGTCAAAGGACCCCATCGGATACAGCTAACCCTGGAAAATGGCGAGGTGTTGTTGATCTTTCCCGGCGCCGGTATGATTATTGGTCTGCAATTGAGCAGCGAAGCTTCGGCGTCAGCAGTTACCGCAAAGTTACGTTCCGTATTGACTAAGCAACTATCTGCATGAAGACCATGGAATTCGTTGCCCTGAATAGGATCTCGACATATATTGAGAGAGCCTGTTGCATGTTCTGCGTACAGTACAGCTATGTTCGGAGTTGTTGGTCATGAGAAAATTATTACATGAAATTTCGGTTATTCCCGGCGTGACCGGATCCTGTATATTTGATAAAAAGGAAGGTCTGTTATGCAGCGACCTCCATTCGGGGTTATCTAAAAAACGCTTGCAGATCGTCGGGATCCATCTTGTTCGTCTGATGCAGATGGGTACCATGGCCGGTTTGTCCATTACGTCGAGTCATTTTCGTTTTGATAAGTATACGGTCATCGGAATTCCATTGGATATTGATGCGGTTCTCTTGACTCTCTGCGACGCCCAGGCTAACTGTTCTCTCGTGGCAACATCCGCCGTTATGCTTGCGACAGATATGCGCGAGGAACTTGATCGCGGCATATCGGCGACTGAGGAGACAGGCAATGAAAATAAGATCATTGCCGATGATAATGGTGATGAAACTTTTATTCAGCTTCTTTATGATGAAATTGAGCAGGCTCTTGCCGGTGCCATAGGTCCTGTTGCCGGAGTTGTTATGCAGGATTATCTCGTCAAATGGAAACAACGTGGACCAGCCACACCCGACCGTCTACCCGAACTGGCCCAAATGCTGGAGCAGGAAATCGGAAAGATTGAGCTGGCCAGAGAATTCTCTGAAAAAATAAAAGCTCTTTTATAGTTATTTTTTAAAAGAGTTTACACCTCTTCCTGCCTTTCCATAGAGGGAGCATAAGGCGTTATTTTACCTTCTTCCCTATCACCTTGTTTTTCTATTGCTTTTTTGCTGCCAGTGTGTTTTTTATTTTGTTTTTTTCAATGAAATATAGAGAACCATGAGGTTATGGTTTTTTCGCTCTTTTTACCACAGGAAAAGCTGTAAAATTCAGTATAGACGACTCTACTGTTTACAGTGCCTGGAATTCTCTTTATATTTCGATATGTTTTTATGAGCATACGATTGCGGGACACTGGTCGGCGTCATTCCTTTTTTACAGGCATGGCAACTCGTCAAAATTCATAGGTCTTATCATGGTCGAATTATCATCATTTGGCAGGCGATTTTCAAAAGGGTCGGGCATCCTGTCTCTTATGGATGATCTTGGTAATGCACTTGCCCAAGGGGAAATGCTCATGATGGGAGGTGGAAATCCCGGCCATGTTCCCGAAGTGCAGAAAGTATTGCGTCAGGAACTCATGAGTATATGTCAGGATCAGGCCCGTTTTCAAAAACTCATTGGTATCTATGATCCGCCACCTGGCGATCAAGATTTTTTACAGGCGCTGGCCGATCTTCTGCGGCGTGAATACAACTGGCAGGTCGGTCCGGAAAATATCTGTCTGACCCAGGGAAGTCAGGGATCTTTTTTCCTGTTGTTTAATATGTTGGCCGGCCGATTTGATAACGGAAGCCGGAAGAAAATTATGCTTCCCATGGCTCCCGAGTACATCGGCTATGCTGATCTTGGACTCTGTGATGATTTTTTCGCTGCTACGCGGCCGCGTATTGAGTTGATCGGTGATCATCAGTTCAAGTATCATGTTGATTTTGAACATCTTGAGATTACTGATGACATAGCAGCGCTTTGTGTTTCACGTCCCACTAACCCTACCGGCAATGTATTGACCGATAATGAGATTGCAGGTTTAAGCAGCCTTGCCCTGGAACATGACATTCCCCTGATCCTTGATAATGCGTACGGGGTTCCATTTCCCGGGATTATTTATACCGAGGCAACACCTTTCTGGAACGAACATTTGATTGTGTGTATGAGTCTGTCCAAGTTTGGCTTGCCAGCTGTCAGGACAGGGATAGTTATTGCCGGGCCTGAAATTATTCGGACCCTTTCCGGCATCAATGCCATTCTAACACTGGCTCCCGGAAGTTTTGGCGCCATGTTGACAACAAACCTTGTTCGTTCCGGTAAGATTATCCATTTAAGTCGGGATGTCATTCAACCCTTTTACCGGGAGAAAATGGAGCGGGCCATGACGGCGGTTGAAGAATTTTTTATTGGTCTGCCTTACAGGGTGCATACACCGGAGGGCGCCATGTTTCTCTGGCTCTGGTTTGAGGACCTGCCGATTTCCAGTCGTATGCTGTATAGACGGTTAAAGAAAAGAAAAGCGCTGGTTGTCTCCGGCGATTATTTTTTCCCCGGTCTGGAGACTGGCTGGCAGCATACCAGCGAGTGTTTGCGTATTACCTATTCTCAGAATGACCGGGATGTTCGAGAGGGATTGCGTATTATTGCTGACGAAGTGAAGACCGTTTATAAACAAGGCAGGGAGGGTATTGTTTCGTGAAGGGATTTGTCTGTTTTTTTGTTCTGTTCTTTTTGTTTCCTGCCGGTTCTTCGGCAACCTGTCTCAAAGGAGATTGTAAGAATGGTAAAGGACGCCTGGAGAGTTCGGATGGCCGTGTGTATGAAGGAGAGTTTAAATCCGGCTATCTCTGGGGAAAAGGAATTCTGAAGCTTGCCGATGGTACCTGGTACAAGGGAGATTTTGTTCGTGGCCGTTATCATGGTAAAGGGACCCTGCACTCTAAAGACGGCCGTCAGTATACCGGGGAGTTTGAAAACGGTGTGATTAACGGTACAGGAACATTAACTACTCCTCATGGGATGCAGTACAGTGGTGAGTTCGTTATGGGACGATTTCACGGGCGTGGAAGTCTGTTTTATCCCGACGGTCGGGAATATACCGGAGATTTCCGCAATAATGTTCTGCATGGTCAGGGCAAGCTGATCTATGACGACGGAAGTATTTTTGAAGGGACTTTCAGAGATGGAAAGCCGGATGGCAAGGGCCTTCGCCGCTATCTTGACGGCAGTCGTTATACGGGTGAATATCTTGATAACAAACGAGAAGGGTATGGTGTCCTGGAAATGGCTGACGGCTCCTGTTACAAAGGGGAGTTTCATGATGATTTTTATCATGGACAGGGGACCTTTACCTATGCCGATGGCCATGTCTATACCGGGAATTTCGACAGGGGCAGCATTACGGGCAAGGGAACCATGACCTGGCCGGACGGGCGGGAATACACCGGCTCTTTTGTTGGTGGCCAGCCGCAGGGACAAGGGACAATGGTTTATGGTGATTCCAGCCGCTATGAAGGACATTGGCAGGATGGTGAGCGTGATGGCCAGGGCGTCCTTGTCTATGCCGACGGTACCCGGTATCAGGGTACATTTCAGGCAGGGAAACTCAGCGGTCAGGGTAAATTAATCAAACCTGATGGAACGGTGTATGAGGGTGAATTCGCTGGTGGTCTGCCGATAGCGTCTCCTTCGGGTTCAGTTGCCGTTGATACAGGAAAAATGAATGATTCCACTAAAAAAACAAGCGATATTCAGACAGTTTCGACTCCAGACACCACCGGCAAGGAAACTTCCATACCCGCAAATTCAGAACGATTCTTTCTAAAAGACGGTCTTGTCTATCGTAATGGGGAAAAACATCCCTTTGCGGGTAAAGGCAAAGTTTCGCTGCCTGACGGAAACATTTATTCCGGCTTTTTTAAAGATGGTCTCATGGAAGGACAGGGTGAGTTTACATATACCGATGGCAGGCATTACAATGGGGCATTCCATCTCGGAAAACGTGAAGGTCAGGGGACATACACCTATCCGGATGGGACCCTGTTTAGAGGAATGTTTAAAGAGGGACAGTTTGAAGGCGATGGTGAGTATCGTTTTCGTGACGGCTCGATCTATAAAGGTGAGTTTGTGCGTGGTAAGTTTTCCGGCAAGGGAAAACTTACCTATAGTGACGGAAAGGTCTATATCGGTTCTTTTAAAGATGACCTGCCCAATGGTTTTGGTACCCTCAAATCATCTGATGGGGCTGTGTATGAGGGCGGTTTTAAACGGGGACGCAGGAATGGTTCCGGCCGGTTGACCTATCCTGACGGGCGTGTTGTTAAGGGAAAATTTAAGGATGATCAGCTGATTACCCCCTAAGACATTCTCAAATTATGCAACGAGGGACGAGCAATGCGCTGGCAATATAGAACAATTGTTTTTGAATTTCAAAAAGACGGTCTGCTCGGCGACCGGTTTATTGATGACGAGGGCGTGGAAAAGACCCTCAACGAGCAGGGGCGCGCCGGCTGGGAACTCGTCAGTGCGACCACGGTCCAGGATGGTCTGCTTACCCTGTTTAAACGACCTGATCATCAGGCTGATTTTGAAACTTCAATTAAACCTGCAACGATGACTGCCGCGTCCCGAAGTGGTCCCGCGCCTGCGGAAAAGAAAGCTTTCAGCGTTGGGGATCTCCAGCAACAGGAGCAGGATCATATCAGAACCCTTGAGCAACAGCGAAAGCAGGCCATGGAAGAACAGGAAAAATACGTGATCGGAGATATAAAGATTCGTTGATTTCATGATAGTACCCTTGATAGATACCGATCTTTTTACCTGGATGCGGGATATCCGCCGCACCCTGCACCGGTTTCCCGAACTTGCCTACAAGGAAGTAGAGACCTCGGCCTTGATTGCGGCCGAACTTGATAAACTCGGTATTTCTTTTCAACAGGGTCTTGCCGGCGGAACGGGTATTCGGGCGGAAATCGACGGGGGAAATGGCCAGGGGCCTTGTGTTGCCCTGCGTGCGGATATGGACGGGCTGCCCATAACCGAGGAAACGGGTCTTCCTTTTTCATCCATTCGACCGGGAGTCATGCATGCCTGCGGCCATGATGGTCATGTGGCCATGCTGCTCGGCGCCGCCGCGCTACTTAAAAATATGGACCTGACCGGTAAGATTGTGTTGCTCTTTCAGCCGGGAGAGGAGTCGGGCAACGGTGCTGCCGCCATGCTTGAAGATCATGCTCTGGCCGGGGTGGATATGATCTTTTCCGCCCATATCGATACTCATTACCCGGTAGGGCGGATAACCGTTGATGAGGGACTTATCTGCTCCTATACCGACCCTTTCACCATTGCCATTCACGGTAGCGGCGGTCACGCCGCCCGACCCCATGAAGCAGTTGATTCCGTCGTGGTCGCTGCAAATCTCGTCATGAATATGCAGACGCTTGTTTCACGCCGGATAAATCCGACACATGCCGCGGTTGTAACCGTGGGACGCCTTGAGGCAGGTACAGTGCATAATGTTATTGCAGAACATGCGCTTCTTGAGGGAACGGTTCGCAGTGCGGATCGAGAGACCAGAGAACGGATTCTTTCAGGTCTTGAACGGGTTATCCGTGGTATAGCAGATATGTGTAATGCGGAAATACAGCTGAAATTTTTTGACGGACTGCCTGCCGTGGTTAATGATCCCTGGGCGACTGTCCTTGCCCGTAACGCGGCCCTGACAGTGGTTGGTGAGGAGGGTGTTATTTCCCAGGGGGCTCCAAGTCTGGGCGGCGAAGATTTTTCTTTTTATCAACAATTAATTCCCGGCTGCATGGTCCGGTTCGGCGGCCTCAAGAAAAAAGATGCCGCCGGCCCTGCCCATTCCGCCCGTTTTGATTTTGATGAAGAACTGTTCAAACATGGCACTAATTGGCTGGTTCAGGTTGCCCGACAATCTCTTGAAGCCCTCAATCCGTTGAAAGGGGTGGATTGATGGAGAACATTGTCTTTGCCCACAGCAGTTCATACACACTTGGGGTTGAACTGGAGTTTCAGATTCTTGATCGGCAGACCCTTAATCTTGTTTCCAGGGCACCGGCGATCCTGGCAGAGGTTCCTCAAGCATTGGGGGATAGGGTTGCTCCGGAGTTTATACGCTCGATTCTTGAAATCCAGACCGGTATCTGTATGTCGGTTGATGAGGTAGCAAAGGATCTGAAGTCTTCCATTGCGCTGCTTGAACAGATCGCCGCCAACCATGATTCTCTGCTTTTTTCCGCCAGCCTTCATCCTTTTGCCGAACCGGCGGATCAGCTGTTCAGTGAAGGCGAGCGCTATCAAAGAATTATGAACGAGCTCCAACATGTCGGCCGTCGTTTTATTTCCCAGGGTCTGCATGTCCATGTCGGAATAGAAGAGGGGGACGCGGCAATTGCTGTTTGTGATGCCTTGCAGCTCTATCTGCCGATTCTGCTCGGTCTTAGTTGTTCGTCCCCCTATTTTCGTGGTGAGGACACCGGACTTTCCTCGTACCGGACAAAACTGTTTGAGGCCTTGCCTCTCGCCGGAATAGCCGGTTATATAGGTTCCTGGCAGGGTTATATTGACGAAATAAATATGTTGCGCTCTTCTTTTGTAATACAGGAAACAAAGGACCTCTGGTGGGACATTCGCCCAAGTCCGGGTTTTGGAACTGTTGAGATTCGGATTTGTGATCTACCGGCACGTTTTGTTGAAGTGCTTGGATTGACCAGTATTATGCAGGCCTTTGTAGCAGCCATTGTTGAGGGGATTGTCAAGCCTCTTCCCGTCAGCTACCAGTTGCTTTGCGCCAATAAATGGCAGGCGGCCCGTTATGGGCTTGAAGGCAGATTTACTGATCCTCTTGGTTTGTTGCCGACCAGAACCCAGACAATACGTCAGGCTGCCTATGAGTTGCTGGGCCTGCTCAGTCCGTTTTTTGATCGTTTCGGCGGCAGGGGGCTTGACGCAGTGCAAAGCCTGCTGGCGGGAAAGGTCAGCGCCGACAAACAGCGTACGCTCAAGAAGCGGCATGGGAGTTTTGAAACCATGATAATGAAATTACACAATACATACTGGCATGAGTAAATATACACGATCAATTGCCGCTACAGGGCACGAGATGGTCAGCGGCACGGCAGCTGAAATCCTGAGCGCGGGTGGTAATGCTTTTGACGCTGCGGTTGCGGCCGGTTTTGCCGGGGCAGTTGCCGAGCAGACCCTGACCAGTTTGGGCGGCGGAGGTTTTCTCCTTGCCAGAACAGCAGGAGAGAAAGGACCCTGCCGGGAGATATTTTTTGATTTTTTTGTCGATACCCCGGGTCGAGGGCGTCGACAGTCGATTGATCCTCATTTTTTCCCGGTTACCGTTGATTTTGGCGGGTCAAAACAGGAATTTAATATCGGTATGGGCTCTGTTGCCGTACCCGGTATTTTAAAGGGACTCCTTCATGTCCATAAGCGTCTTGGCAGGATGAACCTTGCCGATGTGTTGCTTCCTGCAATAACCCTGGCAAAGGGACACGAACTTAATGCGTTTCAGGCCGGATTTCTCCAGCTGCTCCATCCGATAATGACCATGACTCAGTATGGTCGTCAGCTGTACGAGCCTGGTGGCCAGTACATGCATGCCCATGATATCCTGGTTAATCCTGATATGGCCGCCTTTCTTGAACAGTTGCCTGGAGACCTTGGCGAGAATTTTTATACGGGAGATATTGCCCGGCGAATCGATCTGGATATGAGAGAGGGGCAGGGGTTATTGACCTATGAAGACCTCGCCGAATACCGGGTTATCGAAAGGGAACCACTTCGGGCGCCGTTTCGAGGCCGGACTCTGCTGACCGCCCCACCGCCGTCAATGGGCGGTCCCTTGATTGCCCTTTCTCTTGTTCTGCTTGAGAATATGGATATACCCACTATCTGGGGAAGCGGCGAGCATTTGCTGCGAACAACCGGGCTGATGCGAGAGGTCGAGTCACTGCGCGAGCAGGGTGTGTGCACCCCTGAGACTCTGACAGCCTACCTTGCCGATGGACGAATTGTTCAATCCACTGAGCGTATTCGCCTCTTTTCCCGGGGAACCACCCATATCAGTATTGCCGATCATGAGGGTAATGTCGCATCCATGACCTGCTCCAATGGTGAAGGCTCAGGATATTTCGCTCCAGGGACAGGGATTATGCTGAATAATATGATGGGTGAGGATGATTTGCATCCGGATGGTTTTCATACCTCTCCCGCCGGTGAGCGAGTGGGATCCATGATGTCGCCCTCGGTTTTACTTAAAGGGGATGATGTGGAGCTCGTCATCGGCAGCGGTGGCTCCAAGAGAATCCGTACCGCGATAACCCAGGTGTTGAGCCAGATTGTTGATTTTGATCGCTCGCCCGGGATAGCTGTCAGAAGTCCCCGTCTTCACTATGATGGCAAGGTTTTACAGGTTGAGCCGGGCTTTGACAAGGAGGCTCTTGCAGCAGTTCAAAAGAAAGTGGCCACGAACGTCTGGCAGGAACGTTCCATGTATTTCGGAGGGGTCCATATCGTTGTTCCCGGTGAACTCGGAGTAGGAGACCCCCGGCGGGGAGGCTCTGTTACCGTAGTGGAAGTATGAGTGTTTACATTCTTAAACGGTTGCTGCTTATGGTCCCGACTCTGTTCGGGGTCATGCTCATTACCTTTGTGGTAACCCAGTTTGTTCCGGGTGGCCCGGTTGAACGGATGATGACCCAGCTTGAGGGACATGGGGGAGGAGAGGCTGCTGCAGGCAGCGGGGCAGGATTGTATCAGGGAAATAAAGGGCTGGACAGGGATCGGGTTGAGCAGCTGAAAAAACTCTACGGCTTTGATAAACCGCCTCTGACCCGTTTTCTTTCCATGATGTCTTCCTACCTGGTCTTTGATTTCGGCCAGTCCTATTACCATCATAAAAGTGTTGCTGAACTTGTTATTTCAAAATTGCCGGTCTCCATGTCGCTTGGTCTCTGGACGTTCACGATTGTCTATTCCGTCTGTATCCCCTTGGGGATAGCCAAGGCGGTTCGAGAGGGCTCAAGGTTTGACATGGTTACCTCCACTTTCATCCTTATCGGCTATGCCATTCCCGGCTTTGTTCTCGGTATTGTGCTCATTGTACTTTTCGGTGGAGGCTCGTTCTGGAATATTTTTCCCCTGCGTGGACTGGTCTCGGATAATTGGGCACAACTTGACTGGCTGAATAAGGTTCTTGATTATCTCTGGCATATGGTCCTGCCCATCACCGCATCCTCTGTCGGCAGTCTTGCGGTAATGACCCTGCTTACCAAAAATTCCTTTCTGGAAGAAATTCGTAAGCAATATGTCATGACCGCGAGGGCCAAAGGGTTGTCGGAGCATCAGGTACTATATAAACATGTGTTTCGTAATGCCATTATTCCCATTATCACTGGTTTTCCCGGTTCCTTTATTACGGCGTTTTTTACCGGCAGCCTGCTTATCGAAACGATTTTTTCTCTGGACGGGATGGGACTGCTTGCTTACGAATCTGTATTGAACAGGGACTATCCCGTTGTGCTGGGCACCCTCTATTTTTTTACTATTATCGGTCTTGTATCCCGTCTGCTTTCCGACCTCAGCTACGTGCTGGTTGATCCGAGAATAAGTTTCGAGCGGGTGCAGGAGTAGAGATGGCTGTGGATACCAAGTCCAGGGACAGCCTGGCCCGCAGACGCTGGCGGGCCTTCAAGAAGAATCGACGTGGTTACTCTTCACTGCTCATTTTTCTGCTTCTCTTGGTGACTACCCTGTTTGCCGAAGTGCTGAGCAATGATAAACCACTGTTTGTTGCGTATCAGGGCCGGTTTTATTTTCCCTTGCTTAAAAATTATCCTGAGACGACGTTTGGTGGTGATTTTGAAACCGAGACCGATTATCGGGACCCCTTTATATTAGATCGGTTGAGTGCTGATGGAAATCAGGTCGTTTTTCCACCCAATCCTCATAGTTATAATTCCATCAATTTTGATCTTGACCAGCCTGTGCCCTCACCACCGACCAGGAAAAACCTTCTCGGCACAGATGATAGGGGGCGGGATGTACTCGCCCGTTTGATTTACGGCTTTCGTCTCTCTGTCTTGTTCGGTTTTGCCCTGACTGCTGCAGGAACCTTGCTTGGCATTGCCGCCGGGGCGGTCCAGGGGTATTTTGGAGGCAGGACTGATCTGTTTTTTCAGAGATTTATCGAAATCTGGAGCGCTATGCCCGAGCTCTACCTGCTTATCATCTTTGCCTCAATATTTAAGCCCAGTTTGTTGCTGCTTCTGATTCTGCTTTCCATGTTCGGCTGGATGGGTCTTTCTGATTATGTGCGGGCTGAATTTCTCAAGGGAAGAAATATGGAGTATGTTAAGGCGGCAAGAGCGCTTGGAGTAGGTAATTTGACCATTATGTACAGACACTTGCTGCCCAATGGTATGACACCGGTGATTACCTTTTTGCCGTTTCGGATGTCAGGGGCGATTCTGGCGCTGACCAGTCTTGATTTTCTCGGGCTTGGCGTGCCCCCCTCGACTCCCAGCCTTGGAGAACTGCTTGCCGAGGGCAAGGCCAATATTGACGCCTGGTGGCTAACGCTTTCCACCTTTTTCGTGCTGGTCGGCATGCTGGTCCTGTTGATTTTTATCGGTGAGGCTCTGCGAGAGGCCTTTGATCCGCGCAGGTAAAAAGAACAAACAGGGCTCAATGCGGGGTCAAAGTAATAAAAAAAGGGAACGGGCAGAACCCGTTCCCTTATAAATTTTATTTCGTTTTTTTCAGGAGTCTTTCTGCTTGAGCTCTTTGCGCAGTTCTGCAAACTCCTCTGCCAGAACGGATCGCAGGTTGTCGAAACCTGAATGGACTTCCGAGGTAACTTGAGTAAGGGTTTCCGCAGCGGGCTCAGTTGACGGGCCTTCCGTGCCCGTTTGGGCACTGAGGATATTCTCCATGAGTTTCTTTTGCCAATCGGTCACACGCGACACTGCCGCCACCAGAACCTCAGCCGAGATGTTGTTTTGCTCAATTTGCTGGTACAGGTAGTCTGAGAGCTCAGTGGTCTTATCCGGAAGGTACCCTTCCTTTTCAGGTATCAGGGTCAGTACTGAATTCAACAGCTGCAGGAGCACTGTCTGTTCGGTCGCCATTCCCGATTCATTGCTGATTTGTTCGACAAGGTCTTTGTTTTCTCTCAACCGATCAATTGTCGGCTTTGTCGCCAGAGCGGCAAGACCGACTCCAAGGGTCTGCAACAGGCCTGTTTCTTTTGCGCCTTTTTCAGCCGCGGCCTCTGTTTTGGCTTCTGCCTTATCATCGGTTCCGAAAAAGGCGTCAAGTTTTTCTTCAATTTCTCCAGTAGGTTCTTCCGCAAGCGTTGCTGCGGCTTCCTCTTCGTTAAATCCGCCTTCTTCCTCAGCACCAGCCAGGGCGGGCGCGACCAGAATTTCTTCCTGTTCCAGGGCTTCT
>JANTGH010000068.1 GCA_024763055.1 Desulfobulbaceae bacterium
ATTTTTCCCGCGAATTCACCCCGGAGCCACTCAGCCCAAGCTCAAAAACAATATCATCAACCGTCCGTACAAGATGCGCTCCCTGCTGCAGCATCCTGTGGGTACCGTCGCTTTTTGCCGAATCAATACGACCAGGGACGGCAAACACCTCACGGCCCTGGTCAAGGGCCAGTCTTGCCGTAATTAAAGAACCGGACTTCATCGTCGCCTCAACAACGACAACTCCGGCAACCAGGCCGCTGATAATCCGATTTCTTGCCGGAAACCGAAATCCGTCCGGTCGTGTACCGCACGGGTATTCACTGAGAAGAACTCCAGTATCGGCAATCTGTCGATAAAGGTCCCGGTTCGCCCGGGGATAAACGACATCAAGACCACAGCCAAGAACACCCGCAGTCAGACCACCTGCGGCAAGGGCGCCGCGATGGGCCATGGTATCAATACCAAGCGCGACCCCGGAGACCACGATAATCCCCTGACCGGCAAGGTCGGCGGCAAGTTTATAGCTGACATCACGGCCATACCCTGTTGCCGCGCGCGAGCCGACAAGGGCGACGGCCGGATTTTCAAGATGACCTATTTCCCCCTGATAAAAAAGAAGAACCGGAAAATCATCCAGGGTACGAAGCTGCCTGGGATAACCAGGGGAATCATGACTGACAAGAGAAACCTGGTTGTGATAAAGCGTGTCAACCTGCTGTTTGGCCAGTAATTTTGCGGCAGTATAGACTTTTCTGTTCGTCAGTATTCGGGCAAGCCGGGGATTGATCTCGGAATTGCGACCGGCGCTGTCAAGAATGGAAGAAGGGGTGCCAAAGCGCTGGGCCAGACGACATAAAGTCGCGCTGCCCACCCCCGGTAGAAAAGAGAGTGTCAGCCACTCCAAAGCCGTGTCGCAGATATGCACGACCCGGACGCGGCTAATCGGTCATAAAGGAAGAGAGTTCGCTGCTTCTGGTCGGATGCCTCAACTTCTGTATTGCCTGGGCTTCTATCTGCCTGATCCGCTCACGGGTAACGGAAAAACACTGACCAACCTCTTCCAGGGTATGATCGCAACCAACCTCAATACCGTAACGCATACGCAATACCTTTGCCTCACGCGGAGAAAGCGAATCCATTACCTTGCAGAGGCAACGTTTAAGACTCTGCACCACAGAGGCCTCCTGGGGATCAGGATGGGCATGATCCTCAACAAAATCGCTGAGCAGAGAGTCTTCTTCCTCTCCCACCGGCGCATCAAGAGAAATGGCATCCTTTGCGGTTTTCAAGGCCATATGGACTTTTTCCACATCTGTTCCCAGTTGATCGGCCAACTCCTCGGGAGTGGGCTCCCTACTCTCTATTCTCTGAAAATCCTTAGAATATCTCAACATGCGATTAATGGTCTCGATCATATGGACAGGCAAACGGATGGTTCTGCCCTGATCGGCGATTCCCCGGGTAATGGCCTGCCTGATCCACCAGGTCGCATAGGTGGAAAATTTATACCCCCGGGTATAATCATACTTCTCGACCGCCTTCATCAGGCCGATATTGCCCTCCTGAATTAAATCGGGCAGCTGTAGCCCACGGTTGAGGAACTTTTTAGAAACAGAGATAACAAGACGAAGATTCGAACGAACCAACGCCTCCTTAGCCTGCTTGGCCATTTCACGCCCGAGTTCTATTTCCTGCAGAATCTCATCAAAGGTTTCCCAACCGACACCCATGGTCTCCGCAAGTTCCATGGAAATACGCTCTTCAATATCCATCGGACTTAAAGAGGATCTCCCGGAAGTCGACTCTTCACGACGGACGGCAAGCATTTCCCGCTGCTTTGCGACAATTCGCACCTGTTTAAATTTTCGGCTCAACTCTCTAACGGCATCACCAACGGACAAAACCCCTTTGGAACAGAGACGGTATTTTGTGAACAGGTCGGATATTTCCTCGCTGACGGCAAGAATCTCTTTTTCCAGGCGATCCTCTTTTTCGGAGTCCCCGGAGACATTTTTCAATTTCGGAAACAAACAGCTGCGATGATCATCAAGGGCATTGGCCTTCTCAATTTGATCAAGAAAATCATCAGTAATGGCCTGCAGGGCTTTATCATCATTTTCCGAAACACCGCGCAACACTGATGCGATACGCAACTTGCCACCAAGCAGCTTGTCGGCGAGATCATTTAACGCCGCAATGCCCGGCGTCACCCGCAGAACAGCACGTTGTACTCTGGCTTCCCCTTCTTCTATCAAGCGGGCAAGCTCAACCTCTTCTTCATGACGGAGCAACGACTGACTGCCCATTTCACGCAGATAGATATTCATGGGATCATTGCTTGTTCCCACCCGACCGCCGTCACTTCTTCTCCGGTCACGACCAATACGACGATCGTCCGTAAGTCTCCGCTCAGTTGTCCCCAAAGTAAACTCCCACGCAGCAGTGTCCCCGTCATCAAATGGCCTTTCAATCGGATCACTGGGATCGGGGGCAAGATCCTCTCCCATTTCCATCTCAAAATCCGAATCTTTATACACCATCATCCTCTCCCGGACAAAATACAATCCATAGAAACGATGCCGACTCGCATATAATACAACAGCATAGAATTATTTACAAAAAAGATGCTCTCGCTTTTTACACCTGCATCCATTTCGCAGAGTACGGTTTTGTAATGTACCAGTATTTACTCATTTTTCAACAACTTATCACAAAATCCCGTTCTTTTTCTTCCACACTCCTGTTTCCGTCGCAGCAGCTCCATCAATGTTTCATGATCGCCTGCCTGCTGTGCCATCCTGATCTGCTCCAGCAAATCAGCCTCATCCCGCTGACTGCTGTTCTCCCGCAACCAGCTGACGAGTTCTTCACACATCATCTCCTGCTGCTCTGCTCCTTCTCTACCCTCACGCCCACCAATGCCCATAAACAACCGGGCCACATAATCACGCTCCGGCCCGTCGGAAAGCGAGGAAAAAATCGTTTCCGGACTACATTCGCCACTTCCCGCAAGTTCCTTTAAAAAATCCATAAAATCAATCAAGACCGGTTCCCGCATAACAACCGCTTCAAGACCGGCGGCAAGCAAGATATCAAAAAATTCCGGATACAATATCAAAAAATCAACAATTTGCCTATACCTGCGGGGCAAACTTTCAAAACTTGACCGCCGCTTCCCCTGGACAGCAACAGTTGCCGGAGAAATCACCCGCACTGCCGCCCTTGACATCCTGCCCGGCGGCACGCCAAGTTTCTCACTGAAGTGGGCAATCATAAGCGCACGCTGGCTCGCATCTCCGGCCGCCAGTAAAGGCTGCAGGTCGGCAATAATGCGGTTCTTACCGTTCAAGGTCAGACCGTGCTGCTTTACCAGGGTCTCGAAAACAAATTCAGGCAGGGCCAGGGCCTGATCAATGAGCGTATCAATACCGCTGGTTCCTTGCTCTCGAACCAATGTATCGGGGTCATGGCCCTCCGGCAGCAATGCCACCAGGGCCTCTACCTGCTCGGCAAGAAAAAACGGCACTGAACGCATGGCAGCCTTGAGTCCGGCGGCGTCCCCGTCAAAAAGCAGAACCACTTCTTCACAATATCCCCGCAGGGAGCGGACATGCTGTCTGGTCAAGGCGGTCCCGAGCGGGGCAACGACATTATCAATCCCATGCACAACAAGAGACAACAGATCAAAATTCCCTTCCACCACGAGAGCCTTTCGCTGCTTACGGATAGTCTCCCGGTGCTGGTACAGGCCAAAGAGCAAACGACTCTTATCAAAAACAAGGCTCTCAGGTGAATTCATATATTTGGGTTTCCCTTCACCCAATATTCTCCCGCCGAACGCGACCACCCTGCCGCTCATGTCATAAATGGGAAAGAGAACACGATCACGAAAACGATCATAATAGCCGCCCTGTTCTTTTTTTACCGCCAGTCCTGCCCGCTCAATATCGGCCACAGCCATTCCGTTTTTCTGCAGCAGATTGGTTACAAAATTCCAGCCGCCATGATCAGGGCCGGGGGCATAGCCAAGACGATATTTCATACTGGCATCTTCAGGGATCCTACGCTCTCCAAGATACGCCCGCGCCGGCTTTGCCGCAGGTGATTCGAACAACGTTTTCTGGTAGAGAACGGCTGCCGCCTCATTAATCGCATACAGCCGGTCCCGTCGCTTAAGCTGCTCCTGTTCAGCCCTGCCCAGAGTCCGCTCCGGAAGCTCGATTCCCGCGCGCCGGGCGAGTTCCTTGAGGGCCTCGGGGAAACTAAGCCGATGATACTTCATCATAAAAGAGAAAACATCGCCTGATTCGCCACATCCGAAACAGTGAAAGAACTGCCGACCGGGATTTACGGAAAATGACGGTGTCTTTTCCGCATGAAAAGGGCAAAGACCGAGATAGTTGGCCCCGGCTTTTTTCAGTTCAACGCTCTCACCGATTAGACGAATAATATCCGTACTTTCACGAATCCTGTTTTTAATCTCATTCTGCCGACTAAACGTTGCAGTCATATTCCATCACTCCTGGACGGGCCTGCCGAAGAATGGGCGTAATATTTTGTCGTTTCGAAGAAATTTCAGCAACTGCAGAGCAGAATAAAAAGTATAATTATGGCCTGGAAAACCGATCCGACCATACCGAGCTGGATTAAAAGTATTCGACGGCAGAAATATCATCGACAAGTCATCAGAGGTTCATTAGAGTTTACAGGAGAATTCTTTGTTTCAGGCTTAAATACAGGGCAGCCTGATACTATCAACCATACAGGAATACAGGAGGACCGAACAATGACTCAAGACATTGACAAAATGCTCTCCTACGAAATTAAAAAAGAGATTGCCGACCGGTATTTTGGTTTTCGCAAACTCATTGAGGAAGATATTAAAGAATACGACAACCTGATTGTTGCCGCATTCAGACGACTTGAACAAAAAATCGGCTTCGATCTGGTTCGGCTGTATATTCTACTGAAAAACGAACAGGTTATCCATGACTTTTTTCAAAAAGTCGGACTTAATGAGAGGCTTTTTTATGATCCGTATCTTACCGAATCTCCGACCATTAGAAAAAGGGTCTTTGCCGGAATCCGTCCGCACGGTCTGACCCGAAAAAGCCGATTCAGAAATATGGTGATTGAAACCTACCAGGAGCTGGCCGAACATATTGACGAATATAAAAGCAATCTGGAGAAACTCAGGGATGAACAGCAAATCATTTCCGAAGAAATCAATCTTTTCTACCAGAAAAACGACCTCGGCACCATCATGAGTTTTCTGCGCGGTTTAGGAGGGAGTAGTTCCTATAAATCCGGAGCCATGGAAGGTGGCCTAACCCCGCGGACAGGCCAGAATCTTGAGCAGAAGATGCGCGTCAGGGCTCCTTCACCAGTGGAGGAACTCCTGCCCATGCTGCCGACAATACGTCCCTACAAAACAATTAAGCAGGAGCTTGACGAGATTATAGACAGGGCCTACAGGCTTCAGGGAGAGCCGGAAATGCGGGAGTTTATCTTTTAATGGAGGCCGCCTCTCTTTCGATTTTTCAATCCTTTGTAGCCGTCACAGGCGGCTTGATCATGCTGGTTTCCGGGGGAGAGTCTCTGGTGGCGGGCGCCACTCGTCTTGCAAAGCGCCTGGGCATGAAGCCGCTTGTCATCGGCCTGACCGTCGTGGCATTCGGCACCTCGATTCCGGAACTTTTTGTCAGCCTGACCGCCTCGCTTCAGGGCTACCCGGATATCATGATCGGCAACGTAGTCGGCAGCAACATTGCAAACGTCGGCCTTATCCTGGGATGCTGCGGTCTTCTCGCTCCACTTTCGCTTACCATACAGGAGGTGTGGATCGAGCTGCTGCTCGTGAGCTGCGGAAGTATTCTCCTTATGTTCTGCAGCGGTTACGGATTCTTTCCCCGGGCAATGGGCCTTCTCTTTGTGATGGCCCTGGCAAGCTACACCATACTCATCAGCTACAATAGCCTCAACGCTAAAAACAGGTCAAACCCGGCAATCGCACTGGAAGATCAAAAAAAAAATATGCCTTTACTGCTTACGCTGGGTCTGATTATCCTCGGCCTGCTTCTGCTTGCCTGGGGATCCAACCTCTTTATCAAGGGAGCGGTTGACATTGCCCGTTATTTTAAGATCAGCGAACTGGTCATCGGCCTGACCCTGGCAGCTATCGGCACGTCACTGCCCGAGCTTGCCTCCAGTATTGCGGCTCTGCGCCATAATGAATCCGGGCTCCTGATAGGTAATGTCATCGGCTCCAATATGTTCAACCTGTTCATGGTGCTGGGCCTGACCGGCCTGATTAAACCCTTTGCCCTTTCTCCGGAGCTGCTGCGTCGAGACCTGCCGGTCATGCTCTTTTTTACCCTGGTCCTGATCCCGATCCTTCACAAAAACGGAGGTACCAAACGCCGGCACGGTCTGCTTTTCCTTGGCGCCTACTGCGTATATTTTTACAACTTACTGTAAAGACGATATTCTTTTAATTCCCACCCTGACCTTTATAAAAAGATACAACCATCCACTTCCAGATTTATTCATCAGCTTAACCTGCCCCAGAAAAATAGTCCGCATTTCCGGAAAAACCTTTTTGTCGAAAAAAACTCTTTATATCAACTGTTTTAATTAAAAAACAATTACTTATCGCGCAAGTAGTTACACATTTTTTCTATAAATTCGGAAAACTGGAAAAATAATCCGGAATACCGGAAAATTATTCCGGGCTGAACAGGCCGATTACCCCAACCTATTAAAATAGCTACAATTGTATTAGGGAGTATTTATGGCCCATAAATTGCATAAATAAAAGACAAAGCCTTACCGAAAATTTGTCATGAAAGTAAGGTCCTGGAGTTTCAACATCAACCGGGAGGGAATATCATGAAGAAAATATTTCTAAGTACGTTGTTAATCCTTCTTGCCGGCACCTGCGTAGCCTCCGCAGATACCATATCTGGCATCCCCACGTTAAATAACGGCACTTCCGCTGTTTTCTCCGGGGACCCCATTGAGTATTTTATTCCACTTGCCGGGGGCACGGGAGGAGTCTACGGAGAGAGCGGATTCGGCAGGTCATCTGACGTTGTAACTCTCAGTGGCAGTGCCCAGATAAACGGCGCCCTACTTGATATGTATCTGCACTTTGCAATCCCAACAGATCAGGTGGGAACAAGCCTGACCTTGTGGTTTGAAGACCTGGATCTCCGGCCCAATAATGATCCGGACGGTTTTTTTGAAAAACTGACCCTGCACGGAGAGTATGGCCTGCCAAGTGGAACATACACTCACAGCAATGATCTGGATTCCCTGACCGATGTAAGTGTTACCCACTCTGTCTCTGGAAACGAGATGGCGATTGTTTTTTCAGATCTCTCCATCATGCCCGGCGGCGGTGATTTCTGGTGGCGCCTCGGCTTTCAGGCTTACAGCCATGGCTTAGGTTCTGACACAACATGGATAAATACCGTCGAGAAGCTTACCGCGCAAATGGAGACAGCGCCGGTACCGGAACCAGCGACCATGCTCCTGTTCGGCACCGGACTTGCCCTGATGGGAGGAACCATCTTGAAAAGGAATAAAAAAAGATAAAAGTCAACTCCTGCGTAGTACCGGGCAGGGCCGCTTTGGCCCTGCCCTTCCCTTCTCTTCCCAATATACTTGTCTTAAAACAGCCTCCGGAATTGCTCAATTGTGTCCTATGGATTAAGAATATGAACAAAGGCCTGTTGCCTTGAATCCGGTCCTTGCCGGCACGACATCGAATCAGGCAGGCTAAAAAACTGTCCTCATTTGAGCTGGTATTACCAGCCGATAAGACCGTTGTAACTGACTAATACTTCCAAAAAAACTCCTCTGCCGCAGGCAAAAATTCATGAGCACCGCCTTAAGACGTCTCCAGCAGCAACAACTGCCATCATGCCTGAATAATCGTGAAGGCTGGGTGCGGTTATTTGAACTTAAACGGCCAAGCGAACCACACCTGCACCAAATCGAACCAACCAACCACTGCCCGTATGCCTGCATCATGTGCCCGCGCAGTAAACACATGAGGCGAGCCAGAGGTTTCATGGATTTCAAACTTTATATGCGGGTCATCGATGAGGTTGCCGGCTATTCACCGGAAAGCAAAGCCAAGGAAATCGAACTGTTTCATTTCGGCGAGTCATTACTGCATCCGCAGATCGTGGAAATGATAGGATATGCTGTAGATAAAGGCCTTAATATTGTTTTATCGGTTAATGCTCCCCAGCTGACGCCTGACCTTGCCCGGCAACTTTTATCCCGCCGTCCCGGCAAAATCATCATCTCACTGGATGGCTACGACCAGGAAAGCTACCAAAAGATACGTGGAGCAAATGCCGACTACAAGAAAGCTGTAGACAATATCCAATCACTTCTGACCCTCCATCGGCAGACGAACAGTTCCGTTGAAATATGTATTCGGATGATTCGACTGCATATAAACGAAGACCACGTTGAAGCATTTACCCAAAACTGGCAAGGAAGTGGGGCAACCGTAGAAATCCGAGATTTTTTCCCATGGAATCTCAAAGAATTCACATCCTTGGGAGAAAAACCCTCGTTCCCCGCGCACATGCCCTGCCCTTTTCCCTGGCAGTATCTGGTTGTTCAGTGGAATGGAGATATAGTGCCCTGCTGTCGTGACTTCAACGCCGTCAATGTCATGGGTAATGTTTGGAAGGATTCACTTCTGGATATCTGGAACGGTCCTGCTTATGCATATTTTCGGCATCAGATGACCACTGGAAATTATGACAGCACGAACAACATCTGCCCGGAATGCATGAGCATATATACCGACGAGAAGAAAAGGGTGTCTAAAGATCAAGATAAATAAAGCCTTTTTGCCCGACGGAAGAAAATGCATATATCAAAACAATCATAAAAACATAGACCAGGACAGCCACAATGTCGGCCAATGGTCTGGGAAGGATTTTACATATTATCTTATACACTTGCCCATCAGCTTAATGACTCAAGCATTTTTTCCTGGATAAAGGTTGTCACCGGGTAACTGAGAATCACAAAATTAAGAGTAATAAGAGTTGCCACGATACGGCCGGATAACTTCAGGAGAGGGTGCTGCCGGCTGTTCCCTTGAGGTTTGATCTTCTGAAAAAAATGCCAGGTCGCAATACCAGCACCGTGATATAATCCCCATAAAATATAGCGCAGAGAAACCTCATGCCATAACCCTAAGATAATCATGGCCATGCAGATAGCCAACAAGGGACTCCGGCTGAAGGAAAGTACGGGTTGAAACACATATTCCCGGCACCAGCTGGTCAGGGAAATATGCCAGCGCATCCAGAATTCTTTAATATTGGCCGCAATAAATGGAAAATTAAAATTTTCCATCACACGAAAGCCAACAAGAGCTGAAAAGCCGATCGCAATATCCGAATAGCCGCTGAACTGCAGGTAAAGATTCAGCCAGAGTATAATTGCATCAAAGTACGCCTGGCCGAAGGAATCATCGGCTAACACAGGCATCAACAAGACAATTTTTTGGTTGACAAGATAATTTGCCAACACAACCACCTTAAAATAACCAACCAGGATGCGTTCCAGGCCGCCGGAAAAAACAATCGTGTCCCAACGGCGACGGCGCAGATCCCGAACAAAAGGTCCAAAACGATGAATAGGACCGACTATCAATGTGGGGAGAAAAAACAGATACAGCACAACTTCCGAGAGTTGATGGCGAGGCAATTTCCCTTTGTACGCTTCAAAAGAATAATGAATGAGTCTGAAGGTGTAGTACGACAACCCTAACGGTATAGCCGCCTGCTGTGATGCATCAACACGCAATTTATAATAAACAAATACGGAGGCCAGTCCCCCTGCACCTGCCAGCACAACTCCCGTTTCAGGTCGTTTCAGGCCCATGCTCCAGTACACCAAACAGCTTGATGCTGTCAATACGGCCAATGAGACAGGTGCAACCCAGGCCATAAAACCGGCAGTAACTGCCGCAATACTCCAAGGTTGCCAGCGTTGCGGCAACAGCCAGGCCAGCACGACTGCCAGACATAAGCACACGAGCAGTTGCCAGGAACAATAGGTCATGCTTTCATTTTTT
Source organism: Desulfobulbaceae bacterium (assembly GCA_024763055.1). GTDB lineage: Bacteria > Desulfobacterota > Desulfobulbia > Desulfobulbales > Desulfobulbaceae > DRLX01. The sequence goes on from JANTGH010000068.1 coordinate 10,094, forward strand.
TAACAGTTGCGGCAGTTGCTCAATAAACCATTTTGAATAGCGGTGCCGACCTCTTGCGCTCAGATGTGCCATATCTGTAAAATCCTCTTGAGTCAGGTGAAGCGAAAAGGCCTGATACATTACACCGTAAGTGTGTTCATATTGTGCTATTAATTGCCTGCATGACATTTTAAAACCAGCGGATAGGAGCTGCCAGGCATCATCTGACCGAGGGAGATCAAGGAGGCATATACGAACGCCCAGATGATGGGCTCTGTTAAACAAATCTGCATAACGTTTGCCATCGGCAAAGGATCGAATTTTCATTCTCCTGACGTTTTTCCGATATGCTGTTCGATCCTGCTGCAGTCTTTTTGGTTTTCCAAAAGGTGGGTCCTTATAATTACCCCTGCCAAATTCCGTGGGCAGATAATACCTTTTTCTAACCAGGGGAACATGTATTAAAATTTTTTTAATACACTTTCTTATATAGGACCTGTGCCGGTCAAAGACATAGTGACGAAACGACTGCCCACGAAAATTTACAGTAAACAGCGCTGACTCAATACAGATAAGATCAGGCCTGGCCTCAATGACTGCACTAAGCAGGGCATGGAAATCAGGCAGCACCCCTCCATCCAATGTAAAGCGCAAAAAATGCATGGGCCCATCACCCTGACTTTCCGATATTCTTTCCATGGCCTCGTCCTTATAAAAAGCCTTCTCCGTAAGCGATGTCCCCAGTACCGCGACTGAAGGTGATACCATTTTTCCCGGATAAGAGATAAAACGTTTGAGACGTTGGGCATTAAAGGTCTGCAGAGTAATTTTCGGGAAGGTAACAACCGAAAGAACCAGGAGGATCAAAGAGATTATAGCCGTACTTATCCACACCCACATAGGGGGTACTGCGGGTCGCCTGGAAATATTCTCAAATTTCCCTGTCATGCTGGATCGTTCTTTTTACTGGAAATAATCTCGCAGGCATCTTCAAGGGAGTGTATCTGCATTATTTCCTGCGGCTCAAACCGGACGCCAAATTTCCCTTCCAGCATAACCACAAACTCCAAATGAGCAATCGAGTCCCAGCCGACAGCACTATCCGCTGTGGATCCGAGATCAAGTGATTCTGCAGACATTTTGAAACACTGTGCAGCCAGGGTGACGACACTTCGATTGATATTCTCTTTAATGGCCGAGGCATCCGCTACTTGGCCTTCTATAACTTCCCGTACCCGTTCCAGCTGAACTTTTCCGGAACGACCCCGCGGTAATTGTGACAGGAAAAAAATCTTTTTCGGCATCTTGGTTTCTTCAAGATGATCACGACAAAAAGCTATGATTTCACCTTCAGTTACCAGTGGCTGAACCGGAACAACAGCTGAGACAACACGTTCACCCCAGATAGAATCTACCAGTCCAAAGGTAACAGCTTCCTTGATGAGGGGACACTTATGAAGAATCTCTGTCACCTCCTCCGGATGAATATTGATTCCTCCGGAAATGATGACCGTTTTTTTTCGTCCAATTATCCGGAAAAAGCCCTTTTCATCGCGGGTTGCCACATCCCCGGTCCGGAACCATCCATCAAGAAAAACATCGGCTGTGGCTTCTGGAGCATTCAAATAGCCTGCCATCAGGTTTCCACCCTTTATCAAAAGTTCACCCGGGGCGCCTGTCTCTACATCTTGATCCTGCTCGTTGACAAGACGGGCTTTGCAGTCAATCGGCATGCCAATTGTACCAATTTTATGGGTGGCCTTGTCCGGCCCGCTGAAAAAACCACCGATGACTGTTTCCGTTAGCCCGTAAACATTCACCAGGCGCACCTGAAAATTTTCTTCAAAACGCTGCCATAATCCCATTTCCAATTGCGCCCCGCACGAAATGATAAAAGAAAAATCATCTGTCCGGAATGCATCAGATTCATCTTCGCCAAATTTTTCTATCAGGGACAACATCGTTGGTACTGCCACAAAATGTGTTATCCGGTAGTGATAGATGGCATCCAATAATTCAGGCACTTTCTGAATACTGAACGTCATTGGTCGAAAGAGACTGGCTGTATTGTAGAAGGTAATAACAGGGCCCTGAATCATACCGTCGGCATGGGATACTATAAGGATGTTTAACAACCGTGTTTCCGGCGTATAGCCAAATTGACGGGAAAGGGTCTGCAGATGTGCAAACAGGGCGCCGTGACTGATCCGAACCCCTTTCGGATTTGATGTCGTTCCCGATGTAAACAGAACATATGCATCAACATCCGGATCAATATACCCCGGCAGTGTTGTCTCCGGCAGTTGCTGCAGGATGGCTGGATACGATACTGCCCTGTCAGCCACCTCGTTTACGGATCGCTTGCCGAGCAATCTATGCAACAGGTTAGAGGTTTTACGATCTTCGATGGCCAGTATCCTGTTGACAGTTGTACTTTGCCATTTTTCCAGCAGATTCTTATCAAGGATAATGGCTTTAGGCTGGGCAACGGTCAGAAGATGTTCAACGCGAGACGGTTTGGTGTCCGGATCAATAAAAACAGCAGTAATTCCAGAACGTAGCAGGGAAAGAAACAACGCCGCCGCATGAATGTCATTTTCAGTGGATATGACGACGCGATCGCCTGCCCGCAGTCCCCATTGGTTATAGAGAGTATACAGCTTTGCAATGACGGTGCAGATTTCACCATAAGTAATTCGTTGTAAGCGGCACTCCATAAAGGTCTTTCTTCGAAGCCCGGGAGCAACGGCATTTGCAAAGGTCTCCACTATATTTTGAGGATATCGATTTCTCATTGCAGTATTAATTCCAACTCTTTTCGAAGAAGTTTTCCGGATGAAGTTCGTGGCAGGCGATCTAACAGGTAAAAAACTGACGGTGATTTATGTGTTCCAAGATGTTGGGAAATGTAACGCTGCAATTTACTGAAAAACACCTCTTCAGATTCGACTGTACTGCCAGTCGCAACAAATGCGGCCAGTCTTTCATCGCCTAAACCGGATATGAATCCACAAACACCGGCTTCCCTGACTTGAGGGTGCCTTTCCAGGGCCAGCTCTACTTCTTCAAAGTAGACCAGCTCGGTTAGAGCCGTTTTTATAAAATTTTTTTTCCGGCCGATCAGTACGATGTTTCCATCCTTGGTTTGCCAGGCTTGATCTCCTGTATGGAAGCACCCATTTTTCAATACATTGTCTGTCATTTCCGGTTGCTTATAATAACCCAACATCAAATTGGGACTTGAGACACATAATTCTCCTGCTCGTTGGGATGGCAAATAATTATCGGAAGCGTCGACTATTGACAGCGTTGCATCGACAGGGAATCCAATCCCATCAACGTGTTCCAGAAAAGTGCTCATGGAATGACCGGCACAAAAACCGCACGTTTCAGTCAAACCGTAATAATTTAAAACCGGAATATTGTAATTGTCATATATCCAGTGAACTAAATCAGCATCCAACAAGGCCCCTGTACAAAAGATGACACGTAACCTTTCCAGATTGACTCGATTGAAACGACCGTAAAACAGTCGAAGCTGGCGCACAAAAATGGGAGCCCCCCCTAACAAACTACAACCGAAACGGTTTATCTGTTCAATAATTTCAAAAACTGACCGGCGCTCTTCCGGTGGGCACAGATGAACACCTGAGTTTGTCCAGAGCGGAGTGATGCACGTATTGCGCAGGCCACTCATAGTGTGCAATTCTGCAAGATTAAAGAAAAGATCTTGTTTATGCCACCCGTAATGCCTGGCAAATTGAAAGCCACTTCGACACAGAGCACCATGAGACAATAAAACACCTTTTGGACAACCTGTTGAACCTGAGGTGTATAAAAGCACGGCAGGGTCTATGGAATCCACAGACCCTGTGAAAAAAGAAGGAATTGCCTGTTCCAGCCAGTGCTCAAACTCATTAGCCATACTGCTGCCTGATGCGCCGATGGTAACGATCTGCCTGGCAGGCCACCCGCACTTCATTAGCCCTACTTCACTGCCAACACCACAAAAAACCAGGCAAGGTGCAGCATGCTGAAGGATGTAGGCCTTTGTATCACTGCCCATACCATAATCCATGGGCACAGTAACAGCACCGACAGTGGCTGTTGCATAAAATAATACTACTGCTTCCAGACAGGTTGGCAACAGCAGCGCGACACGATCGCCTCGCTGTACCCCACTGGCAAGAAGTGCGTTCGCTGTCCTGGCAGTCAAATAAACAATTTCTTCAAACGAGAAATGATCCACATCATCATTAGATCTCGTGAAAAATACGGCAGAGGGCCGACATTTTGCGGCCGCTTTCAGTAAGCCGGGAATTGTACAGGTGGAGGCGTTGAGGTCAAGTTTATCGGTTTGGGGCTGGCGGGACATTCAAGCAGTTCCAGGTGATTCATCCTATATTCGAAAAAAACAGGAGAATAATTATGATCTCATCGAGACCTTCCACAGGCAATTCAACCGGCATTTTTATACACGTTAACTTATACAAATTAGCAGGAGGTTCCTTGGTCCATTTTTTTGTTATTTTTGGTACCGTAATAATATGCATTTTTTCTCTTCTCGAGAGTATCCTTTAGAACTGGTATTTACCAACTAAATGCACTCCGGTCGCTATTTTACTTTTTTAACGAAGGTCAAAACCGTCCTCAATATGGTGTTGACCCTCTGGAAAAAAGAGACCCTTCTCGGCCAGCTGAAAATACTTACATGCATCTGTTCGCCCTATCAATTCCTTTCTCACAAAGTGTTTATATACACTATTGACTGCCTTACGCCAAATTCACCTTGTTATTTATTTATCATTTGTAACTATTTTTATGTCGCTAATCTAAGACTTATCGGCTGGCCGGTACCGAAAAAAATACTGCAATTTACACACAGGCTGCCAACGAACCGGAATGGATTTTGAACACAAAAAAAAACCGCTGACCTTCACAGACAGCGGGCTTACGAACTATTATGAATTTTACTGCACTTGACAATGGAGGTGGCGACCATTTAACAGTCACAGTAACATAATGAAATTACTAAATATAAACACACATACATTTTAGATGTACTGCAAAATATACTGTAAAAAATTCTCTCTATATCATTCAAAACTGTAGAACAATTCGCCGGAAGGAGAGAAAAGGTGCAAATCTAAAAGGGCGTGATCATTTTCTGACCCTCAATTTTTCTTCAAGCCACACTGGATCTCTGCGCAGAGGTAATACTGCGATGACTTGGGCTATTTCAGCATTAATCTCGTAATAAATTGCATACGGGAACCGTTTGGCCAACATCCGTTAATAACCATAATGTCTGACATGAACCCCTGCAAAAATGAACAGTGATTCGATATCTGCCACAAGGCTGTCCCAGAAATATTCACCAACTCCTGCTTCTCTCTGATCGTAAAAAAATTCGACCAGCTGTCAGGTCATCCGCTGCATCATCCAGGAAAACAACATCTTGGACAATCATACGTCCCGTATTGCCTTTAATTCTTTCAACGAAAGAAATTCAGCTTCGCCCGCAGCGATACGTTTCTTCCTATTTTTCAGAACATTCTGGTGCCAGCCGGGAGATTCAATTTCCACCTTTTCATGCAGTAAAGCGTCCCACAGATTTTCCATGGCTTGAAGCCGTTGTACGGTACTCATTTTTTTAATTTCAAGGGCATTCATGATTCTTCCTTTTTGATTCAACAGATAACAAACCTTACTGCTTCTGCCATTGCACTATCTGAGATGGTAAAAACCTTTCCTCATACCTGCACAGCCTCCGCGAGTATGCGGCTGCCGATACCTGGTTTCAGGGCATCCCGCATAACCAGGTCGACCTTGACTCCCAGGAGATCCGAAAGATGGTATTGCAGACCGGAAAACTTCAACAGCCCAGGAGTGCGAGAAAATGTCACCAGTACATCCAGATCACTGTCTTCCTTATAATCTCCGCGCAGACGTGAACCGAACTGTCCCAGGGAGCTGACATGATAACGACGCTCCTGTTCCTGCCGGTGGTCAGCTAATATTTTTTTGTACCGTTCAACATTGTCTTCCATATCCATTAATTTCCATGCAATTGGATCATAATAATGTCAAATTGCCTCAAAAATAATCGCCAATTTCGAATTCTCTCTGATCTTAAAAAAGTTCAACCTGCGGCCATATCATTCGCCGCCTTATCCAAAATGATAGTTGTTACAGTGTATCCGGCCGGCATCGTGAATGATGATACACCCGAAGGATTTCTATATACCCATCTTTTTGACGATATGGAACAAGAAAGGGTGTGTCGTTAATCACCAACTCTCTGGTTCCTTCAATTCGCCCTGGTCGCCCAATACCAGGCTGCTCCGCCAACAATTCAACAGCTTCAATGACTCGCAGGACAACCCGTACTGCCGCAGCTGGATTTTCCCGGGCAATATATGCTTCAACCTGTTCAAGGTCTCGGGCCGCGAGCTTTAACCACCTAATCTTCAAGCTTCGCTATCCATTCAGCTTTTATATTTTGATGGTCAACCCATTCAGCATGGGGGCTGTTGGCCATGTCAACGGCTTTTTTTGTTTCTAACGCCTGCCATTCATGAATATTGAGGTAGTCATTGATGGCCTGATCCAGAAGATATGATCTGGTCCTGTTTGTCGCCTCTGCCAATTGAGTCAACCTTCTCTTGGTCTCTTGCGACATCCGAACTGTCATGGTTGCATCTTTCATAATATGTTCCTCCGGCATCAATGTATCACGTTGTATTACAAAGGGCAAGTCATGGCCAACCACTTCAACGCAACTATATTTCAGCTGAAGGATTATTCCTTGCTGAACTAACTGGACAAATCGAAGGTTTCAATGTACTGCAAATTAAATCGAATCTGCTTTAATCCTGTAGCCCATTGCCGCATAGCCACGTCGGCGTTTATTCCACATTCTTGCCAGTTGAGGCTGATCCTCTTCAACATAATCATAAATACGGACATCCTTTTTATCGCCATGTTCACGGTGCAGCCGCCCTGCGTATTGTTGCAGCGTGCCCTTCCATGAAATGGGCATGGCCAGAACCAGGGTGTCAAGGGGTGGATGATCGAAACCTTCGCCAATCAACCTGCCGGTGGCAAGTAGAACACGGGGAGCAGAGTCTTCAAGTTCGGCAAGAGAGGTAAGTATCGCCGCCCGTTGTTTTTTCGATAAACGACCGTGGAGGACAAACAGATTTTCAATGCTGCCGGCAAGAGCCTCCTGCAGCAACTTGAGATGATCGGTCCGTTCCGTTAACACCAAGACCTTTCTTCCCTCGGAATAAGCAGCCATGACATCTCAGGCTATTTGGTGATTACGTTGGACTTCACCTACGAGAATACGAAAGATATCCTGAATAGTTGAACTGGCGGGAATGACCGGGGCAGAGAGATGTCTGACCAGAACTTCAAGATGTTCCGGGAGATTTTCCTGGACTTTGGCTTGATGACGAATGGAGCCGCACTGCATGAAGATAATCGGGTGGTGACCATCGCGACGAATCGGTGTGGCGGTGAGTCCGACAACATATTTGGCTTTGGCCTGCTTGAGAACGGACTCAAAGGAAAAAGCGGAAACGTGGTGGCATTCATCCACAATAACCTGTCCATATTTGTCAAGAAGTTCTGCCAGATCATCACGCCGGGATAGAGACTGCATGAGCGCAATATCAATTTTTCCGGTCAGCTTTTTCCTGCCGCCGCCCAGTCCCCCCGGACAATCTTCCGGTAGTTCAAGAAAAGTGTTCAACCTTTCCAGCCACTGATTAATATCCAGACATGGGCTCCATTGCCGGACCGGGATATTTCCAAAGCTGCCGGGATATCCAAATCCCGGCAGGACTGGAAAAAGGCACTTGCGTCTTCCCGCCATTCTCCTTTGTCAAAATCTGTCGCTAAAAAATAACAGCCATTGTCGTCAAGGAGCGGGTAAACACCTACCGTTTTCTTTCCAGCCAGATGATCGTACAGCACCTGATCCGTCACCGGCAGCAACAAACGATTCGGACAATCACCACATTTGACTTTTCTTTTATTGCAGAGCACAGGCTTCCATTCATTTCCACAGGCAGGTGAATAACCGGATCTGCCTTGAGTTGATTGCCATCGGACAGGATAGGCATCGGTGCGCCCTCTGAACAAACGGCGGAAGAGAGTAATTTTTTCAGAGGGAGGAAGCTGAGAATCAACAGTTTCCGACTTTACTGTTTTCGTTATGACCTTAACAGGAATTTCTTCCTCCCACGCAATGGAATGTTTGGTCAGCAGAGCTCTGAGCCGAGCATTTTCCTCTCGCAATTGCTGTATTTCGTTGAGTTCAGCAGATCGTGACATATTGCTTTTCGTCATTATCCTGTCAGAGCTTGTTTTGCTTTATGGCTGGCAAAGACATCGAGAAATTGGTTACTGATTACCCGGAGGGCTCCGTCTTCATCTTTTTTGATTCTGACCTAACTGCGCTTTTTTACATAGTTTGTAGTTCATGATCCCAATAACAGGGAAGCATAGTGGTGTCAATGATCCACTATTGAATCTTGCAACGGCAACAGGCCGGCAGTCAACCGGCAACATGCCGACACCAACAAACTGTTTTTATTGATAAAAAAAGCATTTTCCCCTTGACAGTACCGTCCGGTCGGGTGTAATAATTATTCAATCATAATGATTCCGTTTGACAAGGCGGGGTCAAAGGCAAAAAAAACCTACGAGACGAAACTAAACAAAAAATGACATTCAATCCGAAACGGCAAAGCCCTGCCCTCGGATGGTGAACCAGACGCACGACCTTCTATCTCGGGCAACTGTCTTTACAGGCAGTGAGAGGCCAAGGAGGTCAATGATTCGGCTCAATGTTACCCCGTTGAACCGAACATTTAGAAACATAGACCCGTTGTGGGTACCTACATGACAACCGGGTCTCCCCTCTGCGCCACCATGCTCACGGCAAGGAGGGAAAAATATGCTGGTCACCTGGCCCATCTTGGCGCCGGAAAGAGCATCCCGAGAGACGCTGCAA
>JANTGH010000069.1 GCA_024763055.1 Desulfobulbaceae bacterium
CATTTTTGCTTTTGCCTCCGTGGATAGCCCGCATGTAGAGTGCATGCCCGAGGATAAAGGGGATGTTTTCCTTTTGGCACAGATCAGCCAGCCAGTATCAGGTAAACATGCATTCTGCACAGACGACGATGTCGTCACGGTATGGCTTTATTGCCCTGAGAAAGGCTTCGGGACTGGTTTTGATGTTTCTGTGCAGGACAGTCTCCCCCTCCCGGTTGAGGATACACGGATACATTTTGTTGGTGTGCAGGTCGATTCCGCAGTAAAAATTGTGTTGTTTAGTGTAAAATCGCATGAGAAGGCCTCCTTTATTTGAGGTTGTCGTGTTCCTACCCTCTATTATAGCAGAACCGGTCTGCTGGGAGCGAGGGGGCCTTCTCTATTATCAATCGCATACACACTGACCCCAAGCACGACGCGGTTTTGGCGAATCTCCCGGTAATTCCAACCTTTTTGTTCATGATCAGGTTGGTCGGCAGATTCGCTTGGGTCAGGTGATACTGGTGCGTTAGTGCGCCAGGCGCAGCTTGGCGCTTTTTATAGGGTGCCCTGTCCTTGTTCCCGGACGGAAAGTCCCCATCGGGCAAAGCCTGACCAGTCCCGCCATGGCGGGATACCGATTGTTGCGCCTGTTGCGGAGTCCTTTAAGAGCTGTACTGGACGAACAATACAGGTGAAGCGTACACAGGGAACACTGCAGGCCGCAGGGGAGACGTACCTCCCTCAAGCAATTCAGCCTCGTAAGGAGAAATCAATGCAGTTGGCGACGGTTTTAACGTGCCGGAAGCCTGTACAAAGGAATCGTTTTGGTAAGATTCCGGAGGGACTGCCGGGGTCCGAGAGCGTGGCATGTAGTGAGAGAAGCGTCAGGAACCTGGGAGACCCTTTCATCTCCTCTGACATCGAGCAACACCGCAGAGGAAGGAGGTATCAACCACAAGAAGAACGTCTGATGGGTGGAAGGGAGTCAGATCATCTCATAGTACTCTGAGACGGTAGGGCCGTTCACATGGGGAAGGGGATGACGGTATTGCGTAGCCCGCAAAGGAAACTTGTACCGGACACGAAGGGCTGGATTATGCAAGCAAATCTCACTGAGGGGAATAGCAAAGAGAGCGTTGTGTCTTGTACGAAGCGAGCAATATTGAGGAGCCTTGTGCGGGAATACCGCACGCAGGGATCTGTGAGGGGGCTGTCGGGTAACCGGCAGTCCTACCTCGATGCCGACAACAACATAAATCTTGACAAAATGCTCACCAAAGTGTACATTTGGATGTACATAAAATAGGAGGTGAGCAATGAAAACAGTTTCTTTTACAGATTTTAGAAAGAAAGCATCAAGATTCATTACCGAAGTTGAACACGGTGAGACAATTATCCTTTTACGACGTGGAAGACCTATTGCAGAGGTAATTCCTTTTTCTGACAAAAATAGCAAAATGCCAGCCTGGAAAAAACGGGGCATTTGTTTACAAATACCAGGAAGTGATTTGGCATCAGCTATTTCTGAAGATCGTGAATCAGACTTATGAAACTCATATGTGATTCTTCAGCATTTGCAAAAAGATATATATTGGAAGATGGTTCAGAAGCTTTAGATCATCTTTTACAGCGAGCCTCGCAATTGGCTTTATGCACGATAGTAGTGCCTGAGATAATATCTGCGCTTAACCGAAGGCGAAGAGAACAAGTTTTAGCATCTGGTGATTATCGTACAATTAAAAGGCATTTGATGGAAGATGTGTATGATGCAATCGTGCTTCAAATTACTCCCTCCGTTATCTCTCATTCCGTAAGTTTATTGGAAAACAACACCTTGCGAGCAATGGATGCATTACATATTGCATGCGCATTGGAATGGCAGGCTGAACTTTTTGCTACGGCTGATAGACGCCAATTGCATGCTGCACAAAATGCAGGACTACTTACAGAGTATATCGGCCAACAAGACGGTTGCACCTGATCGCAGGGGCCGTGCCGTTCTGTAAAAAATTTAGGTTTGCGTAAGATTTTGCAATATATATAGTTTTGTGATAGCCCCTGTGCCAGGTGAACCGTGACGGCGAAAGGAAAATAAAATATGAAGTCACATGAAATGGAGTTCAATGGGCAACGCATTCGATATTTTGATGCTTATGATGAAAATCATCTCGAAATCTTTAAGCAGGTCCAAAAAGAGGATCGATTATGTGTTGTTGCAGGCCCTACGGGTTATGGAAAGACAACTTTCTTTGATTTCGCTTGCGCCTCATGTTTGTCATGCAAGGTTCATCATTTAATGGCATATGGGCGTCGATACGGTCTGGAAAAGCCTGATGCATCCGCTGATCGAATTCTCAATATTGCTCAGTCATTAAGTCCTGGGGAGCGTTTTTCCGTAGCCTTTTATCCAAAGGCGGCAGAAATTGCACAGGAGGCCAGTGGAGATTCTTGGCATGAAACCAAAGAGACAATTGAACATCTACTCAAAGGCCTATCTGACCGAGGCCTTCTATCCCGACTTGCTGGCCTTGAATTGTCTATTGAACCTGAATTTGTTTCCATCTATGAAGGGATGCGGCGGCTCGCAACAGAACATTATTGGCAACTATTAGAATTTGCCGAGTGGGATGAAAAGACAAAACGAGCTTACATGGATTTTGTTATGGGAATATAGAGAATTACCGAATAGGCCGCGCTATTCGGCAGCCCGGCCCATTCTGCGGAGAAATGCCCCTACCTACCAAGGAGAATGATATCTGATGTCAGACAAAGACATACCTTATGAGTATTATGGTTGGTGGCGGATTATCGAAACGTCACACTGGGCTGACGACCGTATCGACATAATTGGGCCGGCGCTGATTTCGCTGACGGGGCATGATGATCGTTTGAGGTTGTTCGCTCTTCTCGCTTACGTGAACTGCAAGCCCACCAAGACGGGCGTGTCTTTTACATGGCGGGGCGCTTGGGAGTTCGACCCTGTCTCTGGAACCGGGAGAGTGAGACTTCGCAAGGATGGGCGTCTTGCGGGTAAGATCAAGATTAAGGACGGAGACGAAAGCACTTTTATCGCAGAGAGAGCAGAAGAGCCGGATGAACCTATACCCGAGCCACCAAGCTACCGCGAAAAGTGGTGTCGGAGGTGGTAATGGGAGGATGTGAGGTTTGACCTATGGTAAAAATGTTGAGGGTAGATAATGATTTCACTCCATGCCCCGTTGCTGCTGGAGATGAGTTGTTCCCAAATGGCATTTTTGTGTTTAATATCACAAAAATGATCGAGTATATTCAAAAAAAACCTGATATCTTCACTCCTGAAGAAGTAGCGGTAAGTGATTTCTTCGAAGGTTTTTCATCTATCAACGAGATCCATATGGATTCAGTTGAGATTTCACAGCCTGTAATCGTGGCGGAAATTGCTCCAGGGCAATACAACTTGATTGATGGCAACCATAGAATGGAAAAAGCTCGAAGGATGGGAGTAAAGAGTTTGCCCGCATATAAACTGAATGTTGATCAGCACATTTTATTTTTGACCAGCACAAAAGCTTATGTAACCTACGTTGAATATTGGAACAGCAAAGTGAAAAACTGAAAACAGGTCAGGATATGTTATCATTTGAATGGGATATCGAAAAAGCAAAGAGTAATGAACAAAAACATGGCATTAGCTTTGATGAGACCAGCACCGTTTTTGCAGACCCTCTTTCACTGACAATCCATGATCCGCTTCATTCCGAAGATGAAGAACGGTTTATTTTAATTGGAATCTCCCATTAAAACCGTATGTTAGTTGTTGTGCATACAGAACGTGGTAATAATATGAGAATAATAAGCGCCAGAAAGGCAACGAAAAAAGAGAGGTCATATTGTGAAAGTAATGCAAGGTGATCCTGACATGTTAGAGGAATATGATTTCAGCAAAGGTATAAGGGGCAAATATGCAAAGAGATATGCGGAGGGGACAAACGTAGTTGTTATTGATCCTGATGTGGCTCAATATTTTCCTGACCATGGCTCAGTTAATGAAGCCTTGAGGTCGCTTCTCCCCATAGTGAAAAGGCATGCAAAGAAAAACGCCGAACAAGGCGCTTGAGTGGATGCGAAGAACTTCGGCGGCGCTGACGCGGCAAGGTTGTTGGCGCACCACTCAGCTTGATCGTTATACAATGGCACGATTGTAGAGAGGGATTTTTTTGACCGGGCGAAGCTGGATTATGTTTGATTGTATTTTTTCTGAAATTTTTCCCGGGGCAGGTATTTCTTTTCCAGCTCGTTATACTCGCGCAGGCCGACAAATTCGGCATAATCGGAAAATGCGGTGAGCCGATCGGTTTGCCCGGCAAGGAGGCCGGTCGGTGATGCTTTAAGCGCCTGGAAAAATTCCATGCATGCCCTGTGGGCAACGAGAATCGAGGCCACCGGGATACTGACCCTTGCCACACCCATTGCCGCAAGTTCGGGGACGGGTATGAGTTCCGTCTTTACTCCGGTAACCGCATCCATGAGGTTTATGGATAGCGGTCCCTGGATTTCCTTTACCGCCCTTTCAATATCCGCTCTGGTCTTTATACCGTCGATAAACACAAGATCAGCGCCTGCTTCAAGATAGAGGTTGCATCGGTTAATGGCCTCGTCCAACCCCCTGGGCAGATAACTGTCGGTACGGGCATTGATGACCAGATCCGGGTCGCGTTCTTGTTTCAGCTCAGCCAGCGCCTCTATTTTACCGATCATTTCAGTAGCGGCGATCACCTCTTTTCCCTCCATATGCCCGCATCGTTTCGGAAAAACCTGGTCTTCAATGTTAAAACCTGCTGCCCCCATATCAATAAGCCGGTTGACGACCTGCACGGCATTGACGACATTACCGCCGCCGGTATCAATATCGGCCATGACCGGTACCTCAACGGCCTGAATAATATTCCAGGTAGCGGCCAGAATGTCGTTTATCTGCAGAAGACCGACGTCGGGCGCACCCAGCCAGGAGCCGGCCAGCCCGAATCCGCTTATCTGTACCGCCTCAAAACCAGCTTTTTCGATGATTTTGGCACTGAGGGCGTCGTGGCAGCCCGGAACAATGAGAGCTCTGCGCTCATTTATTTTTTCCTTTAATATTTTGCTCTTGTTTTTCATGACATTTTTTTTGGAAGATTATGGAGAAACGAGGACTTCAGAAATATATTGTATAAGAAATATCCAGCCGGAAAACCCTGCGTTACGTTTTTTTTCTGCTTCGTATCATCTGCACTACCGGCATAGCGAGAAAACAAAGGGTCACCATATTGATCCCAAGGGTTACAGGGCGTTCATAGAGAAAGGATAAGGAACCGTTATATATCGCAAGTGAACGAACAAGATTATCTTCCAGTAAACCACCGAGAATAAACCCCAGCAGCAGCGGCGCCATGGGGTAGCTGAGCATCCTGAAGATAAGAGCGATAAAGGCAAACACCACCATCATGAAAATATCAAAGGTGTTGAAGGTGACGAGATAGACGCCGATAATCGAAAAATAAAAGATGTAGGGAATGAGTATTTTCTTCGGCACAGCGAGCAGGCGGGCGAAGTAGGGAATGAGTGGCAGGTTAATTATCAGCAGGAAGACATTGCCAAGGTACATGGACATAATCACGCCCCAGAACACGTCCGGATGATCGACAAACATTCGCGGCCCGGGATCGATGCCGTAGGCAATCAGAGCACCCAGCATAACAGCCGTGGTGCCCGATCCCGGGATGCCAAGGGTCAGCAGGGGCACAAAGGAGCCGGAGCTGGCGGCGTTATTACCGGTTTCCGGCGCAGCCAGACCGATAAGGCTTCCTTTGCCGAATTCTTTCCGGTCTTCAGGTTTGGCCAGGTTTCGTTCCATACCGTAGGAGAGAAAGGAACCGAGCGTTGCCCCTGAACCGGGAAGGATGCCAATGAAAAAACCGAGCAGGGAACAGCGCCCTATGGTCGGAAGAATTTTTTTCAGCTCCTTTTTTGTCACTCGCAGGTCACTGATTTTGCCAATATTTTTTGCGTCAAACACCCCCGTCGTATCCCGACGCTTTAAAATCATCAATAATCCTTCGGTCAGGGCAAAGGTTGCCATTGCCAGAAGAAGGAAACTGATCCCGTCAAGCAGGTCTATACAACCAAAGGTGTATCGTTGAACACCTGAGGTCATGTCTGTGCCGACTGTGGATAACATCAGGCCACAGACCGTCATCATCATGGCTTTTAAGAACGCCCCTTTGCCGGTAAAAGCGGATACGGCCGTCAACCCCATAACCATCAGGGCAAAATAATCAGATGATTGAAAACTTTTTGCAACATTTGCCATGGCCGGTGCAGCAACCATTAAGCCGACAACGGCAAGGGTTCCGCCCGAAAAACTGGAATAGGCGGCAATGGCCAGAGCTTTACCGGGGTATCCTTTTTGGGCCAGGGGATAGCCGTCAAAGGCTGTGGCGACTGTCGCAGCTTCTCCCGGCGCATTTATCAGGATAGAGCAGGTCGAACCTCCGAAAATTGCGCCGTAATATACACCGGCCAGCAGTACCATGCCGGTGGCCGGTTCCACTCCATAAGTGACGGGTATCATCAGGGCAACAGCGGTAATAGGCCCTAAACCAGGCAGCATGCCGATGAAACTGCCGACAAAACAGCCGAACAAGACAACGGCAATGTTTATGGGAATAAAGGTCGTCTGGATGCCGACGGCCATTCCTGAAAGCATTCCCTCCCACATCAGTTGAGAGTTCCCATTATGAGGTAGAAAATTTCACCGGGAGCAATATAGACGCCGAGGATGTAGGACATCAGGAAAAAGAGGCCGACCACTACAGGGATTGACGCCAACAACATTACTTTAATTCTTCGTTCGCCTAAGAGATAAAATCCACCGATTAGAAAAAATATTGAGGAGAGAATAAAGCCGATCCATTTCATGGCAAAACCGTAAAGAAGGACCATGCCGAGGATGGATAAGGCCCTTTTCCAGTCCAATCCTGTAAAGGTTTGTCCAAGTAAAGGCTTACCCGTCGGGTCAGTGGTCGGCAGGACAAGAATGAGAAAGGAAAAGATGACACCTGCAATGGCAAGCACCTGCGGTACCGTGCGGGGTGTGATGGCCTCGCCCCGTGAGAAAAAAGTCAGGGGTATAGATAGGGAACCAAACCCGTATGCTGCAGAAAACAGGAGAAAGAAGAGGGCGCCGACTTTTTCTCTATTCATTCTTTGGTAGACACGGTGGTTGTCGATTTTATGATCGGTTCACGGCTTGAGGAATAGGAAAAATCGTAGAGCCTGCGCTGAAAGGAAACATTAAGCATCTTTCAGCACAGGCTACCTGTTAATAAACCAGGGATTATTGATGGAACCGTAAAAGTCACGACTTGCTTCAAGATGGCTAAGTAAAAACAAAGATATACCTGTAAGCGGAGCGCAGTGGAGACTCCGAGGAGTAGGCTGTCGGGACGGGTCTCAACTCTACTAATAGTATGTTGTGGATCGCCCCGGCACACACGACGCGGTAGATCGAAATTTTTACGACGTCATCATTATTTAATAAAACCCATTGTTCGCATCAGGCTGCCTATGACCTTTTCCTGGCCTTCGAGAAAAGTATAAAATTTCTTGCCGGGTTGATAAAGGTTCTGCCAGCCCCTGGCCTTGCGAATTTTTTCCCATTCAGGGGTTTTGTACATCTTGGCAAGTAACTGCTGGTAGGCGACAGCCTGTGCTTCCAGCAAACCGGGCGCGGCAAAAAAACCCCGCCAGTTGGCAAAGGTGGCATCATAGCCTAATTCCTTTAAGGTCGGTACGTCCGGGACCTGCTGCAACCGTTTGTCGGAGGTCACGGCGAGGATACGTACTTCACCCTGTTTGGCAAGACCAACGGCTTCGGAAAAACCAGTGGAGAGTACTTGCGTATCTCCGGATAACAAGCCGGCCATTGCCTTGCCGCCGGCATCGTATGGTACGTATTTTACCTTCAGGGGATCTTGTCCAGCCGCTTGAAAGGCAAGGGCTGCAACGATATGATCCATGCCGCCCTTAACCGAACCGCCTGCCACCCTGATAGAGTTGGTATCTTTTTTAAAGTCTGCCACAACCTGTTTCCAACTTGTGTATTTGGAGTCTTTCGGGACAACAAAAGCGGCATAATCGGCAATGACCGAGGCGATCGGCGTCAGGTCACGGAAAGACTGGGGGAACACACCGGTAAGCGAGCGGATTACAATCGGTGTTGAGTTGACCATCAAGGTTCCCTGCTGTCGTTTTGCCGTTGAGATTAAATAGTTGAGCGCCTTGCCGCCCCCTCCGCCGGACATATTTTCATAGGAGGCCTTTTCGATAAGACCGGCATCACGAAGGGCTTTGCCGACACCTCGCGCCGTGGAATCCCAGCCGCCGCCGGCTCCGCCGGGGATAAGAAAGTGAATAGATTTGATAGGAGCGCTTTGCGAGGCTGTTGACGTGATCAACGGCAAGAGCATGACCGTCGCGAAAACCGCTAAGATTTTCGTGTGCATAAGGCTGGATTTCAACGGATTTTTCATGATACTTCCTCCCTGTGGTTGTAATTATGCGGAATAAGTCTTGAGGGCACCGGAAAAAAATATCCGGACGATATTTTTTAAATTATCTCTTATTTTAAAGAGATAAACATGGTTGCAGGAATGATTTTCTTCCTCAATCTATACCACAACTTATCATGAAAGGCAATTGTTCAACAAGAGACCTGGCAAGGAGGTTTTTGTGATTTTTTGTTGCCGCTGCTGGGGCATGGAAATTAAAGAGGTGAGAGAACAGGATTCGTGAATATTCAACGCAAGTACAGTCTTGTTAAAAAAAACCAACGTGAGACCGGAAGGATAAAGCTGCTTGTTAATTTTTTGGTATGTTCCAGGTGAGCGTAGTAAAGATCAGTCTGTTTTTCTCTGCAATTACATTTCTACTCTATTTCTGCCATTTTCTTTGGCTCTGTACAGGGCCTGGTCACTGTATTCAATGAGTTCTGCCCGGGTATCACCATGGTTGTCAATTTCACTGCTGGCAATACCGCAGCTGATAGTTATGGACAGTATCTGATCGTTATAGTTGACGTTCATCTGTTCAATACCCCTCCGTACGCGTTGCGCCAGTACTTTGGCACTGGTCGCGCCTGTCTCGGGTAGAATAATGGCAAACTCCTCGCCTCCGTAACGGGCGACAATATCGCAGCGCCGAATCAGTTTGGTCAGAGTGTTGCCGACTTCCTGCAAAACCTGATCACCGGCAGGATGACCGAACTGATCATTAACTTTTTTAAAGAAATCGATATCAATCAGCAGCAGTGAGAGTGGATGGTTATACCGTTTGGCCCGATCAAGTTCTGATTCAAGAACTTCCTGGAAATATCTGTGATTATACAATCCTGTCAGCCCGTCACGGAATGCAAGTTCCCGCAGGCTGTCATTGGCCATTTTTAACTCCAGGGCCAGTTGTTCAGCACTCTGTTTTGCCTGTTTTAATTCAAGGACTATCTGGGCATAGGAAAAGTTAAGGCGCCCCAGTTCCTCATTTGCCTCCTGCATGATGAGAGAAAAAGGT
The DNA here is from genome assembly GCA_024763055.1 of Desulfobulbaceae bacterium. GTDB lineage: Bacteria > Desulfobacterota > Desulfobulbia > Desulfobulbales > Desulfobulbaceae > DRLX01. The sequence goes on from JANTGH010000069.1 coordinate 9,565, forward strand.
TTGATATCACCTGGATCTATTGCAAACAGGTCAAGGATTTCATATGCCTTTTCCCCTACGGTATCAATAAGTTGATCTATCTGTTCTTCAGAGAGCTGATAACAGTTTTTTAAGCCCTCATGGACAGTAACAAATTTACTGTTACTGTGAATGCCGTGATAGATAGCAGCAATTTTGTCCGCTAATTGTAAAATCAAAGCAGCGTCTTTATAAGGATCATCGACCTCATCGGAATGGTGGAACCTGATAGGCTGATGAATGGTTTCCGGCAGACTCCAGGTGGCAAGCAGGTGGTTTCCGACCTCACTATGATCAAAGCCGAATTTTTGCTGTTCTATTTCACAGGTTGTCTTGCCGGTCACACGTTTTTCATCCTGCAGGGAGGTGTAGGTGGCCGCATCGGAAAGGTATAAAATCAGTACACCAATGTCTTGTAACAGAGCGCTAACAAAGAGATCCTGATAATGGAGGCTGATATATTCGGCCAGTGTCTCAGCCGCCACGGCGGCTGTAATTGCCCGACGCCAGAAAAGGGTCAAATCAAAACTGCCTTGGGGAGCATCCTGAAAGTCCTGGACAATGACAAAGGAAAGGGCAATGTTTTTCAGGGCATTGGTGCCGATAAGAGCAGTGGCCTGGCTCAGAGAATCAACCGGATTTGGAAAGCCATAAAGAGAGGAGTTCGCTATCTTCAGAATACGAACAGTCAGCGCCGGGTCCACTGAAATAATCTGCGCCAGTTCATCAAAGGAATTCTCATCCTTGCGCACCGCTTCGAGTATTTTCAAAGCGATAGCCGGGGGTGAGGGCAGTTTTATCTTTTCATCAAAAAAATCCTGTATGGTTGCCATGGGTTTTCGGTTGTTATAGCCAGACCAGGCACTCATTGAAATTCTTGGTCCCTGTAGTCAGGCCTGCTCAATTTATGGAGAGGGAAGTAAATGTGTTTGTGTGTTGAAAAATATCTAAAGAATATTTCTTCTTATTAGTAATCATTAAATATCTCGCCGAAGAAAAATGCAACAGGTAAAGGCATAATTTTTCGAAAAAAGAGGTTTTCGGTAGTAAATGGCAGTGGTAAATGGCGTCGGAGTAAAATTGAAAATATGAAGGTTATGGGGATACTTAATTGTTTTGTTGTGTTGGTTTCTGTTTTCGTAATTAAGCATGATGTCCGTATAATCATGCATAATAATGTCTTGAACGGGCCTTTGTCTGCAAAAGATTTGTTGTCCGGGAAAGCGGCAGAGGTCTTTCTTAATTCAACTCCCTTTTCGATGTCATCGTATTCTTTTCAACGGGTTGGCTTGATTTTTTTTTCAGTCCTGTCTCTCGGTAATATTTCATGAATCGTTGATAGAGATTTTCATTTGCAGGGTCAACAGTGATAACCTTTTCAAGGAAGTCGGTCACGGATTGAACGTCCTGTGTTTGTATCAGGCGATCAGCTAATTGCAGGGTTATTCGGGAATATTTTTTCCGTAACCGTTCCCTGATTGCCTCAAACCAGTATATGTTGCCCTGTTCCTGGAGAAAAATACCGTGATAAAGAGCAATTGCCTTTTGTAAAAAGGCGAACTTATTCTCGATGTGTTGACTTGAAACTGAATCGGCCTGGGCAATGAACCGTTCAAAAGCCCATGTATCTACCCAGCAGAATTGTGGATTAAGGGTGATGGTTTCGTTTTGGACGATGACGGCCTCTGGTACCGTCAATAATTTTCGTAACCGGTAAAGCGTTGTTGAAAAAGCGCTGCCGGCAGCATCGCCAAGAGCATCCGGCCAGAGATACTCCTCGATTTTTTCCTTGCTGACACTGCGGCCGCCAAGAGCAATAAGAGCATAAAGAAGCTCAAGGGGACGCATTTGTCCTTTCCTATAAAATGTGACCGGTTTATTGTCGATGAGCAGGCTGAATCGTCCCAAGGTAAATATTTTTATTTTCCAGGGCCAATTCTCCAGTTCAAGAGGAGGAGAAGAGGGAACCAGTTGCCGCCTGCGGATAAGATTCTGAACATATTCTTCCTCTATCTCTCGTTCCAGGGCTCGATAACAAAGCTGTTCCATCATCTTCGAATCCCAGAAATAGCAGTTTACATATCCCTTGGCCTTACCAAGCGCAAATCCTTGTCGGAGAAAAGAATCAGCTTTTACTTTGTCGCCGGAGTGCAGAAACATCATGGCCCCGACGAAACAATTAATAAAAGTTGTCTGTTGATCACCGGCCTGTTGGGCCGTTTCCATTGACCGGTTCAGATATTCCATGGAATCGGCCATGCGATCCGCCCTGTCCAGCGCCAATGCCATACCAAGATAAATCAGGGAAGTATTGACCTTGGTGCCCATGGTCTTGATAAGTTGCACGCCCTTTTCCGCCTGTAGAACAGCCTGACTGGTATTGCCTTCCAGCAGGGCGGCCCATGTGGAGAGAACATGGAAAAAACTCTGCTCCCAGGGGCGCATCCTGTCCATGCATCCGGCCATCTCATGTTGATAATGCTCAGCCTCGGATAATCTGCCGGTACTCAAGGCACCGGCAGCCAACTGACCCCAAAGGTAATGATTATACAGATGTACTCCGCTTGTTTCGGCAATCTTCAAACCTGCATGCCCCTCTTTCTTACATTCTTCAAAACGTCCGCTGAGCCATGCACAAGAGGCCGCGCAGTTTTGCAGTTGAATAAGGGAAAAAGGAGGAAGCTGCTGCGAGGCGGCAAAGGATCGAAAAAGGGTAAGATAGTATTCAGCCGCAGCAAGATCACCGCGAAACTGGGTTTTTACAATCAGAAGATTAAAGGTGTGCGCCTTGTTGACAACATCGATATCTTCCTGGATCAACTGGTGGCCACGTTCCATCCATCTGTCGAACTTGTTACTATCCGTGGAGGCAAGACCAAGGGCATAGAGCATGCTGACAATGACCGGCGCCTGAACCTGCAGGGGTTGCCGGTCCAGGAGGTGCTCAAGGTGGGAAAACTCTTTAATCCACTTTTGAAACGGAGCAAAAGACCCTGATTTCAATAAAATGGAATTGACAATCGCGGCCCAGGCGAGGAGCATTCCTGTTGTATTCTGTTGGCCTGCAAATTCCTGATAGGCCTCCTCAAGCAGGGGCGTGCTGTTGACCGGATCAAGAAAGATGCGGCAGGTTCCCAGCCAGTAGAGAAGCCAGGGCGAGTCGTTCATTATTTCCGCAGGAATTTTTTCTATCCATTCCATAAGCGGGCGGATGCGGCCCTCGGTAAAGAGTACGGAAGCGTTCTCAAGAATAAGCCCTACCAGGCGGGACCAGCTCTTTGCCGTAATAAACAGCGAGGCGGCCTCCTCGATTTCACCGGATTCCAGTAAGAGGTTCCCCGCCTTTTCAAACAACTGTATACGCTCATTTTCGCCAATATCCCTCTCTGCCCTGTTCTGGAGAAATTCTTTGAACAGGGGATGGTATTGGTAGGTGCTTTTTCTTCCCGGCCTTCTGGAAACGAAGTAGTTGCGCCTGTTCAGGGTAAGAAGTATTTCTGCTGTTTTTTGTTCGCCGGAAAGCTCCTTTGCCATTGATATGGTCATGTGCGGTAAAAATGATGTCCGCAGAAGAAAAATTCTTGTTTTGTTGTCCTGGCGATTAAAAATTTCCGAGGCAAAGTACTGGAAAATCTCTTCCTGTGGTACATCACTGAGGTTGATATCAGCTGGTTTTCCTGTATCCATACCGGCTTCAAGTAAAAGAAGTCCTGCCACCCATCCGGCGGCTTTGTCATGGAGGAGGGGGATTCTGTTCCCTGGAACCAGCCCAAGCATGGTGAGAATACCTTCTGACTCAGTAAGCGTAAGCTGAAGATCATTCCAGGTAATAGTGCCGATTTTTCTATTGAGTTGCAGACGGATAAATGCGCCCGGTAGTCTATTTCTGCTGATGAAAACAAGCTGCATCCCAGGCGGAAGATCCCCGATGATTGTGCCTAAAATCGTGTGAATCACCGAATCTTCAGGGAGCTCCTGGTAATTGTCGAAGACCAACATGAAAGGAGCAATAAACTGCGTACAGAGCTGCTCGAAATACCAGCGGGTAAAACTCAACGGATTTTCATAATATTCAGCGGTAAATGGCGGTACTGATATCCTTTTTCCCGCTGCCAGTTCCGCGCCTTTGGCAAGATAATAAAAAAATGTGGAGGGATCACTGTCCTCGCCATCTATCTGGTACCAGATACAGGTAAGTCTTTTTTGTTCTATATAGCTGGAAACAAGGGCTGTTTTTCCTGATCCCGGTGGGCCGGAAATCCAGAGCGCCGGTTTATCCAGTAATTGGTCAAGCCGGGTATACAGACGGGTGCGTGGAAAGATGTCATTACACAGTGGCCGGGTAATTTTGGTGGGTGCAGGTACAGCACTGCCTGGCATTATGCGTCTCCGGATTATTGTTTTCTCGTTGAATCAGCACTGCAGACATTAGAGTCATTCAAAAAAGAAGATAAGTAGAGAAATATCTCAAAAAAATGGAAATTTCACCCTTTTTGTGACCTATCTGTGACTTCAGTCGGGTTATGTTTTTCAGGAGAGAATTTTGATGAACTCGTAAAAAGTCTGAATATTTTTTAGAGATGGCTAAGTAAAAACACAGATATACAAGGAGTAGTGTTCCGGGGCGGGTCTTAACTATACATGCAGTATGTTGAGAATCGCCCTGGGACACACGACGCAGTAGATCGAAGTTTTTACGACGCCATCAATTTTTAACAGAGAACTCTTTAATGGAAAACTTTTAAAGGAGAGGAGAGTATGAAAGAAGACAGAAAAAAAAATCAGGATTGTGAAAAACTTCACCTGGAAAAAGAGAACAACGAATCCATCAGCACTTCCAGAAGAAAGGCGCTGAAAACCATTGCCGCCGGAACCGCTGTGGCCGGAACAATGGCCCTGACCGGAAAGTGGAGCAAGCCGGTGGTTGATACCATCATCCTGCCGGCCCATGCCCAGGCAACAAATCCCGAAGGACCGGTGACCTCGACCACCACTCCGGCGCCGACTACCACGGCAGGGGCCTGCAGTCCTCTTGTTGAAGCTGCGTGCTATACAACTGTTTTAGATATGGTGACTGAATATGTCATTTCAGCAACAATCACTGGAAATGTGAGTCCAGTCCAGGCAGGAGTGGACATAACTGTTCAGATTAATGCCCTGGTGGATGGAGGTACCCAGAGAACCGATATTTTGCATGCGACCACGAATGCGGCAGGCAGCTTTTCCGCTACCCAGACTTATACTGCCGCAGACAGGATCATGAATATAGGAACCCCATCCGCCACAGGGCCATGTAACGGTGTTGATGTTCCTCGGTGTGTTGGATGACAAAGGCGGTATTATTTTCCCGTCACACTGCTTTTCAGGGTGACGGGAAAATATGAAGACAACAATCCCTGTTATCGAGAATGGTTGGTTCAAGCTTTTCATTACCCATGTGTTTGGTCAATTATTGTACGACGTGAATGGAGGGAAGATGAACAGACAAAAGAGAATCACAGTTTTTACCTTCATTGTTTGTTTTTTGATAACTTGCCTGGCCTTACCGGCATCGGCGGCGGACAAGGTAGTGGTCATTCCACTGTTTGGCCACGGTAAACCGCTAAAAAATATCGTCACCGTTGCCAAAGCGGACGGCAAGTTCACCGACCCGGTGGCTGCGGTTAATTCAATTACCGATGCTTCGGAAAACAATCCTTACCTCATTGTCATCGGTCCCGGCGTCTACACCCTCAACCAGACCCTGGTGATGAAACCCTGGGTTGATATTTGCGGCAGCGGAGAAAATGTGACCAAGCTTACCGGGGCTATCAGTGGTGATAACGAAGATGAATCGTCTGCGATTGTTAAAATTAGCAACGATGCAGTATTGTCAGAGTTAACTGTCGAAAATTATGGAACTAACAGCGTTACGATAGGAGCATACTCTTCAAATGCCAATGGTTCAGCATTGCTCTTAAAAATGAAGATCATTGCCCGCAATGGAACCTATAAGACCACCGGAGTATATAACCGTCTATCCATGCCGACAATGAGAGATATTACTGTAGCCGCTTATGGAAGCGGCTTGTTCAATATCGGTGTTTATAATTTTGGCGAATATGTCCATGGTTCCTTCCGAGGATCGCCAAGAATGGAACAGGTAACAGTGACGGGATTTGATGGAACGGGAATTAATTTTGGGATTTATAATTATAATTGTTCGGGTGTTATGATAGACCTTGATGCTACAGCCTATGGTGGAACAGAGAGCTATGGTATCTATAATGTTAATGGTTCTGGTTCTCCCATTATCCGTCGCAGCACACTATCTGGGCATACAAAAGGTCTTTATACAGGCAGTGGCAAAACGACCAGAATAAGTCAATCTACTGTCTGGTGGGGAGTTGGTGGCAGTGGTACAACTCACTGCGTTGCCTGCGATGATGGTGTCGGCAATCCTTTGATTTGTCATTAAATATTGAGGGTGAGGATTTTGTGATGATCTTCACGATAGATTTTAATTCAAGAAAGGAGAGGCTATGAAAATTTATCGATTTCTTGTATTTCTTTGTCTTGTCCTCTTTTTTCATTGTTGTTTTCTGCTAGACGTAAAAGCCGCCACCTGCCCGATCGGCAAAAAATACGCAATCATCCAATACGACCATACTCTGCGGAATATTTCAACGTATCCAGGAGGTGTTTATTTCGCGCAAACCAGCTTACTTGACGGAGGAGTAGGAATACAGATTTGGAAACAGCAAGTAACCAATGCGGGCAACAATAAAATTAATAAACAAATATTACAGTCAAACAGTTCACCCGGATGTGTCTGTAGTACTACTCCTGACTCTTGCGCTAAATCCCTGGTCGAGGTTCAGGTATCCGGATCCTGTACAAACGGCAAACTTACACTACATATCCATGAGGAACATCCAGAATCTTATGCAACTCTTCACTGCTCTGGGTCCAGTTGCTCCACATCGGCATATGCCCAATATTACCCACCCACTGCAACGGATTTTGACCTGACAATGAATTATACCAACGGATATACCCTAACACAACCATATACATGTCCAAACTGCTCGGGGAATTATATCTGGAAACTACAATTTACCAATTCACCTCCACCTATGATTCCTGATGAAATTTGTCTGGTTCCACTGATCTCTCCGTTATTACTTAACAAATGAAGAAACGAATGCGAAAAATACTCATTGTAAGCATCATGTTCGGATTGATATTCTTTCCAATGTCAGGATATTGCCTGGATTATTATGTGAATGGCACCACCGGTACCGACTCCGACACCTGCGGGCAAACATCGTCCATTCCCTGCAAGACAATCAGAAAGGCGCTGGACAATATACCCGACGGTGAAGTGACCATTAAAATCGCCAGGGGAACGTATGTGGAAAGCGAGTTGCTTATCCCTGTAACTGCACCAGGATCAGTGAAAAATGATATCACCTTTGAAGGGGGCTGGAATGGTTCTTTTGACCATGCCGCGTGTAATCCTGAAAATACTGTTGTCATTCCGGGTAACCGAACGGCACCACCTTACATGTACCTGTTTGATCTCTATGTTGCCGGGGATGAACGACAGGCTGCCCTGACCCTGAGATGTATGAAAATTCAGAAAACTCATACCGGGGATATCACACGGACTATACATACAGGGGCCGACCATCAAGGCAAAGCAGAAATCAGCCTGCTTAAAACACGGTTGACCGGATTTACAGAGCAGGAAGCTATCTTTCTTCTGAGCATCAAGAATGGAATTTTAAATGCCAGTATCAACGAGTCTGTCATTGATACAAATACAGGCTATACGGTAATTTCCGGTGATGCTCATAACGACGGTATTCTCCATCTGACCATGAATAAAAGCAGTCTGCATGACAATGGCTCACAGAGTAAAAGCACAGCTGTTATATATCTGAACAGTAGCGATGGAGGAAATATAGATGTTTCGGTTGGAAATTCAATAATTTCCGGAAATGCCTCTTCCGGAGATCCTCCGGGTTGCAGGTTTCTGACCCGTGACAGCAACAGTAAACTTTCCCTGTCGATGGTCAATACAACCCTGTCTGGCAATACCAATGTTGCCCCCGGGGGAAATCCCGGAGCGATGGGAATTCATGCCTTCGACAATGCTCAGTGTAACATTATCCTGACAAATACAATCATCAGGAAAAACAGCTCACTCCATGGTCCGGATGATTTTTTTCTTGATCAGGCCAACAATGCCACAATGAATTTAACTGCGGATTACTGTATTTTGGGTGAATATGAGACGAACGGATTGGTGACTTATACCTCCAACCATGAAATAGATGCCGATCCAGGCTTAAATTCCAGTTATCACCTGATTAGCGGCTCTCCGGCCAAGGATGCCGGTATTTGTGGGTATTTGACTGGGAGCGGCCCTTATCAGTACCACCGGATTGCGCCCTATGATGACATCGACAGCGACAAAAGACCGGGCTGGGGTAAACTCATGGGCTGTGATATCGGCGCCGATGAATATCGGTTCCCCTGGATTTTGTTTAATCCGGCAACCAGGGGAACAGTTCATCCGTGATCATGGCCTGAAAATAATCGCAAGCGGCTTGTTCTCAGAATCTCTCCTCAAAAAAAATCTGTTGTTCTTTACCTGTTTCATCCGGTAACGACATGTCCGGCGAATATACTCTGGGGCTAAAGTCGTTCCTGTCATAGGGTTGTGAGCTCAGGCCGGTCGTCAGGAATTATATCCGTGTTATGTATAACCGACTCTGTTCATGCCAAAAAATACTGGATTCCCGCCTAATTGTCCTTGTCAAACACTTTCATAGATTAATTCCTGACACTGAAAGACACAGAAAGACCTCCATCTTTCCAGCTTGTCTGACTCAAACTGTCCTTCAGCTTGAGTCGTTACTACCGAAAATCAATTTCAAATAGATTGATTTTCAAGAAACAAATCTACCAAACACCCGAG
>JANTGH010000070.1 GCA_024763055.1 Desulfobulbaceae bacterium
GACCAATCACAAATCGATTGGACTTATACTACTTACTACTCAAACCAAATTTAACTTGGCCCGCTCTCATTCTACTGTTCAGTTTTCAAAGATCAAACCATTCGGACCTGTATTCATCTCCGAAGGTAAATATTTTTTGCTTATAGGCAAAAAATAACATTAATCTTTTGTTGAAATCTTGTCAAGATTTTTTCAAAAGAATTGTTGTCCGGCAATATCTTTTTTGCCGCACAATGGTGCGGGAAAATACCTTATCCCAATTATGAAGTCAATCAGTTTTTTCCTGTAAAATTCATTTTTTATTTTGCCGTTTTAACTCCTCAAATTTTAAATAAATTTTCTTTTTCCATTGCTTTGCACCCGACCAATGTCGTACTATGTGAAAAACTGTACTTTCTACAATTTAATTTTGTGAGCTTTCATGGGTAATCTTCCTCCTCAACATATCGACACTGACTTGATCAACAAGGAACTTCTGCGCCTATTGCCCAAAGTCGACGACTGTCTTCTTATATTACATGACAATGAACGTCTTGAGGCAATTCCCCACCGTAGCCTGAAAAATAGTGTTCAAAGTTTTATTGATAGTTTTCGTCAGAAAATACTTCAAGGCGCATCGATCCAGCCACAGGATCTAAAATCGGAAAAACTATTTCCACGTATGATTTCTTATATTCTCGAAAAGGAAAAGGTCCGGTTTAGAAGAGTCATAAATTGTACAGGGGTTATTATTCATACTAATCTTGGTCGTTCTATTTTGCCCGCTCAGACAATGGACGCCCTGTATGATGCTGGTGGGCGATATTCTAATTTAGAGTTTGATCTTACAACCGGACAACGAGGCAGTCGCTACAGCCTTGTCGAAGAACAACTTTGTGAATTAACAGGCGCTGAGGCTGGACTGGTTGTCAATAATAATGCTGCAGCCGTACTTATTGTGCTTGAGACGCTGGCCAAGGGCAGAGAAGTTATCGTTTCAAGAGGGCAACTTGTTGAAATCGGCGGATCCTTTCGTATCCCTGATGTTATGCGAAGAAGCGGGGCTTCACTTGTTGAGGTTGGTGCGACAAATCGCACCCATCTCCATGATTATCAGGCAGCACTCAGCGAGGAAACCGGGCTACTTTTAAGGGTGCATTGCAGCAATTACAGGATAATCGGGTTTACCAAGGAAGTAAGTAACGAAGAGCTGGTTGGCTTGGGGAAAGAACATGATATTCCAGTCATGGAGGATCTCGGCTCCGGTTGTCTGGTCGATCTCAGCCGTTTCGGTCTCATGAAAGAACCAACAGTTCAGGAGGTAATCGCCTCTGGCGTTGATGTGGTGACATTCAGTGGTGATAAGCTATTAGGCGGGCCCCAGGCAGGAGTTATTGTCGGGCGGCGGCACATTATAGATAAAATAAAGAAAAATCCCCTGAACAGGGCTCTTCGAATTGATAAATTTACCTTGTCGGGTCTTGAATCGATTCTTCGGTTGTATCGTGACGAGAAAACTGCATTTGCCACTATTCCAACCCTTGTTATGATTTCGACTCCTGTGAATGTTGTCGATAAACGAGCAAAGCGATTATTGCGGCTTCTGCGTAGAGACTTGAAAGGATACGCTATCTTTTCTGTGATTGACACTATTTCCAGGGTTGGTGGCGGAGCAATGCCTGAACAGAATTTGCCGAGCAGGGCGGTTGCTGTTAAACCTTGTCATGTTGGTGTAAGTAGTCTTGAGCGATCATTACGCGGTCAGGATATCCCGGTGATCGGTCGTATTGAAAATGATCGCTTACTTTTTGATTTGCGAACAGTTGCTGATGATGAGGTTCCTCTGCTTCACAAGGCACTGTTGCGTAATTTTTCATAACCTCGGATCGATGCACGCCCGTCATTCTGAACACCTTACATCCGAGGATTGCGTTTTTCTGACCGGTATTTTTGAACGCGAGTGCGGGCGACTGTTTCCTGTTCCTGCCACTGTCCGCCTGTATATAGGGGAAAATTCGGATTCATTTCTTATTGAAGAAAAAATTCCGGATACTATACAAAAGGCTGTCTCGGTAAACACGTCCCTGTCCACACCCAAGTATTCCTCAGGCTTTCTTGTGCTGCCTTTAAAGCTCGCTGGTGGAAAAAAGGCCTTTTTTATTTTTTCTGATACCGATCCTGTCTTGCTGAAAAAATTTTCCCCAAGCTGGTTGTTCGATTTTCAGGATATGCTGCAACGGCATCTGGAACTTGTTAAGCAGGTATATATTGATCCGGAGACTGGTTTGTATAACCGACGGGCATTGGACTATTTTTTAGAGCATGCTGCTTATGGGCAGGCTCCGTGTGCATTGTTTCTTATTAATATATATTTTCTTCGTCGTTCAACCAGGGGAAGCTTTTTTAAGGTTCGGTATCTGGCCGGTTTGTTATCTGCAATCAGCCCCGGGATATTGTTTTTTTTAGGGCAGGGTGTGTTTGCCCTGCTGGTCGATAAAAAAAATAAGCAGGAACGACTTGCCTGTGGCCATCGCCTTCAGAAGCGTTTAAAACGAGAGGGACTGCGAAAGGTACATATTGCCTGTTCCTCAGTACGAAAAGGGGATAAGCATATCTTTGATGAAACTCAAGAGGCTCTTGCCGTGGCTGAGCGCAGGGGGCCATTCGGCCTGTGTGATACGGCAGCGCTTCAAGGAACTGAAAGTGGTCCTTTTGCTCTTCCTGAAGGAAAAAGCCTGCGAAAATTACGGAGGCTGTGGCGTGGTGTTGATTCATTTAGCCTTATCCTGTTTACCCGTGAGACGTCAGCGCAATCATTTGATTCCCTGTCGACATTGCTTACTCCATTATTATCAGAGGAGGAGCATGGAGTTCCTCTTTCTTTTGATCAATTCTTTGTTTTTCTACCCACTCTATCCTCTTCCCGGCTTGAAAGTCGGGTTAAAAAACTGACAACAAGCATAAATACTCCGGATCGATTACCTGTTTCCGCTGGTTTCTGTTTTTTCCCTTGTCTGCAATTCACCAAGACTGATGCAATACGGAATTGTCGAAAAGCCATCATGCATGGGGGGTTCTATGGTTCCGGAAGTGTTGTCGCTTTTGATCATCTCAGCCTCAACGTCAGTGGAGATTGGTATTTTGATGAGGGTGATTTCAGGCAGGCTGTCCGGGAATATTCGCAGGGCTTAAAACTGCATCCCGGAGAGAAAAACCTGCTCAACAGCCTTGGCGTTGCTTTGATGGAAATGAATAGATATTATGCGGCTATAACATCCTTTAACGAAGTGTTACAAAAAGATCCTGATAACCACATGGCCCTGATCAACTTAGGCTATGCATATCAACTGCAGGGGAACGATGCTGCTGCCCTGAAGCATTTTGAGAAAGCCTTTGCAGTGCAATACCATTCCGGGATAGCTGGAACGGATGTCTTTTTGCAGTTAAGTCGCCTTTATTGCCGAGCAGGCCATTATAAAGAGGCGTTGCCGGTGCTTTCCCGTTGGCAGCAGGTAAAAGAAAGTGATGGAGAATTTATGCTGCATCGTCTGCTTGGCAAGGCATCTGTGGAAACAGGACGTATATCCCAGGCGACGGAGTCTTTACAGAGGGCATTGCAACTTTATCCACACGACGTAGAAAGTATGAGTATGCTGGGTCTGCTGTATGTGGAACAGGAAGAGGGCGAGGAGGCCGGGCTTCTGTTGCTGGAAAAAGCCCTGTCCATTGACGAGACAAACAGTGAAAGTTGGTATCGACTTGCCAGGGCCTTAATGCATCTGAACCGTGAGAAAGAGGCACTTGATGGGGTACGGAAAAGCCTTCGTCTTCGACGTGGGAACGCAAGAGCAATGTTTCTTCATGGAAAAATTTTAGCTGACATGAAAAGGATAAAACAGGCAAGAGACGTATTGAATCGCCTTGTAAAAATGAAAGGTGCCCGAAATATTGAAAAGAGAAAGGCCGAGCGTCTCTTGTCAACTCTTGCTGAACAGAATAGAATAGATATTAGGTGACTTAATGAGTAATCATCGCCGTTTTTCCCTGAACCGGGAAAGCCAATATTGTTTAAACAGCATGGCCAGGGGAGATTCCTGGCGGATGTTTCGTATAGTTGCCGAGTTTGTGGAAGGATTTGATACCCTTTCCGAAATTAAACAGCCATCCGTGACCATCTATGGTTCGGCAAGAACAACAGAGGATCATCCAGATTATCAGAAAGCCAGGGAAATAGCACGCAGGCTTGCTGAATATGGTTATGGGGTTGTTACCGGCGGGGGGCCTGGCATTATGGAGGCAGCCAATCGAGGCGCTGCAGAGGGCGAAGGACTGTCAATAGGGCTTAATATTGACCTGCCCCATGAACAGGAGGGTAACCCGTATGTGAATCTTCCTCTTGATTTCAGGTATTTTTTTGTTCGTAAGGTTATGTTCATGAAGTATTCTATGGCCTTTGTTTGTATGCCCGGAGGGTTGGGATCGCTTGACGAGCTTTTTGAGTCCTTGACCCTGATCCAGACCAGAAAAATTAAACCCTTTCCCATTATTCTGGTTGGTTCTTCATTCTGGAGTGGTCTTGTCGACTGGATTAAAGAGCAGCTTCTGGGGAGCGGTAAAATTGTCGAAGAAGACCTGTTGCTTTTTGAGGTCTTTGATGAGGCGGATGACATAGTAAAATATATTCGTAAGATAGTAGTTTTTTAATGCGTGGTGCGAAAGAGTATCCCTGAACGAGCCCACGGCTGGATCGGTTACGAGATTTGTCCTTGGAATATGAAATTAGCTGACTTCCCGGTATATTGTTCAGCAAATAATTTTTCTATGGAGTAGAGCGATGGCACAGATTGACGCTTTTTTTAAATTGATGAATGACGAGGGGGCATCGGACCTTCATATGATGTCAGGGCAACAACCCGTACTCCGCATTCGTGGAGATATGGAAAGGGTAAAATTTAAATCGCTGGACAACGAAACATTGAAAAATATGCTGTATGAGATTTGTCCGGAAGATAAAATTAAAGTTTTTGAGGAAACAGGGGACATGGATTTTGGCTATGAGATCCCCGGTCTTGCCCGTTACCGCTGTAACTTTTTTCAACAAAAATATGGAATAGGTGCTGTTTTTCGTGAAATTCCCAGTGATATTTTGACCTGTGAACAGTTGGGACTTCCAAAGGTTATCGCAAAACTTGCCAGCCTGCCGAAAGGTCTCGTTCTGGTTACTGGTCCGACAGGTTCCGGTAAATCAACAACCTTGGCCGCCATAGTTGACGAAGCAAACAAGTCGAGAAAAGATCATATCCTGACCATTGAAGATCCCATCGAATTTGTTCATAAAAGTCAACAATGTATTATTAATCATCGCGAGGTCGGAACCCATACGAAAACCTTTACCGCTGCCCTGCGTGGAGCACTGCGCGAAGATCCGGATATCATTCTGGTTGGTGAGTTACGTGATTTGGAGACAATTTCACTTGCCATGGAAGCTTCCATGACCGGACATCTGGTTTTCGGCACGCTGCATACAATGAATGCAATGAAAACGGTTGATCGTATTATCGAAATTTTTCCAGCCACTCAACAGGGGCAGGTACGATCAACCCTTGCCGATGCCCTGAAGGCTGTGGTTTCACAGACCCTGTTTAAACGGGTGGATGTCAAGGGACGGGTCGCGGCCCTGGAAATTTTGATCTGTACTCCGGCTGTCCGCAATCTAATCCGGGAGGCTAAAACCTATCAGATTCCCTCTGTAATGCAGACCGGGAAAAAGTATGGGATGCAGACCATTGATGACGCCATTATGGCTCTTTTGGAAAAGAAGAAAATCAGCGCCGAGGACGCCTATACAAATTGTTTAGAGAAGCAGCGCTTTGTGAAATTTTTACGAAGACCACCAGTGGATTTTACCGAGGTGTAGCCACATAACACATTAATAATTTACACGAAAATTACCAGTAAGGCAGAGGGAGGATCCCGAAACAACAGTTTTTGACGCTTTGAGCAGACGACACAAATCAAAATTTTCGTGTTGCCTGTCTATTGGGGATCTCACTTCCCTGCTTTATCCATGCCATATTTTTTTTGGGGAATATCCTGTGCGGATTGCCTGCCGGATCCTTCAATAAAATGTTTCAATAATTTTTTCTGGGTACGACTCAGATCAGCAAAGTAAGCGCCATTTCTAAGAATAGTGGTTGGTTGACCGGAAATTTGTTCCACACTCACCTTGGTGGACACGACCTGCACAGGCAAATCTTCAAGGGAAGTTCCCTGCTTGCAATTATAGAGATCGATTGAAAAACGGTCACGGACGAATTTCTGTTGGTCAAGGTTGTAGCTGAATCCGATTCCTTCGGTGGAGATGTCCTCTATCTGGGCAAATTTTTGTTCTTTTTCTCTGAAACGAACCAGCAGCGTATTTGGTGGATGTAAACGCTTGCTGGTACGTTTGTCACAAAGTATAGAGCACCCGATTAAAAAATAAAAATCCTGCCCGCAGTCGGAACAGGAAAGGTGTTGGACGCCGGGAATAGAACAAAGCCAGGATTTGCGTGACACGGATGAAAAGTTGGCCGTTTTACAACGCGGGCATTTTTTTCCAAATATTATGGGCATGAGCAGGAGAGTTTTCTGAACGAACATAAAATATTAGAATACTTTCTCACGCAACTATCCTATCATACAAACTATATTTTTTACAACTTCCATTTTGCCGGTCTCCTCTTTATCGGTTCTCTTGTCTTTCATAGGTTGTTGTGATGGTCTTTCCATCGGTTTTGCAGATGATTGTTCCGTCTATCCCTGTGATAAGAAAGGGAATATTATTTTGTCGCCACCATTGTAGATGAACAGGGGCCGGGAAGAGATTTTTCTGTCGTCTGCCCGCTGAAACTACGATAAGGTCTGGCTTTACCGCTTGAACAAAAGCATGAGTGCTGGAGGTTTTGCTTCCATGGTGTGGCGCAAGCAGGACATCAGCCCGCACAAAAGTACCGTGTCGGAGAAGAAGTGATTCGGCCTTTTTTTCAATATCTGCTGGAAACAGGAAGGATTTGTCGCCGCAGTTTAGTCTGTTGACAAGACTCTGATTATTGTCGGAATCGTTTTTATCGGCTAATCCATGCATACCGAGGCAGGTAAGTCGGCATAAGGGATCGTCATGGAGTACCTGGCCTCCCGCAGGTTGGATTTTTTTTATTTTCAGCCGTGCTATGCTATTCATCAGATCGTTGTAGCTGCCGAATTCCACCTGTTGCCCATTGGTATACACCACCCGGGGGCTAAATCGTTGCAGAATAAAAGAGAGGCCGTTGTAATGGTCGCTGTCAGGGTGCGTGATAATTATCGTATCAATGTGCCGGATACGGTTTTTCCAGAGATAAGGAGCAATGATCTGTTTGCCGACATTAAATCGTCCAGAGGAGCTTCCTCCCCCGTCAATAAGGATATTGGTTCCGTCTGGAAACTCAAGAAGAGTTGCCGTTCCCCGGCCGACATCAAGATAGGATATTCTGGCGATTTTTTTATTTTTCTGTAGGTCGAGGCCACCGGCAAAATGGAGCGTAAGCAGGATTGATGCAAGGATGAGGAAAATTTTATTTCTTAGCCTGCCCATGTTGGCTGTACAGAAAAAAATGAGCAGCAGATAAAAAAGGATAATCTCAACAGGCGTCGGGGTAATGGTCCATAACGATGCCCAGGGAAGGCGCGCGGCCCATGCGGTGAGCAGATCAGCCCAGTGAAGGGCAAAGCCGCCGAGTCTGAACAGTCCTGCCGCCGTATCAGGGAAAAGAGGGGTTAACGGGGTCGCGATCAGGCCAATTGGCAGGGCGATAAAACAGAGCAAGGGCTCGATCAGCAGATTCATCAAAGGGCCGATTGGTGAAAATCTGTTGAAATGATAGAGCAAAAAGGGCAGGGTCCCGGCAGTGGCGGCCAGGGAAACAAGGAAAGCGGTAAGAGGCCAGCGTATGAGAGCGGAAGATTTTTTTTTGGTCGAATTTATCGTCTCCTGGAAACAGCAGGAAAGGATGTGTGGATAAATCAGGGCGATGGCAAGCATTGCCGCAAAGGAAAGCTGGAAGGAGACGGTAAACAGAGCAAGGGGACGGATGGCCAGCACAGCAAGCGCGGCCGCCGCGATAAGATGAAAGATGGAATGTTGTCTGCGGACAAGGACGGCCACGAGCAGGACGGCCGCCATGATAAGTGAGCGAAAGACAGGGGTGTTCATGCCGGCGATAAAGGCATAGCCAAAAAGGACTGGAAAGCTAAGGCTGAGCGCCAGGCTGGTAACATCGGTGTGTAGCAGTAACCACTGAGAACCCTTCATCAGCCGGCTGAGCAAACCATAGATGAGAAGGGCGAGCAGCCCCATATGCAATCCCGAAATTGCCAGCAGATGCATGCAGCCGGTTCGGATAAATTGATCAAGGAGTGCCGGAGAAACCCTGCTTCTATCACCAATGAGCAGGGCCTGATATAACCCCCCTGTTAGCGGGTCGCATCTGTTTTGGAGAAAACGGCTGACATGTTGGCGCACCCTTTGCGGCAGGGTGATTATGCCCGGTAATTTATTTCTCTTTTTTTCTCCTGCTTCCTGTAAGATATATTGAGGGGATTTAATCCAGCCGGAGCAGTAGATTCCCTGATTGCGCATGTAGAGGACATAATTGAAGGTTCCAGGCGTTTGATGGTTATGGATCCTGTCCACGGTTGCCACAACGAAGACTCTCTGCCCGGGTAAGACAAACTGTGGCGTTCTGCCGCGCATGGAAAGCCTGAGCTTGCCGGAAGCCGGTCGTGCTTTTCCCCGTTTATCCCTGTTGATGATTTCGGAAAGCTGCAGGACAAATCGTGATGTATCCCCGCCCTGCGTCACCATGCTCGTTACTGTTCCGATCAGGGTGAGACGGGTTTTTTCCTGAACAAGATTATAGATGTGCGACGGGTTTTTCGGAGGTTGCAGAGCCTGCCAGGTGTGGAAAAAACCGATAATGAGAAAAAAGAGCAACAGGAGAGACACCCTGCCGCCGATTATTGTATAGGCTAAGAAAAATACGGCAAGCACACCGGCAATAACCGGCAGGAGAATACTCTGTGGCCATGTTTGCGTAACCGGCCATGCCAGCACCGCTCCTGCAATAAAAAAACAGGTGACCGGGAGGAGAAGATTGTCGGCGACCCAGGTGGCGAAGCGATTCGGCCTATCCCTTTTCATGGATAATATGGGGATTGAGCAGGTGGTCTATGATATCGAGATGGCTTTGGACAACCCCCTGGTTGTTTTGTACAAGCATTTTTGCGGCGTGACCCATTTTTTTTGCCTGGTCAGGGGCATTAAGCAGCTCTGTAATTCCGACAGTGATTGCATCACTGTCGGTGACAACAAGCGCACCGCCCGCTGCAACAAGGTCCCTGCTGATCTCGGAAAAGTCCTCCATGTGCGGGCCAAAAAGAATCGGGATGCCGACGATCGCTGCTTCAAGGGGATTATGCCCTCCGGCCTCAACAAGAGATCCACCGATAAGGGCAATGTCGGCCAGCCCGTAACAGGCGGCCAGCTCACCGAGGCTGTCGAGCAGGAGAATATCGGTTGAGACCGCGTTTCTCACAGACCTGCGGGTTGTTTGCAGACCGTAACTTTTCGCTATTTTAGCAATTTCTTCCGTTCGTTCAATGTTGCGCGGCGCAAGAAGCAGGTAGAGATCAGGCTGGTTTTTTTTAATTGTTTTCCAGGCCCCCAAAATGATTTCCTCTTCGCCCCTGTGCGTGGAGCCGCAAATAAGGAGCGGTCTGTTCTTTTCCAGGCCAAAATCGGCCCGGGTTATTGTATTTGCGTAATTGTTTTTTGTGTAATGTGCATCACTTGCAAGGGTTGCATCAAACTTCAAGTTGCCAAGCGGGATAATTTTTTCTTCTGGCAAGCCGAGACATTGTAAGTTTTTGGCATCCTGTTTTGTCTGCAGGGAAAGGAGGCTGAAACAGGCAAACATCGGCCGGAAGAGAAAACGAAATCGCTGGTAATTGGTGATGGATTTCTTTGAAAACCTTCCGTTGACCAGCAGACAGGGGATCTTGTTTTTTTTCAGCTGCATGAGCCAGCAGGGCCAGAAATCGGTTTCAACAAGTATAAACAATGACGGCTCAAGCAGATGAATAAAGCTTCGCACGCTGAAGAACGTGTCAAAAGGACTGAAAAAAATCGCGTCAACCAGGTCTTTTGCCAACTGCTTTGCCGTGGCCTGCCCGGTTCTGGTTGTTGTTGAAAAAAAGAGAGTACTGTCTGGATATTGCCTGCGCAGTCCGCGGATCAAGGGCAGGGCGGAGGTGACTTCGCCAACGGACAGGGCATGGATCCAGATGACGGGCCCATCTTTTTTGGCCGGGGATTTTATAATGGTTTGTAGTGGTCTGCTCAAGGTCAGGCCAAGCCGCTGCAGATTTTTTCCTCGGTATTTTTTCTTCAGCAGGCTTACGGCGAGGATAAGCGGCAGGCAGAGGAGAAAAAGAAATGTTGAGAGCAATGTATAGAGTTGCAACACGGGATGGCGGCCGTTAAGGTAGGTTAGAGTTGAGTCAGGTTTCTTTTGTTCCCTCAACATACAACAAAAAAGATAAAAAGTTAACTCTATGAATCTGGTGCTTTTTGAGCCCGATGAACAGCGGCAGGGCACGGTTGTGCTTACCGGCCGGAGGGCGGATCATATTCGCAACATTCTTCGCCCTGCTGCCGGAGATACTTTGCGTGTCGGCGAGATCAACGGAGCAGTAGGCAGTGGGGTTGTGGAAAAGATAGACGAGGCCTCGGTGGTGCTGACTGTGGATCTTGACCGCAAGCCTCCATCTCTGCCTGATATTGAGTTGATCCTTGCCTTGCCCAGACCCATTATGCTGCAGCGCATTGTGAAACAGGCGACAACTCTTGGTGTGCGCAGGTTTCATTTGATCCGTTCCCGGCGGGTGGAAAAATCTTTTTTTCATTCGCCGATCCTCGGTCCCGAAAAGATGAGATCCCTGTTGACGGAAGGACTGGAACAGGCCATGGATACCCGGCTGCCCGAGGTCAGGGTGTATCATCGTTTTAAACCCTTTGTTGAGGACGTCCTGCCGACACTTGTTGGTTACGGGCTCCTGGCCCATCCGTCGGCAACGGATTCCCTGTCGGTCGTATGGAAGAACAGCAGGAAAAATCGTTCCGAAAAAAACAGGGAGGAGGGGAGAAATCAAATTCTGCTTGCCGTTGGTCCGGAAGGGGGATTCAGCGACTACGAATGTCGGCAGTTTTTACGGCAGGGATTTACGATGTTTACCATGGGGCCCCGTATTCTGCATGTTGACACGGCCGTGGTCGCGCTGCTGGCCCAGATTTTATTGCTGCAGGCCGGCTAAAAAGGGGGTATTGCCCGGCGAAATTTTGTCGTTTTGAAAGATAATGAACTCGTAAAAAATCCAAAACGGCTTTAGCTGAAAACGTAAAAACAACAATTTGTCAGCTTGCCGCCGTCGGTTTCGTGTCTTTTTACGAAACCGACAAAGATGTATTTCCTCACCCGTCTATTTTTCCCGTTGTGCTTTGATTAATCCTCATGGCTGTTTTGTCCCGGGAGCATGAGAATAAATGGTATCCCGGCAAGTCCGGCAATGGCGCTGATCAGGTAGGTCGTCTCCAGTCCGGTCCAGTCCGCTATCAGTCCGATGAGGACAACGACCGATGAGCGGGCAATAAAGGCGATCATCATAAACATGCCGTTGGCTGCCGCCGGGCTCTCCTTTGCGTGTTCCTGTATGAGCGCCAGCATAACAGGCGTGGTGGAAAGAAGGGTGCATCCTGTGCCGAGCAAGGCGACTATCCGCACCCAGCCGCCACTGAGGACAAAGGTCAAGAGACATAACGGCGCCCCCACAAGGGAAAGAAGCAGCATGCGTCGTCGTCCGAGGTAGTCACTAAGTGAACCCGCAATCAATACGCCGGCCACCCCGGCCGCTTCAAACAACGCCAGAGCGATGCCGCCCATCCAGATGTTTCCGCTTTGATTCTCAATAAAGGTGGGCAGAAAGACGGCCAGGGAACCGTGCATGAAACTGCGTGCTATTAGGATGATGGTCAGGGGCATCAATATATGACGCATGTTTCTAAAGGTCGTCATAAGGGAGATTTTGGTTCCCCTGTTATGAAAGGCGAGATCTATGCTGCGAAAACGCACGAATAATATACCCGAGGTCACAATGCCGACAACCATGATCGGCCAGAATCCGGTCAGCCCCAGAAGTGAGACAGCGCCCACGGCAATTATTGGTCCGACCATGCGGGCCAGTTCGCCACCGGTCATGAAAAAACTCATGCCACGGCCTTTTTTGGCGCCCGCCATGCGGGCGATCATGACCGGCGCCGGGACATGGAACAGGGCGACACTGATGCCGGCGGTGAACAGAATGAGCAGCAGAACCCCATAGCTGGGAGCCAGCCCGAGAAGACTCATGGGGATCGCGGTCATCATGGGCGCAAGAATGACAAAATAGCGCAGGCTGATCCGGTCCGCCAACAGGCCTAAAAAGGGATTCATCAGTGCGGGCAGCTGCATGACGGCAGACAGAAACCCTGCCTCGGTGAGTGAAAGGGACAGTTTCTCGATCAATAGAGGCAGCAGGGGCGCTAAAAAGGACGAGTACACATCATGGACAAAATGACTCAGCGAAAGCAGGAGGATCTGAGCTGTCCGGAACGGGGGGTTTTTTTTCATTGTAAATGTCGTCCGTGTTCAACAAAATCGTGAACAGTGTGTGCTGCGAGCAAAAAAGTACCTGATTACCACTCAAGCTCAGCCTGGGTGAAGTCAGGGATACCATCGCTCTCCCCGGCAAAATTTATCAACCTGAAATCAGGCATAAGCATTTCTGCCCACGATCTGGTATCGCAGCTGTAGCGATGTTATCCCTTATTGCTGAACAATGGTGGTAATTAAAAAAAATAGGTAAACGATTGTTGCCCTGAATCTGAAAGTACCAGGTGGCTCAGGGCAGTGTTTTTTATTGTGTGGAAAGCATCTGTACTCTATCCGTTGGGAAAAATACACGAAAGTTATTTGTTATTATCCGTCCGTTTCGTTGAACAAGGTAGAACCCTGTATTCTTCAACTTTCCAGATAATACCCCCTGGCAAGCTCTGTAAACAGCTTCACCTGGTTCTGTTGCCAGTTTTCATCCCGTTTCAGCTCACCTGCCAGAATGCGGGCAACCTTCGGGGCTATCTCTATGGCGGCCCTGGCGTCAAGGAACAGGGCTCTCTGTCGTCTTGCCAGAATATCTTCCACGGAACGGGCCATCTCATGGCGCACTGACCAGAGCACTTCAACAGAGGTGTAAGGGAGCCGCTTGTGCAGCCTTTTGCCCAGTTCCGGATGATCGGAGACAATATCTCGCATGTAGTCCGCATCTGAACCGTAGTAATAGAGAGGATCATTATAATCCACCTCAGTGAGCCGGCCATGGATCGGCATGTTCTCGGTGCGGCATTTTTTTCGGACCAGCCCTGCTACCATTGCCGCCTTGTCAACGGTATCTTCGGCCATTTTTCGATAGGTGGTCCATTTGCCGCCGGTGATGGTTACCAGGCCTGAAGGTGATACCCGCAGGTAGTGACTTCGGGAAAGTTCCTTGGTACTGGTGTCTTCGTTGCCGTTTTCAGGGGCGGCAAGGGGGCGCAGACCGGCAAAAATGGAAAGAATATCCCTTCGTTTCGGTTCGCGGGTCAAATATTTTTTTGCTGTGGACAGGATGAAATCAATTTCTTCTTCCAGCGCCCGTGGTTCCAGTGAGCACTTGTTCAGCGGGGTATCTGTTGTACCGACAACCACCCGCCTGTGCCAGGGAACGGCAAAGAGCACGCGTCCGTCCGATGTTTTGGGAATCATAATGGCGGAATCGCCCTTTAAAAATTCCTTGTCTAACACAATATGCACGCCCTGACTTGGTCGGACAAGCCGCGGGGCGTCTGTTTCATCCATTTGGATAATCTCGTCAACAAATACCCCGGTGGCATTGACGACACTCTTTGCCTGCAGGGTATACTTGTTTCCGGTTTCCTGATCTTCAGCCGTAACTCCGCAGACAATGCCGTCGTCGTTTTTTATAAGCCCTGTCACCCGAACATAATTGAGCACAATACCTCCGTGTTCGGTACAGGTCTGGGCAATATTAATGGCCAGCCTCGAATCATCGAACTGGCCATCGTAATAAATAACTCCCCCGTGCAGCCCTCTAATCTTGAGATTGGGAATGGCTCGAAGGACCTCATCACGGGAAAGAGCCTGGGAGGGGCCAAGGCCGAGTTTACCGGCCATCATATCATAAACCTTCATGCCAAGGGTATAAAACGGGCCGTCCCACCAGTCGTAGGTCGGAATAATAAAGGATTGATTTTTAACAAGATGCGGGGCATTTTGGCGCATGAGGCCGCGTTCGTGCAGGGCCTCCAGCACCAGGGAGATATCGCCCTGGGCCAGGTATCGTACTCCGCCATGGACAAGCTTGGTGGAGCGGCTTGATGTGCCCTTGGTGAAATCGGACTGCTCCAGAAGCAGTGTTCTGTAGCCGCGAGATGCCGCGTCAAGCGCTGTGCCTATACCGGTTGCGCCGCCACCGATAACAATGATATCCCATGGAGTATCTCCCTGCTCCCTGAGGGCTCGCAGCATGCGTTCACGTTTCATCCGAGTCTCCTGATTTGCATCTTCCGCCGGGATCTGTCCAAAACGTGGAAACGACCGTCACGCCTGTACTCTCATATGCTTACTTTCTGCGGCCAGTCTGTTATCACCCCAACCCCGGACCTGTACAGCTCCTTTGCCCGGTCCATATTATTTACCGTCCAACAGTCGATCCGATAGCCTGCCTGCTGTAAATTATGGATAAGGTTTTTCGAGCAGATTTTTTCATTAGGATGGTAGGCGGCCGCAGAAAAACGGCCAAGGTAGTGAAGCAGGTCCGGGGGGTGCTGTTTCTCTGCCAATACTGCCAGCGGAATGGTTGTGTTCAGCGCCCGCACCCGATGGAGATATTCTTCGCGAAATGAGGACAACAGAACCAGTTCAGTGGTTTTTGTTTTGGCCAGTGTGTCAAGCACCCGGTCAACAATTTCGGTATCACCGGCTGGAGTGCCAAGGTCTTTTATCTCCAGATTGACTGGAAAATCGTTTTTTTCGGCGAATTCGAGAAGATCGGTCAGCAAGGGGATTTTTTGCTTACGGATGGCTTCATATTCAGCCGCTTTTACTTCGCCGCTGTGGACGGTGCCGAAAGGATCATCGCGAAGGAACCATGAGCCGCAATCAAGTCCCTTTAGTTCCGCTGCTGTAAACCACTCTGTCCGCCAGGGGCGCAGATCCTGAAAGTTTTCATGCTCAGCAATATTTGTTGTCCGGGCAAGAGTTGTATCATGGAAGATAATAAGTTTGCCATCTTTGCTCATTCCGACATCGGTTTCAAGACAGTGGGCGCCGCACTCCTTAGCCCTGGCCATGGCCAGCATGGTGTTTTCCGGAGCAATGGAACGGGCGCCGCGATGGGCGCAGATAAAACCGCCGGTCGGGAGATGGTCAAAAAACAAGGCAGGCCTCTTTCACGCCCCTACTTCTTGGCGGCGTTCCGGCAGGCTTCGTCCATGCGGGTTTCAATATATCGGATGAACGCCTCGTCCCGCTTTTCAAGATCAAAGCAGACAGCATCTTCGCCAAGCAGTCCCCCCGGCACAAAATCGCCTTTTCCGTCAGGATCAGTAATCATTTCTCCATAAAAACAGATTGACAGCCATCGGGAAACATCTTCAATGACATCAACCATAACAAAAAGGTCTTTGTCCTGCTGATTTGCGTGCACAGCCCTGAGAGAATAGGTAACGCCGGGGCGGGCGATGAAGTCCAGGGTTACGCCTTCTTTTTTCCTCAGATATTCCCTGAAATGTACAAAGACCTCTTTGGTTTTTGCAGGCGTTTCTTCCCACTGTTCAATAAAGGTATTTAGTTCCCGCTTAGTCTCTTTGTTCATATTCAATGCCTTGCGCCGTTGTTGAGTATTAAGCCAGCCTGTATATATCTTTTTGATATTGTGTTGTTTCAGAGATAAAAAAATGCCGATTATTCATCTGAGTTTGTCTCTTGATGTGCTAAGCATATCTCAGCTTACTGCTTAATTTGTCTTTTTGATGACCCGGCTTGGGATGATTTTAGTGTCCATTAGTCCCTGGCCTGCGCTTGTTCTTAATTATTTTTGCATAGACAAGGTCAATAATTTTCCTTTTATTCTGGAGCCCGCTATTTTTCAACTTACCCTATGATTTCTTTGATAATCTTTTTAGTAAAAGGGGGCGAGTAAAATTAAGTTTCTATCACCTATTTTGGTTCGTCATTAAAAATTTCAATCACCGTGCTTTCAGTTCGGTTAGTTTTTTACGTATTATGTCAGCTCTGGGCGACTTGCTTGCCTCAAATATTAAAAGGGACTGTTCAAGGTAATGCCTGGACTTGTCGTATTTGCCCAGGGTAAAATAAATCATCCCCAAGCTACCCAAATGGTATCCCTCATCCTGCCGGTCACCGATTTCACGAGCAATAGCCAGCGCCTGGTTAAAATAGTCAAGAGCCTTATCATATTGACCAAGATTTCGATACGCGACTCCCAAGCCACCTAAAGCGTTGCCTTCGCCAAGCCGGTTGCCAATTTCACGAGTAATGGCCAGCGCCTGGTTATGATAGGCAAGAGCCTTATCATATTGACCAAGATTTCGATACGTTACTCCCAAACCACCTAAAGCGTTGCCCTCGCCTTGCCGGTTACCGATCTTACGAGCAATGGCCAGCGCCTGGTAATAATAAGCCATAGCCTTATTATATTGACCAAGGGAATTGTAAACGTTCCCCAGATTACCTAAATCGATGCCTTCGCCTCGCCGGTTACCGATCTTACGAACAATGGCCAGGGCCTGGTTATAATAGTCAATAGCCTTATTGTACTGACCAAGGGAAAAGTAAGTATTTCCCAAGCTACCTAAACTGCTACCCTCGCCCTGCTGGTCGCTGATTTCACGAGCAATAGCCAAGGCTTGGTTATAACAGTCAATCGCCTTATTATACTGCCCAAGATTCAGGTAAGTAGTCCCCAAGCCACCTAAAGCGCCACCCTCATTTTTGGGGTCGTCGACCTTACGAGCAATAGCCAGCGCCTGGTTAAAATAGTCAAGAGCCTTATTATACTGACCAAGGAAATTGTAAACGTCCGCTATGCTACCTAAACCATCGCCTTCACCTTGCCGGTCACCGATTTCACGAGCAATAGCCAGCGCCTGGTTAAAATAGTCAAGAGCCTTATTATACTGACCAAGATTTTGGTAAGTGACCCCCAAGCCACCTAAAACGTTGCCTTCGCCTTGTCGGTTACCGATCTTACGAGCAATGCCTAGCGCCTGGTTATAATAGGCCATAGCCTTATTATATTGACCAAGGGAATTGTAAACGTTCCCCAAATTGCCTAAATCGATGCCCTCATTTGTCCGGTCGCCTTCCTCACGAGCAATAGCCAGCGCCTGGTTATAATAGTCAATAGCCTTATTATACTGACCAAGGGAATTATTGACGTTCCCCAGGTTGCCTAAAGCAGCCGCCTCACCCAGCCGATTATTGTTGTTTTGATATAACTTTAAGGCAATTTGGTAGCTTTCTAAAGCTGTATGAAAATTGCTAATGACAAGATAACTGTTACCAAGGGAAAGATAAAAAGAAGGAATTTTAACGAGTTCGAGAGCTGATTTAAAATAAGAACTAGCCTCTTTGTATTGATCATTTTGATATGCCGTATATCCCTTTTTATATAGCTGTAACGCTATCTTTTTCTGCTCTTCCAAAGCGATTTTTAACTCTTTTTCGATTTCGCTTTTTACTTTCTCAATTGGTGGATTCTTGGGTTTTTCACCCATATACTTTGCAATACCTTTATATGATGCTTCCGCTACTTCTTTTTTCGTTAAAGGCGGTGGTGGGGTCGGTTTGAAGTGATTGATCACCGGCATGATTAAATTCAATACCGCAACAATTACAGATAAGACAAGAATCCTTTGCCCAAGAATCTTAGCTGCATCCGGATTACCTGCTTTGTCTTTTATGTATTTGAGAATTATAATGACAATGCCTAAAAGACCGGCCGAAAGGCTGATGATCAAAATAATTGTTTCTATGATTGTTCCTCCTGGATCTCTTGCTATCTCATTTTAAATCAGACTTATATATCCGTTTTCCTGATATCATTCAGACAATAATATATACATAAAACCATTGGCAACCTAAAAAGGAGCAAGGGGCAGGTTTTAAAAGACATCTTTGCCAAATCTGTCAGGTTATCATCTCTCCACTATCACCTGTTCAACCAAGCGTCGATAGTCATGTCTGCCATGATCGGCTTTAATTACACCGGTCGGATTTCAATTGTATCCTGCAGATAGGTCTTGACTTCGCTGATCGGCACCTCTTTTCTATGGAAGATCCCGGCGGC
>JANTGH010000071.1 GCA_024763055.1 Desulfobulbaceae bacterium
TACGGAAAAGGGACGGCTAAAAATAGATGCTTTTTTCCTTCGGGCTCCCATTGCCGGGCCTCTTATCCGTAAAGTTGCAGTCTCAAAATTTACCCGAACCCTCAGCACCATGCTGCAAAGCGGGGTTCCTATCCTTGACGCCCTGCAGGTCGTTGCCAAAACATCGGGAAATAAAATTATTGAGCGTTCCGTTTTTCGTGTTGCCGACAGTATTGCCGAGGGACGCCCCATAGCCGAACCTCTTGAAGAAACCGGTGTCTTTCCCAACATGGTTGTCCAAATGATTAATGTGGGTGAATCAGTCGGCGCCCTTGATACCATGCTTGAGAAAATTGCCGATTTCTATGATGAAGAGGTAGACCAAGCTGTGGAAAACCTGACTGCCATGATCGAACCCCTGATGATGGTTTTTCTTGGCGGCATGATCGGTGGCCTGGTTGTTGCCATGTATCTGCCGATTTTTCAGATGGCCGGGAATATTTAAAAAAAGACTTTAGTCGGCTGATAAAAAACTACAACGTATGATATTCTTTTTTGGTACTGCTATAACTGTCATCAATATTTCTACCTACGCGAAAAATAACATACTCCTAAGGTTTCCATAGCGGGGTCAAACCGGCTCGGTATACACGCAGAGATGCTTTTATCCTTTCTGTAATTATTTGTATTGACAGGAAAGTTGCTGGCAACGTATTATAGAACTATTGAAAATGACGAGTACTACTTAACGCTAAAATTCCAAATGGAGGTTCCATCATGACACTGACAAAAGCCAACTTGGTTGGACAGGTGTATAAGGCGCATCCGACGTTAACCAAAGCCCAGGCAACAGCCTCGGTAGAGACCTTTCTTACATTGGCCAAGGATTCTCTCATTCAAGGTGAAGACCTACTTTTGAGCGGATTCGGCAAATTTAATGTTAAGGATAAGAAATCACGCCGCGGGAGAAATCCTCAGACCGGCAATGAATTAACTTTGGAGGCAAGACGGGTAGTTACCTTTAAGCCCTCGGGCATCTTACGAAACAAAATTAATAATGGATAATTTTTTTAAAATTTATTTAAAAAGGGGCGTCAAATGATGCCCCTTTCTCTTTTTAGTTTGTCGGCACAATTCCTCAACCTATGATTCCACAAGCACCTTGCCGTCTGCTTTCCAGTAGAAAAATCGATAGTTCCGACTCCACTTATCGGCTCCGTCCTGAATCTGATCAAGAGATTACCCCCTCCCTTACGGAGAGTATAGAAAAAGTTGGAATTCTGCATCCTCCCTTATTAGTAAAGAAAAAATTTCGATACATAATACTATCCGGAAGAAAACGAATTCAAGCAGTAAATAAACATGGAATAGAAAACATTCCCTGTTTCATCCTTGATGAAAAAACCGGCCCATCGATAAAATGGCAACTGCTTTTGTCCCATGCCCTCATCGGCAGTACGCTCAGTATCATCGAGCAGGCTAATTTCTTTTTCAAAGCAGAATCTCAACTTACAGAACAGCAAACCCTGAGCCTGTTACCTCTTCTTGGAATTAAACCCCATGCATATAAATTAAAAAAATTCGCAATGTATCGTAAACTTGATCAGACAACGATAGATGCCCTTCATTCTGGTCATATTCAGGAAAAAACAGGGAGTAAACTGTCGAAGTTATCCTCAGAAGACCAGCAAACAGTTGTTCATCTGATCAACCACTTCAAGTTAAGTGGGTCAAAACAAAAAAAACTCATTACGTTCGTTATTGACCTTATCATGCGAACCAAACGTCCCCTGAAAACAATAATGTCCGAGTGGGAAAAACAGCAGGATATTGGACAAGATAACCGTCCACAACAGGCTATGGCATGTCTGCACTGGCTTGAAGGGCAATGTTTTCCAAAAAGAAATGCTGCGGAACAAGAGTTCCAACGATTCCATCATGGACTGCAATTACCTGAAAACATGATATTACAGCATACACCTTCCTTCGAGGACAACGGTTTGACGCTCTCGATTAGCTTTACTGATCAAAGTGCATTTCTTAAGCATTGGAAAAATATAAAAAAGCATTTGAAATGAGATAAACGATTGCTCGTTATATTTTATGAAAATAGTCCATGGATCAGGCTGTCCTCTCCGAACTGCTGTACAGTGACGTCTTTTAGCCGTACGGTCAGATCAGGCATGACTATAGAATACCCTTTGAGCAAAGGAAGGCCGGTATCACCAATGAAGAAGGGCGCAAGAAAAAGATAAACCTCATCAACCAGCCCTTGAGAGAGAAAAGACCCATGAATAGCTGCCCCGCCCTCAACAAGCAGTGAGGTAATATTGTTTTCGCCCAGAATCTGAAGAACATTCGTCAAGTCAACCCGCCCCTTTTCTGTGGCGGAAACTCTGTAAATGACAGCACCGGCCTGACGAAGAATGTCCAGCTTTTCTTCAGGAGCCCGGGAGGTGCAAAATATCCAGGTGCCAGCGTTAGATTGCTGTTCGAGGATTTTGGCCTCGGGATCAATACGCAGCCGGCTGTCTATAATAACCCGGAGGGGGTCTCTGGAATCCTGATCGTTTAAACGTGTCGTCAATGAGGGATTATCTATACGGACTGTTTCTCCGCCGAGAAGTATTGCATCAAATTGATTGCGAAGCGTGTGTACAAATCGTCTGGTTTCAGTGCCGGTGATCGCGTCCCCCTGGCCTTTTTGATAGGTAATCTTTCCATCCAGACTCATCCCCGCCTTCAATATCACCCAAGGCTGTCCGGTGGTTACATGTTTTAAAAATGGATAATTAATCTGCCTGCATTCCCGTTCGCAAATCTTATTGACCACAGTTATACCATGATTACGCAGGTATTCAGCACCTCCGCCGGCAAGAGGATTGGGATCACTCAGTCCAATGACAACCCGGGCAATTCCGGCATCACAGACGGCATGACTGCAGGGTGGAGTTCTGCCAATATGATTGCAAGGTTCCAGGGTAACATACATTGTTGCGCCATGGGCGTCTGATCCGGCATCTGCCAGGGCGTGAACCTCAGCGTGGGAAGTGCCTGCTCTTTTATGATAACCTCGACCAACAACCAGGTCGTCCTTAACAATAATAGCACCGACACAAGGATTTGGAGAAGTCCTCCCAAATCCTTTTTTTGCCTCTGCCAGGGCAAGCCTCATGAAAAAAGAATCTTTATCCGACACGTAAACGGCCTCTTGGAAAAATATCTCCGATAAAATATTCTAAAAAAATCCTCCCTGGTGCTCTGTAATTTTCAGCACCAGGGTGATGAACTGGCATTGTTCGCTAAGGTGGGCCTATAGGGTTAAACCATGCCGGTTACTTGGCTTCCCTGTCTCCGAGAAAATTCTTCAGCTCATCCATAAACTCATTCACATCCTTAAACTGCCTGTAAACAGAGGCAAATCTAACATAAGCAACTTCATCAAGTCCAGGCAAGGCCTCCATGACCCATTCACCAACTTGGGTTGTGGCGACTTCTTTGCCACCAGCATCTTGAAGTTTCCGTTCAATTTCATCGACAAATGCATCTATATCGGCCATACTGACCGGCAATTTTTCACAGGCTTTTTCCAGTCCGGTAATAATTTTTCCCCTGTCCCATGGCTCACGCCGTCCATCCTTTTTAACCAGCATGGGCAGCATAAGTTCTATTCGTTCATAAGTGGTAAATCGCTGTTCACAGTTTGCACAAACACGCCGTCTTCTTGTTATTGTCTTATCCTTGTTCAGCCGGGAGTCGATAACCCGATTATCAAGATGATCACAATAGGGACACTTCATCAATTGCTCCTGTTATTGCTCATATCGTGGAAGGTCCGGATAAATCGGCAGCCGATCACAGAGGGTGCGTACCTCTTGTCGTATTTCGCCAAGAACAAACGGATCTCGATTACTGATAGCCCGATTTATCCAATCGGCTATCATGACCATTTCAGGTTCCTGCAGACCACGCGTGGTCACCGCCGGGGTGCCGAGCCTTATACCGCTGGTCACAAAACGTGACTCAGTATCAAATGGAATTGCATTTTTGTTGACTGTCAAGCCGGCATCTTCAAGAAGATTCTCAGCCTCTTTCCCGGTGATATTCTTGCTGCCTAAATCAAGCAGCATTAAATGGTTGTCCGTACCACCGGAAACAATACGAAATCCACGCCGATTCAACTCGTTGGCAAGCACATTCGCATTTTTTACGACCTGTTGCTGGTAGTTGACAAAGCCTTGCGCCATTGCTTCTTTAAATGCCACGGCCTTGGCCGCAATCACGTGCACCAGCGGCCCACCCTGGATGCCGGGAAAGATATTTGAATCCAGTGCTTTTGCGTGTTTTTCCTTAGCGAGAATCAGCCCACCCCTTGGACCACGAAGGGTTTTGTGAGTGGTGGTTGTAACAAAATCCGCATAGGGTATTGGAGAAGGGTGGACACCGGCGGCTACCAGTCCGGCAATATGGGCCATATCAACCATGAATAACGCTCCAATCTGATCGGAGATATGACGGAATCCCTCAAAATCAATAATCCTGGGATAGGCGCTGGCCCCGGCAACTATCATTTTCGGCCTGTTTTCAAAGGCAATACGTTCAACCTCTTCCATATTTATGGTCTCGGTATCACGCTGTACACCATAGGAAACAAAATTAAACAGTTTTCCAGAAAAGCTCACACTGGCACCATGGGTCAGATGCCCGCCATGAGCGAGATCCATGCCAAGAACCTTATCGCCGGGTTTTAAGGTAGCAAAATAGACAGCCATGTTGGCCTGACTCCCGGAATGCGGTTGCACGTTGGCGTATTCGGCATCAAAAATTCTTTTTCCCCGCCTGACGGCAAGGGATTCCACCTCATCTGCATAATCACAGCCGCCGTAATATCTACGGTTGGGATACCCTTCCGCATACTTATTTGTAAAAATAGACCCTTGGGCTTCAAGAACGGCTTGGGAAACAATATTTTCCGAGGCAATCAACTCAAGTTGATTACTCTGTCGCTCCAATTCGTACTGAATGTATCGAAAAACATCTGGGTCAGTTTGTTCTAACATGGCCATTTTCAGCGCCCTTAACTAAAATAAAAAAAGGAATTACCTGAATTAAGTGTTCACTTCAGGATAAAAATTTAAAATAGACTATGACCTAAATCCTTCAGTTATCCGGCATTCGAACGCCGATACAGGCACATTTGCTGTGTCGGCTTCATCAGTCTCGACGTTCTCGGTACACGAACAATTGCAGGATTTAGGTATGAATAAAAAAACGGCAGCCTGTTTTCTCAGGTCTGCCGGCGACTCACCATTGTTTATCCAGCACTATTCAGCTGAACATATCTATTCGCCGTTGATGCCGCCCACCTTCAAAGGAGGCATTCACCCAGGTATGAACAACATCAAGAGCAACTTCGATCCCCAGCACCCGGCCGCCAAGACAACAAACATTAGCATTATTATGTTGTCTGCTCATCCTGGCCGTAAATGCCTCATGACAGAGGGCTGCACGTATATTCCGATGTCTGTTGGCGGCAATGGACATTCCGATTCCGGTACCACAGATAAGGATCCCTTGTTCGCAGACACCATCCTGAATCAGTGAACAAACTTTTTCAGCAATTTCCGGATAGTCCACGGAATCTTTTGAGAAACAGCCGGCATCCTCCACATCATGACCAAGCTTTTTTACATAAGCTATCACGGTTTTTTTCATATCATAGCCTCCATGATCACTGCCGATTGCTAATTTCACAACGATATATTCTCCTGTTATTAGTCAAACCGTCTCATGATAATGACCCCATTTGTACCGCCAAAACCGAAAGAATTAGACATGGCCGCCGCAGGTTTACTCTCCCTGGCAACATGAGGTACATAATCGAGATCGCAAGCCGGATCAGGCTTGTCCAGATTTACCGTCGGCGGAATAATGCCATGGAAAAGGGTCAGCGCGGTAAAAGCCGATTCAATACCTCCAGCGCCTCCGAGCATATGGCCGGTCATGGATTTAGTGGAACTGACGGCTAAACTGCTGGCATGATCTTTAAAAACGGTTTTTATAGCTGCCGTTTCACAACGATCATTGAGCGGTGTTGAGGTTCCGTGGGCATTGATATAGGTGATATCCTCGGGGTTCATTCCGGCATCCTTCAAGGCCATGGCCATGCACCGGGCACCGCCTTCACCATTTTCCGGCGGAGCCGCAATATGGTAGGCATCACTACTCTGACCATAGCCTACAATTTCAGCATAGATCACCGCGTCCCTTTTTCTCGCGGATTCAAGCTCTTCAAGGACAATCATGCCGGCCCCTTCAGCTATTATAAAACCATCTCTATCCTGATCAAAGGGGCGAGATGCTGCCTGTGGTTCATTATTGCGGGTGGACAATGCCTTCATTGAAGAAAATCCGCCGACTGCAAGGGGGCAGATAACCGATTCAGCACCACCGGTCACGGCTATGTCACAATCACCATAGACAATATGACGAAATGCCTCCCCAACTGCATGCGTGCCGGCTGCACAGGCTGTAGACAATGCCAGATTCGGGCCTTTTGCACCTATATACATAGAGATATGCCCGGAGGGCATATTAGGGATAACCCGGGGAATAAAAAAAGGAGTAATCCTCCGAGGTCCTCTGTTCAAGAGGATACCATGATATTCCTCGATGGTAGGAAGTCCGCCCATGCCACAACCGGTGATTACGCCGATACGGTGAGCATTGTCCTCGGTAACGATTAAACCGCATTCTTTCCAGGCCATATCAGCAGCAGCTATTGCGTACTGGACAAAATGGTCCAGATTTTTACGTTGTTTTTTCTCAAACCAAAACGAAGGGTCAAAGTCCTTCACTTCGGCCGCTATCTGCGAAGCCTGATCAGAGGCATCAAAACGGGTAATCGGTCCAATCCCGCTCCGGCCTTCCAGCAAACCCTGCCAGGTTTTTTCCGTTCCGGTTCCCAGTGGAGTAACTAACCCGATCCCGGTGACGACAACCCTTCGCTTCACGACGCCCGTCCTGAATTATTTCTTAATTTTATCGACATAGTCGACAGCATCCTGCACCGTAGCAATTTTTTCAGCATCTTCATCGGGAATTTCAACATCAAATTCTTCTTCCATGGCCATTATCAATTCAACCAGATCAAGTGAATCAGCTCCAAGATCGTCGACAAAGGATGCGCCTGGAATCACTTTCTCTTTATCAACACTGAGCTGCTCAACAATAATGTCAGCCATTTTTTCATCAATCGCCATTGGTTAACTCCTACTTTTAATTTTTTGTTATTCTTGAGCAGCCAAGTGATTCCATGAATCAAATTTAATTGCCCATATACATACCGCCATTAACATGCAAAGTCTGCCCGGTCAAGTAGCTGCTTTCTTCTGAAGCAAGAAAAGCCACACAGGCTGCTACATCTTCAGGTTTTCCAAGGCTGCCTAACGGTACCTGAGCCTTGATCATCTCCTGAATCTCCTCGGATAAGGTGCTGGTCATATCCGTAACTATATATCCCGGGGCTACACTGTTCACAGTGACCTGTCTCGAAGCAAGTTCTCTTGCCATGGATTTTGTCAACCCGATCATGCCTGCTTTGGCAGCACTATAATTGACCTGACCACCGTTGCCAAGAAAACCTATCACTGAACTGATATTAATTATTCGGCCCCAACGTTTTTTCATCATTCCGCGTGTCACGGCCTTGCTGCATAAAAACGTACCTTTTAGATTAGTATCAAGAACAGCATCCCAGTCCTGCTCTTTCATCCGGGCCATAAGACCATCACGGGTTATCCCGGCATTATTCACAAGAATTTCAGGATTTCCGTGTTCGGCAGCCATTGCCTTGATTGCCTCTTGAACGGCATCGCTGTCAGCAACATCAAACTGTAAGATGAAGCCCTTGCCTCCCTGGTTCTCAATGCTCTGCACCGTCTCCCGGGCAGCAGAAGGATTGGCTACATAATTGACCCCGACAGTACAACCCATATCCGCAAGACGCAGGCAGACGGCACGGCCTATTCCTCTGCTGCCCCCTGTGACTAAGGCTGTTTTTCCCTGCAAACTCATTTACGGGCCTCCTTGATTCTTTTAGCCAAAACCGGAACCACCTCAAAAAGATCGCCAACAATACCGTAGGTGGCAATATCAAAAATCGGCGCCTTCTCATCCCTGTTAATAGCAACCACAGTCTCAGCTGACTGCATACCCACAGCATGCTGAATTGCACCTGATATACCGCAGGCTATGTATAATTTTGGACAGACTGTTTTTCCTGTTTGACCTACCTGATGCGGATAAGAAATCCAACCGGCATCAACAGCCGCCCTTGAAGCAGCCAGAGCCCCCCCCAACTCATCCGCCAGCTCACGGATTAAATCAAAACCCTTCTCATTTTCCAGTCCTCTGCCGCCGGCAATCAAAACATCAATTTCCTGGATATTAACCTGCTCCTGTTCGCTGAGAACTGTTTCTAAAACCTCAATACCGGATTCAAGAATTTTATTCTCAACTTCTATCCGGACTACCTCACCCACGCGATCAGGGTCAGGATCAAGTGGCGTCATGACCTTGGGGCGCACTGTTGCCATCTGCGGTCTGGAATGCGGGCATTCAATTGTGGCCATAATGTTACCGCCAAATGCCGGCCTGGTCTGCAGGAGCATTCCGTCATCCTTTCGAATCGCCAACTTGGTGCAATCGGCGGTTAAGCCTGCACCAAGAACGGTGGCAACTTGAGGAATAACAGAACGTCCAATAGCTGTTGCTCCGGCAAGAACGACTTCAGGTTTCTTTTCCCGAATCAACTGCGCAAGTACATTACCATAAACGTCTTCCCTGTATTGATCAAGTGCCGGATCATCAACGAGATAGACAATATCAGCACCAGCAGCAATAAGTTGGTCGCCATAGGCGTCCACACCTTTTCCAATGAGAACCGTACTCAGCGAGACCCCACGCTCATCGGCAAGCGTTCGGCCGATGCCGAGCAATTCAAAAGAAACCTGGGCAATAATACCATGGCGAAATTCAGCAAAAACCCATATCCCGGACCAGGAATCAAGATCCAAGGTTTGTCTCTTCTCCGTCTCTTCCATAAACAGGGCGCCGGGCTCACACCCTTCAACGCATGCCCCGCACAAGGTGCAACTGTCTCCTACCACGGCACAGCCATTTTCAACACTGATGGCTCCAAAGGGACAATCTTCTTCACAAACTCCGCAGCCAATACATTTATCACAATCGACAATTAACATGTCAGCCCCTAAATCTGTGCCGGAAACCGGCATGGCCAAATCAAATATTCATATTCCAGCCACAACCATGACACCGCTTTACCGTTATTTGTTATTTAAGTAGCACAAAACAGTATTGCTTCGTGTCGGGGTTGAGTATAAAACATCCAGTTACCACAAGTTACAAATAAATCTTCAGCCTTTGCACGAGTTGATCAACCTGTTCTTCGACACTGCCTGTAAATATTTCCCGATCTCCTCGAGGTTCAGGGGAAAAGACTTGAACAACCTGGGTGGGCGAACCGGCAAGACCAATACACTGCTCTTCCGCGCCGATGTCGGCAGCTGTAAGTTTCTGTATTTTTACTTTTTTTGCCCTCATTTTTCCCTTTAATGAAGGTACCCGTGGTTCATTTATATCTTTAACAACAGTCAACAGGGCTGGTAATGGTAGGCGAACAACGTCATACCCATCATCCATCATCCGCTCAACAATAATATAATCAGGACCTGCTTCCCGTGTTTTCTGGACACAGGTGACATAAGGTTTTCCCATTCGTGAGGCCAATCCGGGACCGACCTGTGCCGTATCTCCATCAATGGCCTGTTTACCACAGAGTATTAAATCAACATCACCAATCGTTTCGATTGCCTTGGCCAGGGTATACGAGGTAGCCCAGGTATCGGCTCCGGCAAAGGCCCGGTCAGATACAAGCACTCCGCTGTCGGCACCACAGGCAATGGCCTCACGCAAAACATCTTCTGCCTGAGGAGGACCCATGGACAATACAGTCACCGTTCCACCGTGTTCTTCCTTCAGCCTGACCGCTTCTTCCAACGCATGGCGGTCAAAAGGGTTCATTATCGACTCAACACCCTCTCTTGCCATAGTGTTGGTCTTCGGGTCCAGCCGGACATCCTTGGCATCAGGGACCTGCTTAATACAGACTATTATTTTCATGGATAAACCGCTCAAGTTTCACTTGGCCGCCTATAGAAAAAGGCAGATTTAGTTACTTTCAACAACCTTGATGGCGTCGTAAAAAATACGATCTGCTGTGTCGTGTGTCCCAGGGCGATTCGTAGGCATACTCCATGTCTGATTAAGACCTGCCCTGGGGCACTACTCCTCAGAGTCTCCGCTGCGCTCCGCTTACCTTACCTGTATATCTGTGTTTTTACTGAGCCATCTTTAAAAACTGTTCAGACTTTTTACGAGTCCACCAACCTTGACAGTAGTACTACAAAAAAAAGCTATTCCTCCAGTGACCATCTCCCCGGAATCAGGAGTATTCACGATTTAACTCCTGACCGATTACATTACGCTGGATCTGATTTGTTCCCTCATAAATCTGCAAAATTTTAGCATCCCGCATCATCTTTTCAACAGGATATTCCTTCATATACCCATATCCCCCTAAAACTTGAACTGCATCCGTGGTGACCTTCATAGCCATATCCGTGGCAAAAACCTTACTCATAGCCGAAACCTTACTCATTTTTTTGGGGTTTGAATCGATATGACGTGCTGCTGCATAAAGAAGCGCTCTTGCAGCTTCGAGATATGTTGCCATATCTGCAAGCATATGCTGCACGGCCTGAAAGCTGATAACGGGTTTACCAAACTGTACTCGCTGTTTGGCATAGGTAACGGACTCATCCAAGGCAGCCTGGGCGAGACCGACACCAAGAGAACCGATACCCGGACGGGAAAGATCCAAAGTCTTCATTACCGTAATAAAACCTGTTCCCTTTCTTCCCACGAGACGATCTTTGGGGATACGACAATCCTTCATGATGAGCTCCCTGGTGGCGGAAGAACGAATGCCCATTTTATCTTCCTTTTTACCATAAGAAAAACCGGGATCGCCATCTTCTACAACAAAAATCGAAGCGCCACGGGCTCCTTTACTTGGATCAGTCAAGGCAATGATACTATAAACCTGTGCCTCTCCACCATTGGTGATCCACTGTTTTGTGCCGTTTAAAATCCACTGGTCACCCTCAAGCACGGCAGTGGTTTTCACCCCGGATGCATCGCTTCCCGCACCAGCCTCGGTCAGTCCAAACGCAGCCCATATCTCACCGGCAGCAATAGCAGGAAGATATTTCTCTTTCATTTCCCGGCTTCCTGCAAGCATAACAGGATAAATACCCAGGGCACTGGCGGCAAAACTTGTCGCAATACCG
This sequence comes from Desulfobulbaceae bacterium, assembly GCA_024763055.1. Classification (GTDB taxonomy): domain Bacteria; phylum Desulfobacterota; class Desulfobulbia; order Desulfobulbales; family Desulfobulbaceae; genus DRLX01. Next base: position 11,412 of record JANTGH010000071.1, read on the forward strand.
ACACAGCCACGAGCCAGTTGCTCCATGGCAAGAACCATTTCAAAACAACCACCGCCCAGACCACCATATTCTTCAGGAATAAAAATACTGAACAGATCAGCTTTAGCGATATCCAGCATAACCTCGCTTGCAAACTCATTTTTTTCATCGAGTTCGGCACGAACAGGTAGAATTTTATTCTTGGTCAGCTCCCATGCCGTCTCGACAATCATCTGTTGTTCTTCAGTTAAAAAATACTCCACGTTCTCTCCCCTTGGTTACCATTGCATAAGTACCGCACCCCAGGTAAATCCTCCGCCAAAGGAACAAAACAGGAGTTTGTCCCCTCGTTGTAATCTATTTTTCCTGTTCACCTCATCAAGTGCAATCGGAATACTGGCGGCAGAAGTATTGCCATATCGCTCTACGTTGATAAAAATTTTTTCTTCAGGAATTACCAACCGTTCCACCAGTTTATTCAAAATACGTATATTTGCCTGGTGTGGAATGACAAGTGCAAGATCATCAATAGAGAGATTCTCTTTGCGCAAGAGATTCCTTATGGCCTGTTCCATGGAGCGAACGGCAAATTTAAACACATCAGGGCCGGACATTTGCATATAACATCCCCGACGATCTTTCTGTTTAATTTCAGGATTCAAACTTTCCGGACTGTCCATATAGAGAAGGTTCCAAAGTCTTCCGTCTGAATAGAGACAAGAAGCCTGAACCCCGCGGGTATCGGACCCTGAAAGAACGACGGCCCCGGCCCCGTCGCCAAACAGAATACAGGTATTACGGTCCTGCCAGTTGATTCGGGCCGAGAGTGTTTCTGAACCAATCAGCAAAACATTCATATCCGGTTGGCTTGCTATATATTTATCAGCCAGATCCAACCCATACAGAAAACCGGAACAGGCCGCATTTAAATCATAGGCAAAGGCATTTTCCGCACCGATTTCCGCCTGGACAAAACAGGCACAGGAGGGCATCATCATATGCGGAGTAATCGTCGCAACAAGTATGAGGTCAACATCCGCGGCTGAAAGACCGGCCATGTTCAGAGCCTTTTTCGCGGCCCTGCCGGCAAGACGAAAATTGTCTTCACCCTTGCCTGCAATCCTGCGTGTGCGGATACCGGTCCGGCTGACAATCCAGTCGTCCGAGGTCTCCACCATTTTTTCAAGATCACTATTGGTCAGAATTCTCCGAGGCAGACAGGAACCGGTTCCAAGCAGAGCAGCATGTTTCATGGAGGTAAACCTCGTTATCCGCTGTATTCGAACAGTGCTCGAATAATAGCGTCATTTACCTTATTGTCAACCATGTCTGCGGCAACGAAGACAGCGTTCTGAATCGCCAGAGCATCAGACGTACCATGACAAATGATGCCTGTCCCGTTGATGCCTAAAAGCGGTGCTCCGCCATATTCTGCATAATCAATACGTTGACGAAACTTGGCAAAAGCCTTTCGAATCAACAGGTAGCCAATCTTGGCTCGCCAGGTTTGTGAAATCTCGTCTTTCAGCATCTGCATGGCAGCGTCTGCTAAGCCCTCACTGGTCTTAAGTGCGACATTGCCAACAAAACCGTCGCAAATAATCACATCTACATTGCCCTTATAAACGTCACTCCCCTCAACATTGCCGCAAAAATTCAACGAGCTGGCAGTTAACAATTCATGTGTTTTTTTGACCAGAGCATTACCTTTACTGGCTTCCTCGCCTATGCTGAGCAGGCCAACACGGGGGCGATCAATCCCATGAAGCAACCGGGAACAGGACGCAGCCATAACAGCAAACTGCAACAGATGCTGAGACCGACAATCAACATTTGCTCCGATATCCATAAGCATCACCGGCTTTTTCAACGTGGGGAAAAAACTGGCAATACCAGGCCGGGACACACCTTTGAGCCGACCGAGTTTCCGAATAGCTGCCGCCATTGTTGCCCCGGAATTTCCAGCGGAGATTACGGCATCAACCTTTTTCCTGCGGACGAGTTCAAATCCCACCATAACGGTGGCATCTTTTTTCTTGCGCACAGCCTCAACCGGTGACTCATCCATACCGATGATTTCCGGAGCATGTACAACCTGAAGTCGCTTACGTATCTCAGGCTTATTTCCGACAACTCCATCCAACTGCTGCTCAAGCAGGTCACTGGGGCCAAGAAGGACTATTTCAAGACTATCCCGCTTGTCCAGAGCGCCGATTGCTCCGCGCACAGGAAGCTCAGAGCCCAGATCACCACCCATGGTATCAACAGCAATGCGCATTGGAAACAGCTTAGCTCAATTCATCCTCAAGATGGATAACAGCTCGGCCCTTATAGGTCCCGCAACCACCACACAACTGATGCGGCATCTTCGGTTCACCACATTCCGGGCATTGACCAACACTTGGCCTGGTTAAAAAATCATGGGACCGTCGCTTTCTGGTCCGTGAACGTGAATGTCTTCTTTTAGGTAATGCCATGGTATTCCTCCATCATGTTCCCGGATATTTCGGGATGAACCAGCATGACTGAACCAGAACTTAAGGTCACAGCCACAACAACTTATAAAAATCGATTGAAATAGTAAAGTATTGGAGTCGATTTTCAGTTAAACGACTTTTCCCAGTACAACTGGGCGTAATAAAAAGAAATATTGCCCACAGGACGCTGAGTACCCATGGATATGTCACACCGTTCAGCGGCAAGACACGAAACTTTCAATTCAATTGTCAATTTTTTTTCAATGTACCAAGCACGGCAAAGGGACTATCCTGCGGGTCTTCTTTGCAACTGCAGGGATTGTTGTTCAAATTACTGCCACATCCTGGACAGAGTCCTCTGCAATTTTGCATGCAGAGCCGCTGTATAGGTAGAGCAATATACAGCTGCTGCCTGACTGCTTCTTCAATATCAATGACAGGTTCAGAGAGTTCAACAACATTTAAACCCTGCACTGGAAGATCTGCATCTTTGACCTGCCCGTGTTCCCCGTAATGAACTTCATAAATCAGCCGCATGTCGGAATGCACCTTATAGGGATACGCGGTCAAACAACGATCACAACAAAGCAGCAGTGTTGCTTGAACAACTCCCTGCATGGCAATCCCGGACTCACTTTTTTTTTGAAGAACACAGGAGAATTTCACGGACCCCTGTAACTTAAAATCTTCTTTTCTCACCGGAACCGGAACGTCATCAAAAGTGTATCTAACCCTTGCCGATGATAGTGCAGTAAATGGAATTTTCATATCAGCTCAAAGCCTCAACAGGCAGCGACATAACAGAACAGTATACACAAAATACAACATCCTTGCCATTATAAAATAAACTTAAACGTAAAAGAAATGAACGGACAAACAGAGTGAAACAATGGAGGTTTCTCTAACCTGCACGCAGGTAGAGAAAGGGTTGGTTATTTAACCGAACCGAAGGCAAATTTGGAAATAAGTGATTCCAGGTCTACGGAAGATTCAGTATCGGTTACTATCGAACCCGGCGAATAATATTCTTCATCGCCACCGAGAGTAATCTGAATATATTTATCGCCGATAATACCCTGAGATTTAACAGAAGCAATGGAATCAACGGGTATTTTAATAGTATTATTTACCTGCAGAGCGGCACGGGCAAGATCATCACTACTCAGGGAGATATCACGTACCGTACCAATTACAACACCTGCTATCTGAACATCGGCACCTGATTTGACTCCGGAGATATTATCAAAGTCGGCATATATGATATACGAATGGCTACCGGACAGCCAGGACACTTCTCCAAGCTGCAGGGCAAGCCAGCCAAAGCTTGCAAAGCCAAGTAAAAGAAAGGCACCGACAAAAAGTTCCAGCCGTGAATTTTTCATGAATGACAGTTCTCCTTTTCCGGGTGAGTAAATAAATCGCCCATGGTCATTTCTGCAAACTCCCGGATATAGGGCTTTTCTGAATGGACTATTTCATTAACATCATTAAAGATATCAACTTCCCCTTTATTGAGCAGGATAATCTGGTCAGCAAGATCAAAAACACCGGGTATATCGTGACTTACAATAACCGCCGTATATCCGAGACGTTTCTGCATACTGTCAAAAAGTTGATAAATTTCCCGGGTCATCACCGGATCAAGGCCGGTGGTCGGCTCGTCAAACAGGATGATTTCCGGTTCAAGCTGCAGGGCGCGGGCAAGACCCACTCTTTTTTTCATGCCGCCACTGAGTTGCGCAGGAAATTTTTCTTCGTGCCCGATCAATTCAAGTTGATCAAGCGTGGCAAGCACCTTGCGGTAAATTTCATCCTCGGACATTTTCGTCCGTTCCCGAAGAGGCAGGGCAACATTTTCAAACACGGTCAGGGAGTCAAACAGGGCTGATCCCTGAAACAGAACCCCGAAACGGGTACGTAACCGGCGAAGATCACGTTTGTTGAGCGACGGGACATTCACCCCGTCCACCAACACTTGACCGCTGTCTGGATAAAGGAGGCCAAGAATTAATTTTAAGGTAACGCTTTTTCCCTGTCCGGAACCGCCGGCGATAACTGTTGTCAATCCACGGGGAATTGTAAAACTGATGTTATTCAGCACAAGATGTTTTCTGCTGCGTTCGCCAAATGATTTGAAGACCTGATCAAATTCAATGGCAACATCCGGGGCGGATGATGAAGCCGGCATCGTCTTAATCACAAAAGTACCGCAGTTAACAGATAATCAAAAATCAACACTGAAATGGAAGATAAGACCACTGCCTGGGTGGTTACCTTGCTTACGCTTTCAGCGCCAAATCCAGCACCTCGAATCTGTTGGACAAAATAGCCGCGACCGGTGCATATCCAGACCAAAAGCAAGGCAAAGGCAAAGGACTTTATAACTCCAAGCCGAATATCATGATTCGTTACGCTTTGCTGCATTCCGGAAAAAAACGAACCGGAATTTACCCCCATCAATTGCACACCGGCAAGATATCCGCCGAAGATACCAACCACATCAAAAAAGGCGGTCAACAAAGGAACGGAAATCAGAGCGGCAAGAAGCTTGGGCGAAATTAGGTAACGAAAAGGGTCTACGGCCATGCATTCCAGGGCATCAATCTGTTCCGAGATCCTCATGATGCCGATTTCAGCACACATCGCCGATCCGGCACGACCGGTGACCATCAGCGCTGTCAGGACCGGGCCAAGCTCCATAATGAGCGTCAGAGAAACGGCGGAACCAAGCATTCCTTCCGCCCCGAATTTATGCAGAGAATAATACCCCTGTAAACCCAGTACCATGCCTGAGGAAAGGGCGGTGAAAAATATAACAGCAATAGATCCGGCACCTATAAACCTCAACTGTTTAACAAACTCACGAAAACGAAAAGGATGCCTGAACATGCCGGCAAAGGATGAAAAGAAAAAAAAACCCATCCAGCCAAGATCCGACAGGATATACAGCACCTGATCGCCAAGATAAACACACGGCCTTAACAGGAACGGAACCTCATTCTGTTGTTTGATTGTTTCTGCCATTATTACCGAACCAGTTTGGCTGGACCAGGTAAGCGGGAACGAAGTTCAAATTTATCTACAAGACTTCGCATTACCCACCACAATAAAAAAAGGGAGGTTTACCCTTGATGGCGTCGTAAAAACTTCGATCTACTGCGTCGTGTGTCTCAGGGCGATTCGTAGGCATACTACATGTCTAATTAAGACCCGGCACAGAACACTACTCCTCGGAGTCTACGCTGTGCTCCGCTTACCTGTATACCTACCTGTATACCTGTGTTTTTACTTAGCCATCTTTAAACGTTGTTTTGACTTCTTACGAGTTCATCACCCTTTGGGTATTCAAAAAATTATAGACCCGGAATAACCGTTCTAAAAACAGCATTTCTCGATTTTTCACATTGCGTATGCTACCTACTATAAAGAAAAAAGAAGTGCATCCATAATCGTATGGCACGCATCCTTCGATAAGAAAAAAACCAGAAAAAATGCTCAGTAAGAGGCCATGGTGCCTGGAGGGAAATCTTCAAGAAATTCTTCAGCAACGCCGAGAGGGTCTTTTGTAGCGTAGAGGATCATGGTCTGCAAAAACATGTAACTATCGGGTTTCATCTCGAGGAATTCAAGCCCCAACCCATCTGGCTCCACACGAACCACTTTTGCCGAAAAAGTAAGAATAAGGCTTGCCTGATGACCTGTTTCATGAAGCTCAATGGTACATGGATCTCCTATCGAGGCATCAAACTTACCTGCAAGAAAAAGCCCTACAATACTGAGGTTTTTAATTCTTTTTTCTTCATAAACCTTGTCATGAAGGATTAATCTCGCAGTACGATGAAAAATTACCCTTGCATAAGAGCGTTTATTTTTATTCTTCCGCGTCACGACAAAAACCTTCTGAACCGGTAACTCCAAAATTTCCAATTCAATGATAAATCATATAAAACATTTTGATTACCTCGCAATATCAGCCTGGTTGAAACCAGTCATACGCAGTGTACTCTATGATCTATTCACCGAAGTTGAACGATGGTAACCCTTTTGCTGAGTATGGTGGTAATAAAATAAAATATAGCAAATAAATCGACAAAAACAAGAAAACAATTTATCCCTGTTACTACAGGCAACTTCACAATAAATATTGTCCCACAAGTCGTTCTAAGAATAACCCATGCAAACTCAACACGCAATCGGTATCACCTAAAGGGTGCCCTGAAAAATTAAGATTTTCGTTCAGTGAGGCAGCTCGAAGTCTGCGCTTATCTGACTGTTTGACGAGATCAGATAGGCGCAGACTTCGAGGCATGCAAAAAAATTTACCAGAGGCCGAATATTCCCAGGGTAGAATTTTGAGCATAACACCGAGATTGGGCGAAAATACAATTATTCAAGGTGGACTGAAAGAAAAGGATAAATTCGACAGCACTGCCCCCAAGCGACGGAAGTGTAGAAAACAAAACAGGACAAGCTATCGCCTGCCCTGTTTTGTTTTTTTCCTCTCTGTAAAAGGTGTTGAAAAGAATCGGCAAAGAGTTAACAAAAACAGTGACATAAAGCACAAAAGCCTCTATAATGGTTGAAAATCCTAACCAGGGAAA
>JANTGH010000072.1 GCA_024763055.1 Desulfobulbaceae bacterium
ATCGGCGGATGATTGATCTCCTGGCGCGGAAGAATGGCGAGATTGATCCAGAAACAATAACGTTTCTGAAAAATGAATTGACCCGGGTCAGCCATCGTGGTTATACTGGTGGATTCATAGCCGGGAAACTGGCTGAAGACGCTCAAAATGCATCTGATTCTGCTTATATTCGGAGCAGCCAGTATGTGGCTCTGGTTGAAAAAGTGGAGAATGATCCTTACAGTCATGATGTTTGGGTTTTCGTGGCGGTAAAAGATCAGCTTCAGGTTGGAGAATCGCTGGAAGTCATTGGTTCTGATTCCCAGGATTTTATCACAAAAATTATTTACATAATTAATGAAAGTGGTGCCAGGATACCGCTGGCCCACCCGGGAAAGCAGGTAAAAGTCTGTTGTCAGCCAGGGAACTTTCATCCTTTTCAAATTTTCCGTCGAGCTTCAAGTCTGCAAACAACGTAACGCAAATCATCTGGAATCATTACCCCGTATTTCAGACTGTCTCCTCCCTTTGTTTTTTTATCAGTGTTTGTCCACGTGGGTCCGCAGCTGATAATCTATTTCTGTGCTCTGTGGACGAGTTGCTTCATGATAAAGCGCTCTTCTCAATTCTTTTCCCTGATTTATAGAGACAGTTACATATTGGAAATTTACTTACAGCCAATGAATTTTTGTCCGGCAATATAATTGTTCCTGATTCCTCCCTGGCATACAATATCCAGAAAAAGGAGGAAAATGATTTTTTTCATTAAAAACAAATTTATCATATTGTAATTATTAAAGAATAATATGAAAAAAATATGCAATATATTTGACTTGCTAAGATAGCTGATGTTGAAATGTAGAATAAAATTCTTCTAATGTAAGTTGGTATATAGTTTGCAGCATTGACAGTATACAGGTCGCGTAAAAGGCAAACCACTCGTGAGAATGGGACGCAAAACCACAGATCTCGATGAAGAGATGGCTGGGTTACCAACAAGAGACCATTCTCACCTGAATTACAGTTAAGAAATTTGAGAAATTGTTCGATACGTTATCAGGGGAGAGTGATCATGAGTAGGTTGGAAAAAAAATTATTAACCGAGGGTTCAGTGGGCAATCATTCATATATGAAACGAATAAATAAATATTTTTTATTTTCAACCCTGTTTTTTTTATTTTTCAGTTGTTTCGTTTTTCCCGCAACTGCGGCAACGGTAAGTTTGGAATGGAGTGCCAATCAAGAGTCAGACCTTGGTGGTTACAAAGTCTATTACGGCACTTCCTCCCGGGAATATGATAATGTGCTGGATGTTGGAAATACGAGTACCTGTCAACTTGATGTTCCTGATGATACCCCTTGCTACATTGCTTTGACCGCCTATGATGTTGCCAATAATGAAAGTGGCTATTCTGAAGAAATTGTTGTATTTGCAGAGTTGGCGGATGTGGTGCACGTTGACTTGACCTTTGCTGGGGAAGATGAAGCCCTGACCGCCGAAGATCTGGACAACGATGTCTACCCTCGCATGACCGGAGATGTTAACGGAGACGGCAATGATGACCTGGTGATCTTCGGCCATCGCGGTGTTTATGCTAGTTTATCAAATGGCAGTGGGTACGAGGATCCCGTTTTATGGTTTGATGAAGCCTTTACCAAGGGTTTAGGGGGTTGGTCTCAGGATGTGTATCCTCGCATGCTGGCTGATGTGAATGGCGACGGAATGGCAGATATCGTTGGCTTTGGTTCTGTAGGAGTCTATGTGGCCTTGTCAAATGGTACAGGATTTGAGTGGTCCGGCAAGTGGTTTGATGCATCATTCACCACGGATTCCGGCGGTTGGTACAGCCAGGATGTGTATCCTCGCATGCTGGCTGATGTAAATGGCGACGGAATGGCAGATATCGTTGGTTTTGGTTCTGTAGGAGTCTATGTGGCTTTGTCAAATGGTACAGGATTTGAGTGGTCCGGCAAGTGGTTTGATTCTTTCACGGTGCATTCCGGCGGTTGGTACAGCCAGGATGTGTATCCTCGCATGCTGGCTGATGTGAATGGCGACGGCCGGGCTGACATCGTGGGTTTTGGTTCCGTGGGCGTTTATGTAGCTTTGTCAATCGGTACGGAATTCGAGTGGTCCGGCAAGTGGTTTGACTCTTTTGCCGTGCATTCCGGCGGTTGGTACAGCCAGGATGTGTATCCTCGTATGTTGGCTGATGTGAATGGTGACGGCCGGGCTGACATCGTTGGCTTTGGCCTCAAGGGAGCATATAAGGTTCTGTCAAATGGTACAAGCTTTGAATTTTCCGGCATCTGGATTGAAAGCTTTGCTAAAGGAGCTGGCGACTGGCACAGCCAGGATGTGTATCCTCGTATGCTGTCGGATGTGAATGGTGATGGCCGGGCTGACATCGTGGGTTCAAAAAGCCTGACAAGCTATTATTTGTTGATGAAATGATCATAAAAGCTTACACTTGTAATCAATTGCCTACAGAGTTTTTATTTACTGGTGAGCCGGGTGGTCGTGAATTCTCACATTTTCCCCTGATATAACTTGATGTGGGCATTGATCATCCTTTCCACAGAGTATCGCTTGCGAACCAGTTGTTGCGCATTACGGCCCAAACGTTTCCGTAGTCCGGGATCAGTTGTCAGGCGTAAAATGGCATCGGCCAGAGCGGTGGGATCTTTGGCCGGGATCAAGAATCCAAGCTCACCCCCTCCCTCCAGTGCTTCGCTATTACCTCCCACGTCAGTTGCCACGGCAGCCAGGCCGGAAGCCATAGCTTCAAGCAAGGCGTTGGAAAATCCTTCCTCATGGGAGGGCATTACGAAAATATCCATTCCTGCCAGTATTTGCGGCACATCATCCCGAAGCCCGAGAAAAACAACCTGTTGAGAGATTCCCAGTTCTTCAGCCTCCTGCTTTAGCCTGGTTCCAATTCCGCGATCTTCCCCAACCAGATAAAAACGTACGGCTGGTTCGTTGTGCACCACCTTTGGAATGGCATGCAACAGGTCGATGTGCCCCTTGTAAGGGATCAGGTTGCCGACGGTGACGATGCCGATCAGGCCTTTCCCAGAAAGGCCAAGCGATTGTCGCATTGTTTTGCGTTTTGTAATTGCTGAATCAAACTTCGCGAAATAAATTCCATTAGGGATAAGCACTAACTTTTTTGGATTAATGCCGTCCCTGGCAATGGCATCATTCCCTACAGCTCGCGAATTGATGGTGACGTGGTGACTCAACAGGTTTGCAAAGCGATCAAACGGCTTCCATAAAGGATGCCGATCCTGGTGTTTCCCTAATGCCCGCCGGCTGGTAATAATTGTCTTGACCACTGTCAGACGCCCGGCCAGAGCTCCCAGAAAGTTGGTGAGGGGCAGGTAAGCGTGCAAAATATCGGGCCTGGTGCGAAGGGCAAGGGAGGTTAGGCGAAAAAGGGCGCGTCCCAGAAGGAAAGCTTTATGCCAATGTATGGCCGTGGAGTCATAACCGCCATCGTGGATTGCCACTCCCTGGGTTTCCAGCTCATGGTACAACGGTCCCCGGGGTTCGAGCACGAATAATTCGCAATGCCATCCGCGATTTACCAGTTCCAGAATGAGCAGTGAAACCTGCGACTCGCTGCCACCGAGACCTAAACTGCCAACTACGTAGAGAATTTTGGGCATGGCGAAGTTTAAGAAAGCTGCTTTTTTGTGAATAAAAATTCTGTGTTTGCTTCACCGGTGGCGATATTTTTTAGCTGGAAGCCCATATTTTCACAAAATTTAATTGCTTCCGCATCGTAGACGAATTCCATCGGCCAGCCACCCAGCCAGTCGCGGATGTCGGTAAAGATATTCATGCCGCGATTTTTTTTATAGTCGCGCATTCTTTGCAAAAAGTGGGGCAGGAGCAAGGGGTTGCGATGCAGCTGAAATCTCCAGACATACCAGAAGTCCATGCAGCGGCGGGTCAGCCACCCGGAAGAAACGTATTTTTGTTTAACATCCAGCCAGAACTTTGGTGGTGGATCAACCTGCACATCCGCTGAATAGAGGGCTATATAAAAACTGCCGTTATCCTTGACACGTCCGGCCGCATTACGAACAGCATGCCAGACGTCGCCCGTATGGTGCAGGACGCCCCAGGAATAGACGATATCGTATTGAGGCAAACTTTCCATGAAACTGTCGTCAAGTACCGATCCCTGTTCCACCGTCCAGTTGTCGGGATTGTCAATTTGATCCTGTATATAGCGGGTAGCGGCGACGGAGTTGGGATCGTAATCAAAACTGTGTACCAGTTCAGCTCCGGCATCAAGGGCGGCAATCGAGTGCAACCCGCTGCCGCAGCCAATATCGAGAAAGCTGCATCCCTTGAGGCTGTCTCGCCCAAGGAATGTAAGCAGGTGATTTTTGGAAGTTTCCACTTTGTCCCGGCCATAATTCTTCTGAATGAAGTCATGCCAGTTCCGGCCGAATTCAAAACGTTGCTCCATTTCCGGTTTCATCGTCTTCTCCTGTGGGCTTTTGATCACCATAACTCTTCTCTGTCAATATCATATGCGGCCAGGGTGTCATCCAGCATTCTTTCAAGGCCGAAGGTCTTACGTACAAAGGCAGAGGCATTCTGTCGAGCATGGGCTAACCATTCCTGATCCTGAAGTAGTTTAACCATCACATTGGCAATACGCTGGCAGTCATCCTCTTCCAGTACCCAACCGGTTTTCCCATGCTGTATAGCTTCAGGGGCGCCGCCCACCCTGGTGGTAACTGCGGGTACCCCTAAAGCTTGAGCTTCAATGAGAACATTGGGCAGGCCTTCCGCACGGGAGGTCAACAAGAACATATCCATGGCGGCGATAGCGGTATGGGCATCTTTTTCGTAGCCGGTGAAATGGATGCTTCCCCTGAGATCAGTTTGATGAGCGCGTTTTTCCAACATCGCTCTCAAGGGACCATCACCAGCAATGAGGAAATGAATATCAGGCAGTTGATGACGTATTGATGCAGCAATTTCCAGCCATAATAGGGGACGTTTTTCTTCACTGAGGCGGATAACGGTACCCAGGAGCTGCGCTTCAGCGGGAATATGGTGCCGGGCGCGATATCCCTTACGTTGTTCATGGTATTTCGCTGGTAAAATTTTATCAAAATCAAAGCCGTTAGTGACCACGCGGATAACCCCCCGGGGCAAGCCCAGCCATTTTTCATAGGCGCGCGCACCGGCCACACTGTTATTGAGCATGACAACGCCGGGCTGTTTTGCCAGCCAGCAGTATCCTTCACGCATGTATGGTTTGTAAAGGGAAAAATGCTGAGGGGGTAGACTGCGCAGGCCAAGAACGATACGTGGAATTCCTGCTGCCACGGCGGCAATCCCGCCCTTGATGTTTATTTCGTCCATCCAGAGGTGAACCAGTTTGGGTCGCTCGGCAGAGAACAAGTACCTGTAGTCGCAAGCATCCTGCAGGGAAGGGGGCAGTGACTTCATGATCATGCCTAAGGGTTCGCCTTGATTATTGCGGTCATTAGAGAGCGTTCTATCCAGTTCTTCTGCCGGTATCCCCGCAGATTCAAGAAACGGCAGGAAAAAGCACTGCCCCTCGTGATGGAGGAAATGGCATATCATCCTCACGGGTCTGATTCCACGCTTGGCCAACCCCGTCAGGGTTAAGGTGGCCTGCCGTTCGGCTCCACCGGGACCAAGCGTACCGATCATGAAAATAATCCCGGAATGATAACGGCTGTTTTTCTCCAGTGACAGGCGGTTTAAGGCTTTTCCATAGCGCGAGAAGCAGAAGCGGTAATATCTATCATGAATAGCAAGTGATGAGGTTAAAAACATACGCTGTAGATATTGAACTATTGTTAGTTCACGTCGGTCATAATCCAGTAGATGAATATGAGCCGCAACTTTTTCACCGGACAACAAGAGGAATTGTGAGCACTTGCCCGAAGCCATTTCCCAAATTGGCAAGAGATGCCGTGATCGTTTGCCCGAAGCATAAAGCCGATAATAAAAAGCTGCAATAGGGCGTCTGATATTTTCCGGCAACAGCCGTCGTGCTATTTTACGTAACATATCGTGAGCTTATGACCGTCTTTTGCCTACGTAGAGCAGGTTGGTTTCCGCCCCGATGTGAACAGGGCGGTTAGCCCTGAGCTCCTGCATGTGAGAGGGCAATTCAGCATTCTTGTCTGGCGCATTTTCCCCAAAGGGATCACTGGGAAAGAGGGAGTCAATAAATGCGAGATGATGGGTTGCGATTTCATCAAAACCATATTGGAAGAATAATGCTGAGAGAGATTCCGCGGTAAACGAACGTACATGCTGCCATCGATGGAAAAGCGTGTTGCTGACCGGGCAATATGCCATGCCTAAATCCAGATCTTCATTATTGGGGGTTGTTATTATCAGTAAACCTCCTGGCTGTGTCAACTTTGCAATGGTACGCAGTGTATGATCAAGCTGTTCATCCAGGATATGCTCTATAACCTCAGCCATTATTACCAGATCAAACGATTCTTTTGTATTTCCATTGACAACCCCGAGGAAATTCTGGCAGTCCCGCAGCCTGTCCTCCAGTTTCTCAGACCGGGCTTTTGAGGGTTCGAAGGCGGCTGCATGGTAGCCTCGCTCACACAGCAACCGTATCAGGTGCCCGTCACCCGCACCGAAATCAAGTATCCGCCCCTGTCGTGGAAGAAGGTGATCTATGGCGATGATCAGGTTGCGTCCCGCCTGCTTTGAAAAGCTAAACTCTATCAGTCGTGTTTGAGAAAAACCCTCCCAGAATCGATCAACCAACTCTGGTGTCCAGCGGATTCGTTGTGGCGCTAATTTAGAATCCCTCAGTTGCTCCGCATTTTCCGTTTCTAGATTTATATTTTTAGTCATTGCTTAACCGTAAAAGCCTGGCCGGTGGGCAGCATTATAACCTGTTCCGGTTTATTGGAAAAGAAATCATCAGCAGCTTTCCTGGCCCCGGGACAGGTCTTGAAGCCGTAATCATCCATCAGGATGATTCCACCGACCACCATTCGTTCATAAAAAAATTCCAGGGACGCAAAGGTAGGCTGATAAAGATCAACGTCTATGTGGAGAAATCTGAATTTTAAAGTTGCCACTTCATCGAAACGTTCCGGGATCCAGCCTTTATAAATACGATAATTATCAAATGGAGCAAGAGTCATTTCGAGTTCCTGCTGCGGTGTTGATAGCGCGCCTTTTACCCAGTAGTCGCCATCGTGATGATTAGGGGTGGATAACCCCTCGAAAGAATCGAAAAGATGTACGATTACATCATGAGCATCACGGTATGCCTGGCACATGAGGTAAGCAGATGCGCCTTTGTAGACGCCGCATTCCACAAGATCGCCTTCCAGGTGCGGCGTCAGTTTCAATAGCTGATTAAGGGTGTATTTCCGGTCGAGTGAATGCCAGTTGTTTGCATCCATGAATTGTTCGTAATAATGTAAAAATTTCTCATCTTCCAGGAAGATGCGGCCATATTCACTGAACTTGTATTTTGGATAAACCGCAGCAACAAGCGCTTCCGCTGACTGGTAGCATATCTCTTCGGTTGCATTATCCGGGCCTGAACGAAGGAGCGCAAGCAGTTGCCGGGCCAGTGCGGGATTGCGTTTCTTAATTTCCATGAACAGTTTGAAAACCTCTGATGAGTGAGGCTCATTTTCCGGGTGTAAAGTTTCAGGCGAATATTTGTCATGGCTGTCAGGTAGCTGTGAGCGGCGGAGAATTCTGTGCAGGAATGTCATGCTTGTATCTCCTGCTTTTCAGCGCAGTTTACTATCTCTAATCGGGTCTGCAGGTTGACAAGCGAAGTTGTGAATATATTGTCAGGGCCGATTACTCGAAAGCCAATGGCATCTTCAATGAAATCAATTTTTTCTCCGTCTTGAAGATGTGCAATGCCGAGGGTGACGAAATAATTACCGGCAGCAAGCCACATGACACATGAAGCAGAGATATGCAATGTATCCCCTGCTGCCGCACTATATGGTATCCGTTGTTGAGTCAGGTTGGTAACCCCCCACAATACCGTGCCTCTCCGGTCTTTTACCGCGAAACCGCAGGAGAGATCATTGATATCCTGTTTACAGGTTAAGGTCATGGAAAGATAAAATTTTGTTCCTGATTCGAGAACAGCGATACGTTCTCCCTGGGAATCGAAAATACCCCAGTCAATCAAGTGGGCTTCACCGGTTCCATAACGTATACTGGTTTCGGCAGGTTTCGCTATATGGGGTTCTTCATTTTTGGAGGACCCCGTATTTTTTTCTGGTTTTTTCCTGGATAATGCACTGGCAAGATTTTGTAGTTCCTCATATTCACCAGCTTTTTCAAGCTTTTTATCATTCTTTTTCTTTTGCTGGCCAAAGAGCATATTATGGTAAAGGACAGAAACCTTTTTTGCCGCCCCTTCAGCATATACTTTACCATTTTCTAAAATCAAAGCACGATCGCACAGGGTGGTGATGGTATTGGTATCATGGGAAACAAGGAGTATAGTGGTCTTTTTCTCGCGCAACTGCTGCATGTGGCTGAAACATTTCATCTGGAAACGTGCATCACCTACGGAGAGGGCTTCATCCACTATAAGGATATCCGGATCCACGCTGATAGCAGTACTGAATGTCAAGCGAGCCTGCATGCCGGTTGAATACGTTTTAAAAGGCTGGTCAATGACCTCCTGTAATTCACTGAATTCTATGATGTCATCAATTTTAGCTTTGACTTCATTCCTGTTCATGCCGAGGCACAAGCCGCCCATATAGATATTTTCTCGTCCGGTATAATCCGGGTGGAACCCGGTTCCCAGCTCCAGTATCGCGGTAATCCGGCCATTGACCACCAATTCCCCGGAACTTCGTTCCAGCGTACCGGCGATTAACTTCAGCAATGTACTCTTGCCTGCGCCATTACGTCCGAGTATGCCGACAATTTCACCCCGCTGAAGTTCCAAATCAATACTTTCAAGTGCCACACGTTCTATGTGTCGGGATTTATGTGTTACTGCCTCTGCGAGGGCATCAAGTGGGCGCTGATAAACACGAAACACTTTTCGCAGCCCTCGTGCATGGATGGCAATTGGAGTTTGAGTCATAGTGCATCACCAAAAGCGTGTCGACTTTGTTCAAATATTATCCAGCCAACAGTGAAAAGGATAACGCTACCGAGGGGCAAAACAATCCAGGCAACGGTATGTTTTATCATACCGTAAAAAAGAACGTCTTGCCAGCACCAGATAAGATAGCTGAAAGGGTTGAACAGAAAGGCCCAATGCAACCACCTTGGGGTTGAAAACGGGTTATAAAGAATGGGCTGAGCAAATAAATTGATAGAACAAAATACCGTGATGATGTCGCGTAAATCCCTCAGAAACAAACCTCCCGCGGCTAATATGAAGGCCACGCCTGTCATTGCAAGAAGTTGGCATAAAACAAGCGCTGGCAAACAGAGCGCAAACCAGGATAAGGTACCGTGTAACGCCGCATAGACAACCGCAAAAAGCACACCAACAGAATAAGGTAGCGCACTGGCAATGGCCGTTTTTACCGGCAGAACTTCCATCGGAAAGACGATCTGTTTCACGAGGTTGGCATTTCCAACCAGAATTGATGGCGCGCGGGCAAGCAAATCCTGGAATGCGAGCCACGGGACAATGCCGGCAAACACATTGACCGAGTAGTCTTGCATTGATCCCGCGCTTCCAAACCTTGCGGGAAATACATAGGCAAATAAGAAGGTATAAATCAGCATCAGTACCAGGGGGTGACCATAGGCCCAGAGTACGCCAAGTACCTGGCCAACATGTCGGTCGCGCAGCTCACGACGTACCAATTCACCTATAAGCTCACGCCTGGAGTAGAGTATTTTAACAGGTGAAAGGATTGGTCTCATAATGTCACCTCAGGATTGATATCTATCCATGCCTGAGCCATTAAAACGTTCCAAAGAGGGTATCCCCAATTGGTACCATTCAGATGGGCTTTCCATCGTTGACGAACAGGTTCAACAACAAAAAGTCCTTGCTGTTTTAATCGTTTTTCATCGAGTAAATGTTCTGCCCATTCTCTTAATGGACCACGCAACCATTGATCAAAGGGGACGCCAAAACCCATTTTGGGGCGTTCAATTAATGTGCGGGGGACACGCTTTTGCAATATTTGGCGGAGAGCCCATTTGCCCTGACCGTTCCGCAGTTTCATCCGTTGAGGCATGCGCCAGGCAAGCTCGACGATGCGATGGTCCAGCAATGGTACCCTGGTTTCCAGAGAAACGCTCATGCTGGCACGGTCAATTTTGGTAAGGATATCATCGGGGAGATAGGTTACCGTATCAAGGAACTGCATACGTTCAAGGAACTCAGGGATGGTGCGGGTTACCGTGTCATCCCATAATATTCCCTTGGGTTCACAGGCATTTATTATCATGTTGTCTGGTTTATGCCAATGGCTGATCATGCGACGATACATGAGGTCAGGGTTGTCAAGGAGGATGGCATTGGCGAATTTATGTAGTTTATTGCCGAGCTGTGTGCGGCGAAAACGTGGAGGCAGAAAATATGCGAGAACGTCAAGGCGGGATGTGGGTTGGGAAAGAATCCCCCGGGCCATCATTTTGCGGATTATGAAGGGGGCAATATTCGCTTTTTCCCACATCTCCAGACCCAGCGTATAGCGATTATAGCCCGCAAACAACTCATCTCCGCCGTCTCCGGACAATACCACCGTTACATGTTTTTTGGTTAATTCACAAACAATAGCCGTTGGGATTTGGGATGAATCAGCAAAAGGTTCATCATACCATCTTGGCAGGTTGTCGATAAGTTCCAATGCATGTTCCGGTTTTACATAAAGTTCTGTATGGCATGTGCCAAGGTGTTTGGCTATTGCTTTGGCATAGGGTGCCTCATTAAACTGTTGCTCTTTAAATCCTATAGTGAATGTATTAATGGGGTGTTCACTTTGCTCTGCCATTAGTGCGCTAACCAATGCGGAGTCTATTCCACCGGACAAAAGAACGCCGAGGGGTACATCAGAAACCAGCCTGCGTCTGATCGCATCGCTTAATAAGCTATCAAGCTGGTTCAGCAAGGTGGCATCGTCATCCTGCAGGCGTGTTTTGATTGATTGTTCGGCAATAGCACGAAAGTTCCAATAATGTGAAATTTCCGGATTGCCTTTTCTGCCAAGCTTAAGCATGCATCCCGGCATAAGTTTATGGACGTCCTGATAAATAGAATGAGGTGCCGGTATGTAGTTATGGCGCATAAATGCCGAGAGCGCGTTGCGATTGAGGCGGGGTTCCCACCCATCAGCGGCTCTCAGGGCTTTTAATTCTGAACCGAAGAAAAACAATCCATCGATGCATGCCCAATAAAGAGGTTTGATTCCCAGACGATCTCTTACCAGGAAAAGATTATAATTCTGGCGATCAAAAAGTGCAAAAGCAAACATCCCGATTAATTTTTTTAAGGCCTGCTCTACGCCCCATTCGGCACAGGCTTCCAGGATGAGTTCGGTATCAGAAGTGCCCCTTAAAAAACAACCTTTCTTTTCGAGATCCCGGGCGATTTCCCGGTGCGAATATATCTCGCCGTTGTATACAATTACATAACGGTCGCTTGCAGATACCATTGGTTGATGCCCGCCTGGAGAGAGATCGCGGATTGCAAGACGTCGATGGCCAAGACCAATACCTATGTCTGAATCAATCCATGTACCCCTGGAATCCGGACCACGATGTTGCAGGGTGTCGGTCATGGCGTTGACAATCGTTTGTAATTGCTGCGGCCCGTATTTTTTATCAAACTGGTAAATTCCGGTAATGCCACACATGTTTTTATTCCGTTGATGGGTAAGGGGTGGCTTGAGTGGTAAAACACTTATGTTATAGGTATGGTCGGAATTTGATCTTCTTTATGTGATTTTCAATCATAGAAGATTTATGCCGTACTTGTTATCACGCTGCGTAAGTAACATTATCGGTCTTTTCTGTCAATGAGCTACCGGCTTTTTCAAATATTAAAACAGGCCTTTCCTTGGCGTCCGGATTCTCAAAAAAGGAGCTACCCTGACGAAAATTTCTATTATACTTTATTATGGTAGTGGTAGCAGATCTTTTGTCAACCGATCGAGTTTTACCAAAATTTTTGCAGAATGCTCCGGGGTTTGCTCCGGGAAGTTTCATAAAAAAACGATGGCTTTTCAGCATATGGCTGAGGGTGGAACAAGGTGGGGGAGCCAAGGCCGTTTATTTATAATTGCAGTTCCGACAAAACCGGTGCCATCGGCTGTAAAATATTCATTCGTTTGCTTGCAATGCCTCATAAATCTTCAAATGTTTATGAATAATCTTTTCTATGGCAAATTTACGTTCCGCCAAAGCTCGGCCTGCCTGTCCCATGCTACGGCACAATTGGGGATTATCAATGAGATGTTGTATGGCATCAGCCAGTGCTGTCGAGTTTTTAACGGGGACCAGTAAACCTGATTTCCCAGGTTCAATTGAATCACGACAGCCGGGAACATCGGTTGTGACTATGGCACGAGCACAAGCTGCCGCTTCGATTAGCACTTTAGGGAGCCCCTCTCGGTATGAAGGTAAAACCACTATTGAAGATTGACTGAAAAGGTTTGCAATGTCTTCCCGGTACCCCAGCGGTTCCAGTATCTTTTCATCACGCCAAGCGATAATCTCTGTCTCCTTGATGCTGTTTGGATTGCCAGCATCAGGTTCGCCTGCCAACCAAAACTGTGCATTGATCCCGCGCTGTTTCAGTAGGCGTGCCGCATCAACGAACTCATAGACACCTTTATCTTTTAAGAGACGGGCAGCCATGATTACCACGGCGTCACCCTGTGGTATGGGTTTTTGGGTGTAAACCGATAAATCGATCCCTGAGCCAGGGATAAGGGTTGTTTTTCCTGGCGGCAAACCAGCAACTTGAGAAATAGTTTCTTGGTCGTCGGGATTTTGGCAGATTATCTTCAGATTGCGCTTTCCCAGTGCCAGACGGTACAGGGCGGTAACTATATAACGGATAATTAGCGCTTTCCTTCCCTTGGCTAAAAAAACAAATCCTAAACCTGAAATTGCCGCTACTACTGCGGGAACACCAGTCAAACGTGCAGCAATACCGCCAAGCAGTACGGGTTTTATCGTGACCAGATGGACAATGTGCGGTTGTACCTTGTTGAAAATTTGCAGGATATCAAAAAAAGTTTTTATCTCTCTGGCAATATTGGTGCCGCTTCTCTCCATTTTTACCGGATGAACAATAAAACCATAAGAACGCAGTTCATCCCATTTGTCGGTAATGCTGGTTGCCACATGTACTTCGTATCCCTGGTTCAGTGCTTCAATGGCGATTGGTAGCCGATGGGATAAAAAAAACCAGTCCACATTGACAAAAAACAGGATGGTTTTTTTTGGGGAAGTTTCCAATTTTTCAGCCTTTCTAGAAGCATGACTGTTGTTGCGGTGCAGGTTTTTTCCAGACAGTCAATGAAAATGCATCTTTCCATTTAGTTGTCATCCGGAAACGTTAATTCCCTGATGAATACTTTCAGTAATCAGTAGTCAGATTTCAACAAGATATTAAAAAAACAACTGGTTAAGTTGAGACTATAAAGGTAGTCGGTTAACGGTTTTACTGTCCACAGTGTTTTTTTACCCTGTTATTAACTAACATAAAACTGCCGACAAACAGCCCCAGAACCAAAATTCCCAATAAAATATCCAATCTCACCGCTGCCCAAACGGTCAGACCCATCAGTAGCTGAAATATGCCATAACCAAGCGCAACCTTCCAATGGGCGATGCCAACACCATTGGCCAGTACCTGGTACAGATGGCTGCGATGTGGTTTAATCAAGCTTTGTTTTTTTCTCAGTCGTTCCACTGTTGTTGTCAGTACATCCAGATAAAACGGCAATAAAAAAGAGGCCAATATTATAAATTCAACAACCGTTCCGGCAAAAGCTGCCACCAGGCAGGCAAATATAAATCCTAACAAAATACTGCCGACATCGCCCATGAATACCCGAGGTTTGGGAATGTTAAAGGGGAGAAATCCGGCACAGGCACTCGCCATCCCAAAAGCCAGAATTACCAATTTGTTATCCTGTCCAGTGGCGATCCCGTACGTACCCAACAGCAAAAACCCCACAATTCCCGTGATGCCAGCGATCCCATCAATGCCGTCCATGAAGTTGTAAAAATTGGTTGTTCCGACGATGTAAACAGCAAAAAAGGGAAAAGCAAAAAAAAAGGAAGTTTTTGTTTGCAGCGGAATGAGCATGCCGGACAGAAACAGCCCAGCAGCCATAAGTTGTGCCGTTAATCGAATTTTGGGGCTTAGTCCAATGCGATCATCAAATAGGCTTAAAATAGATAAAATTATTGCAGGTAAACTTAAATAGTTGGGTAAGTCAAGCCAGAGAGTTGCTGCAGTAAATGCCAGCAACAGCCCGACTCCTCCCCCTCTGGGTGTCGGCTGATCATGTGAGCTGCGTTTATTGGGTTTATCTATCAGGCCAAGTAAGTGGGCATAGTGATTTATCCACCAAGCCCCTGTATATCCCAGCAGGGCAGTAATAACATAAATCATGATAGTCTTTTAAACCACTCAGCTGTTTTTTGCAGACCCTCATCTACGCCTAGAGGCGGCGTCCAATCCAGTACCTTTCGGGTTTTGGAGATGTCTACTTGTAGAGATCTGCATAGTTTTTGTGCAACTGCCTTTTTCCCTAATAATGTTGCCCCTATTTCCAAGAATTTAGCAGGTATCGGAATTAATCGTGATGATCTTCCCAGGGCCTTCCCCATGCGTTGTAACAATTCAGTTGTCGAAAGATCCTCGCCGTCACCAGCCAGAAAAATTTGATTTGCCGCCGCCGGATGATTCATGCAGGTTACAACCAAATCTACCAGGTTATCCAAAGCCACCAGGCTGCGTTTATTGTGTATTGCCCCTAAAGGTAGTGGAATCCCCTTGTCAAGCCAGTGCATCATTGATAAGAAATTGGCCCTCACTCCGGGGCCATAAACCAGTGGCGGACGGATGATTACCATTTCCAGGCCAGTTTCTCTGGCAAGCCGCTGTAAACCAAGCTCAGCTTCCATTTTGGATATGCCGTAGGGATCAATTGGAGCGGCTTTGTCTTCAGCCCGGTAAGGTTTTCCCGATAGTGTTCCTTCGCCATTTACCTTAATGGAACTGAGAAAAACAAAACGTCTCACACCTGTTTTCGCAGCCTGGCGGGCAAGATGAAGCGTGCCTTCAACATTCACCCGTCGGAATTCAATCAAGGAGTTCCTGGCAGTATCTTGCATCACGTGCGCACGGCCCGCGGAATGAACAACAACCGCAATGTCTTGTAAGGCAGCGTTCCAATCTGTAGCAGACGCCAAATTGCCAACCTGTGTTACCTCAACTTGGGCAGGAAGGCGGTGATTTATGTGGCGAACAGCTGCACGAGGTATGAACTTTGAATGAATTGCTAGCCTGTTTACTACTGCCAACCCGACAAAACCACTCGCACCAGTTACTAGAACATTCATACGCTCGGTTCCAGTTCTCTATAAATTTTCAAACGTGTTGCAACAATTTTTTCTATGGCACATTCGCGTTCAGTAGGAATATATTAGATGTTTCGAGGATTATAATGTGATACTAACGCTGGAATCGAGCAAAAAGGCCATTTTCCAAGGCACCCTTTAGTCTTTTTCGTTTTTTAGTTGGTAGACAAAGTGGATTGCCGTTTGGGCGTTTTTCTGTTCGAATCAAAGTTAAGCCGATACGTTTTGTCAACAGCAATTATGACAATGTTTTTCCGATCGCGAAACTCTTTTATAATTTTGTAATTTTCAAGCTCAGGGATAAAATTTTTTCTTTTTTGGGAGAATGCCAGCGCTATGGCCTGGATATTATTATTTTGGGCATAAATATTTATTTTTTGAAGGTTGTTGCGATCTATAATAAGCGTATTTTTATCCAAACCGGCAAAAAATGGAATTCTTTGATCGTTGCTGAGTAGTTTGATTCCAGCTTTTTTTTCAATGTGATCAGCAATCCAGATTCCAGCCTCTTTTAAAGAAAGATTTCGTTCCCCGACATAACTTAATGTCTTGCTAACGGGTAAAACTAAAAACAACAAGAAAAACAAGCTAAAAGTAACAATTTTAGCCCTTTTGCAGGAGCAGGCTTTGGCATGCAGGTTATGTAGTCCTTTGCCTATCCATGGGAAAAGTAAAAATGCCGGAATGATTAAAAATCTTCTTTGAATAAAATTGCTGAAAACCAGAAAAAGATAGGTAGAACTGATAAAAAGCAAAATAATGCCCAGGATGAAATAATGAATTCGATTATATCTGTTTTTGTGAAAGCCGCAACATAGAGGAAAAAGATTGGCTGGAAAGATCAGGATGACTGCTGTTTCACATAAAGCGATGAAATAGATAAGCCAGATATAATGTCGGGCTGTTTCTGCGAAGTTGCCTGTGAAACAAGAATTAGGCAGCGAATCCCCCATATTTTTCAACAGCTGATAGATGTGTCTATAGACACTTAAGAAGTCATTTACAATAATTGCATTTGTGTAGTTTGTGAACTTGACCAAGCCTAATAGTTGAATGCCGTTTATATTTTTAATCAACCATGCAATACTTCCAAGAAACAGGAAAATAATGGTAAAGATGCCAAGTCCTTTGCTGAAAGAGAGAGCTCGTTTTCGGTCGATCAGGATGATGGCACTATAATAAAAGAGCAAAAACAACGGAAACAGAAAAAATTCTGATCGACTGAGAAATGCCAGCATGGAAAAAACGGAAGTGAAAAATAAATTTTTAGCCGTCTTATCCTGCAAGCTATTCAACGCAAACAATATGGCCAGAGATATCATGAAAATTCCAGGGGGTCACGAATAATTTTACTGGCAATAGTGTTGAAATGGGGAGCCAGAGAATAGGAGATAATGCCCCATAGTGCTGGCTTATAGCCGAATAGTTTTTTTGCTATCAAATAGAGAGGGATGGTTGCAAAAACCATGGATAGCCAGGAAATAGTTTGAGCGGCTCGAATCCAATCCGGGATTGCATAGTGAAAAAGCATGATCAGAAAAGGGTAAAATGGCATGGGATAGATTTTTATCCCCTGCTGAAAATGTCCCAGGGTGAATTCCCGGGCTGCGTTTATATAAAGTACCCCATCCGGATTGGGAACTTGGGTGGAAAAGACCAATGCCCCTTTCAAAACAAATGAAAACAGCAAGATAAAAAAGATGGAATTTTTATTTGTAAGGCTGAGAGTGGCAGGTTTCAACATCCAGTATTATCCAACATTTCTTCCAGCCTCAGGCTGGCCTGTGGATTGCTATCCACAGCCTCAGGCTGTCTGAATCAAGCTGTTTATCCCATCCGGGATACCATTGGGAGAGTTAGCCCATGATATTTATTTCTCATGGTTTGCACTCCTTTTTATATGTGTCAGTTCGATTACTTTATTCTTTTCCGGCATGTCGCCGACTGATGGTTTATATTCCGGCACTATTTCCCGCAGGGTAGCAATAACTTTTTCCTGTTCCATTTCCCGGGCGTGCAGGAAAAGCGTTTCAAACTGTCTTTCCAGGAGTTTTCCTTCTTGGGGCATGGAACGGGCAATATGAATTTTCTCATGGCTGGTGTTAAGGATTCCCTCACCAGCCAGGAGCAGCTCTTCGTAAAGTTTTTCCCCCGGCCGCAATCCTGTATAAGTGATTTTGATATCATCGTGGGGGATGAATCCTGAAAGACGGATTAATTCTTCAGCCAGGTCGGTAATCCTGACCGGTTCTCCCATATCCAGCAGAAAGATCTCCCCCCCCCTTCCCATGGTGGCCGCCTGCAATACCAGTTGGGTGGCCTCGGGAATGGTCATGAA
>JANTGH010000073.1 GCA_024763055.1 Desulfobulbaceae bacterium
CCCTCGCAGGGGTGCCTTCATTGCCCGACAAATTAATTCAATCGCTCACTGGTAACTTGGATATGTGCAAATCCAACTGAATTTTGTGACAATAGATCTTTCCCGCATGCATCATTGCATAATACTGAAACTCCAAGTTTTTTCAGCTAAAACAATCAGTCCGTCATGACTCAACAACTGGAAATCATCAGTCTCGTGCTGATATTGTTATCTGGTCCTTTTTGGTTATGGTCAAAAACAGAACCAGACCAAAAATAATGGTCACAAATAACGCGCTGGTGCCGACTGTCCCCATGCCGATTCCATTCTCGGCTACGGGCTTGGATAGCAAATCTCCCATGGATGCCCCGAGCGGCCGGGTGAGGATGTATGCCAGCCAGAAAGCCAAAACAGCATTCATCTTTAGGAAGTAATAGGCTGTGGTAACAGCGACGATTCCGGCGGCAAATATCATGCCCGCGGTGTCATATCCGAGACCGCTTCCTTCCGAGAGAAGATCGCCTGCCGCAGTCCCCAGGGCAAAGGTGAATAAAATGGCCAGCCAATAGAAAACTTCCCGTTTGAATGTGTAAATACTATGAATGGATAGGGTTTTTTCACTCACAAACCAGGCCAGGAAGGTCAGGGCCAGCGCTATTGCAAAAACAATTGTCGTCGATTCCAGACTGACTCCCATGTTATCCACCAGATTATCGGTTATCAGGGTGCCGACGATACTAATCAGCACGACAGCCAGCCAGTACCTCCAGGGCACATATTTTTTTGCCATGAACTGAATAACAAGGGAGGCGACCAAGAGAGCGCTCATAATATATGAGGTCACCGTAAGACCAAAATTAAGATTGACTGCGAGAAAGTCTGCCGCAGTTTCTCCAACAGTTGTCGCCAGTACCTTGATCACCCAAAAATAAAACGTAACCTCCGGAACCCTGCTCAACATTTGTTTGAAATCACTTTCCCCGGTTTGAGTTTTCATGCTTTTCCTCCTGTTGCTTTAATTTTAAAATGGTTAAATGGCTGATTAGTAGAGAACATTATGTTCATTTGCCTGCTATCGGGGAGAAATATAACCGGGCCGCATGAAGGAAGGGTGAAGCCGGAGAGTATTTTTAAAAGTTTTCTAAAAAATTTGGCCGCCGCTTTTAGATTCAGGTCTATCTACACCCATGCTGTACATTTTTATGAATAGAGTGATGAGGCCAGCTTGAAACGTACAGGTGTGAGAATGGAACTGATCAGGTCAAGTGAGCAAGAACGGGAAAGAGGACAAATGAAAGTGCAAAGACTCTAATTTTCCATTCTACTCTGCGGATTCGTAAAGCGATTGTCAGCATCAGGGTTGCGGGAATACCGACGAACAAAGATTCTCTCCATGAATTCCCCAGGTATTGCATCCAACCCGACTGCATAGGATAAAATTCGGTGAGTGCCGGTAGAATAATGAATACCAGAAGAATAGCGACGCCTATTCCCCTTTGTAGATATTGCATCCCTTTCTCGTCACATTGCCGCAACTGCCCAAGGCCCAGGGACATGAGAATGGCTAAAGGGGGAAAGCAGGGAAGCATAGAGAAAACACCCCTGGGGCCGGATAAAAAAATAAAATATATGGTGAACAGGAACCAGCAGACGCACAAACAAAACAGACGATCCCGGGCTGTCTTTTGTTCTTTCCGTTTTCGCCATCCGGCAAGGGCTGCAGGCACCAACAGGATCCATGGCATAAACATGACAGGCAGGATAGAGGAAATTAACCGGTGGGGATTCCGGGTGGTACCTGCAGAAAAGAAAGGGGTAAGGTCATTTAAGCCGGATAAAAACAAAGAATGAAAACCATGCCCTTGAAAAGGTAAAGCCATTGCCCAGGGCAGACCGATGAGAACCGCGCCAACGACAGGCAGCCAGAAAAGACGCAGCGTATCGGCCATTCGCCCCTTGAGCACAAGATAAGGTCCCAGGCCAAGCTCCGGAACGATGAAATGCCAGCGTCCCTGCAAAAGCAGATAAGGACCCGCGATCAGGACCGGGCCGACAACAGCGGGTACTCCACCGATTATAAAGGCGCAACCGGCGAAGAGACCGGCAGCAAGCAACAGGGGCCACTGTTTGCCTAAACTTGGCTGTTCTTCGGTTGCAAGAAAGAAACAGGTCACGGTTGCCGTATAAAACAAGCTCAATAAGGCATTGAGAACTCCGGCAGTACCGATGATTGCCACGCCAAACAGCGTCAGGTAGACAAAAACGGCCAACCAGGGGATTTGCTCTCCACAACCACGGCAATGAAAACAAAGAGAAAAAATTACCAGAGCGGTCAAGCCGATTGCCAGGGATGAAAGACAGCGAGCCGCAAAGGTATTGTTCCCAAACATTACCGGAACAGCGGGGCGAAGCCAATTGGCCGGGTATGCTCGATCGATATGTCCCCGGTTGTTGCTCTTGGTGATACAACGCTCCCCGGTTAAAACCGGGTTTTCTGTTCCGTTACGCTGCTGTATGTCATTCTGGAAAAATGTCGATTGTCCCGGTAACGGCATCAGATAGAGAATTGCAAAAAGTGCCAGTAGAAAGAATGTACCTGATTTGTTAATCATTCTTTAGTCCCTCCGCATCTTCAATGAAGGATTATTTTTTTATTTCAGCTTGTTGCCGTCAGTCGATGCTACGCAGTGCTCTTGGGTCCAGGCAATAAGCTGTGGCAATACAACAAGCATGCACCAAAGCGTTATACATAAGGAAATCACCAGAAGTTCTCCCATGGAGGAGATGCCTTTGTGTGGTGATAGCCACAGGGTTCCAAATGATCCTATTGTTGTGAGGGAAGAAATAATGATTGCGCGGGGCGTTGTCGTGGCCATGATATTCCTGCGTCCATGCTCTTCTTTTGTGCGCAGGACATAATGAATGGCCGAATCAATGCCAAGCCCTAACAAAAGCGGCAGCACAATAACATTGGCAAAGTTGAAAGGTACGTTGAAGAGCACGGTACAGCCAAGCAGTAGCAGGCCTGCAAGAACAAGGGGCAGTACTACCAGGATAATGTCTTTGATTGATCGAAGAACCAGGGCCAGGATGACCAGAACAAACAGCATCGCCATGATTGTCGCTTTGCCCATTGCAGATGAAACCACATCGGCAGCGCCGATAATTTCAACCGGCGCTCCTGTCGCACGCGGTGCAATGGATCGTACAGAGGAAACAAAAGTCCGCAGGTCACCCTTCCTGGCAAGGTCTTTTTCCGGAATGACCTCCAGCCGCCAAGAATTATTATTGCTGACATATGTGCGGGTGATACGACTGTCCATATTCAGAAAGGAAATCGGAGGGACATCGGACATGCTTGCAAGTTGCTGCAACAGGTTTGGCAGCAGCATAAAAAGATCATGCTCCAGGGAAGCTAATGGTGTGCCGGTTCCCGCCTTCCGATTGACCTGGGATAGTGTTGCGCGCAGGTTGTCAACAGCCGTATGGAACGTTGCCGATCCGTAAAATGAGTGTTCCAGATCTTTAAGTCTCTTCTCCAGCTTGACGAATGCGGCCTTCCCTGCTTCTTCCGATACATCTCCTTGAAAATTGACGGTTCCGGCGATCATGCCCTTGAGTTGGTGAAGATGACGCACCTTTTCTTCCTGATGATCGGGAATAAAACTGCCAAGCCATCGAACGGAGTGAACGACATCAAGCTCTTCAAGTCGCCGGGCCGTTGTTTTTGCCGTATCGGCGTCAGGACTGATAACCTGCGCTGCATTTACCTCTCCCGGCTCATGCCTCATTACATTTTTATATGCTATGACCGTTGATGAGGCCTGGTCTTTCAGGTGGATAGGGTCACCATCAAAGTGAACATCGGGTATAAAAAACAGAGCGGTCAAAGCCGCACATAATGTGACAACTGTCAGAAAAAAACGGATCTTTCTCCAGGCGGGAATACCTCGCCTCAACCCACTGAATTTTTTTGCTTTAATGGAAAATACCTTTTCGGGTATTCGTGCTAACACGGCCGGGACGAGGGTGATAGAGGCGATAAAGGCAACAATGATACCGCCGCCGGCAATGATCCCTAACTGTGCCATGCCGACAAAATCAGTAAAACTGAAGGTCAGAAAAGCAAGAGACGTCGTAAGGGTACACAAGGCCAATGCCGGACCCGTATCTTCTGCGGCCGCTATAATTGCAGACAGGCGCCCCTGGCCGGAAACACGTTTTTCCCAGTAACGAAGAGTTATATGCACGGCATAATCGACGCCAAGGCCGATGAACAAAACGACAAACACGACTGAAATCATATTCAGGGAGCCTATTGTCAAGGCAGCAAAACCAAAATTCAACGGAAATCCCAGCAGTAAAAGGATGAGCGCAGGTATGACCAGATAGGTTCGGGGCATACCAAACCAGATAATCAAGCCGACCAGAATCAACGAAACAATGCCGGCCCGGAATGTTCCCTTCATGATGGAGCTGAGTTCCTGGCTGTTTAGAGCGGCTTCACCTGTCAGTAAAATTTTTACCTTGCCGTTTCCGGCCGCTTTGAGATCGTTGATAATCCTGTTTACCTCGGCAAGGGGGGCAGCGGCTGGATCCAACAGGGAAAAATCAATCACTGGTTTGACTGTAATGGAGAAGCGTACAGGTTTAGGACCTGTGTCCCCGGCAACGATTTCCGACCAGTCGAGCGGCAGGGACTGATTCTTTACCCAGGCCTGCATCGTCTTGTCGGTAAGGTTGACAAACTGTATCAAGTTTTCTGGTCCGGCATCCGGTTTGACGAAGGAAACAGCGGAACCGATCAGGTTTGCAAAACCGGGCAAATCGGGTTGTGCAGCAATCATGTTGATCAGGGGCCGGATGCACAATATTTCTTTTGTCATTCCCTTAAGTTGTTTTACCGGAAGAAAGAGGAATCCGTTACGTTGTAAAAAATCGTCAAGTTCAGGGGCGAAGACCTCGTGAAAAAGTTCCGGCTTTTTTCTGAGTGACTGAACCAGGGACTGGCCGGCTTTCTCGGCATCTTTTGAATTATCTGCCTCCACAATGAGAAGAAAGGTATTGTCAAACATGGGAAATGCCGATTTAAAGGCAATAAAATCTTTGCGAAACGGCAGATCCGGCGAGATCATTTTTCCTGGATCGGTATCAAATGTTACACTATTCAAGGCAAGAACAAGTGAGCAGGCCGCTAAAAACAAATAGACCGTAATCACACTGCCGGAATGGACGAAAGAGACTTCGGCAATCCGGCCATAGAAATTGGGTGGTGACGGTATGGAGGATGCTCTGCCGACCTTCATCGTGCAACAAAGCTCATGCCGGATGGAGTAAATGCATTTTTTGCAATCCGTGAAAGGCTTTCCCATGCAGGGCCGGGGAAACGGTGCAGATCGGCCATAACCTTGTCAAGGGAATGGATAAACCAGTCCACATCATCCTTGTTGATCACCAGAGGCGGGAGCAGTTTGATGGTCGTCATATGATTGCCGGCAACCTGGGTGAGTATGTTGTGATCCTGTAAAAGCGGGATGGTAATTGCCTGACAGAACAGATCCTCATTCATTGCATTGACAGCCTTCCAGGCCGCCCTCAGGCCAAGTGATGCCGGACGGCCGAATTCAATGGCAAGCATCAGGCCACGCCAGCGGACAGCATGAATCAATTCATACTTGTCCTTGATCTCAAGCAACCTGTTACCCAAAAGATTCCCCATCTGTTCCGCATTGGCCAAAAGATCCGACTGATCCAGCACGTGCAGCGTGGCAAGGCCTGCGGTCATGGCAAAATTAGACTTGCCGAAAGTCGAGGAATGGACCACGGCCCGATCGAGCGAAGAAAAGGTTTGATCAAAAACGGCCTTTCTCATAGCCACAGCCGCTATGGGAACATAACCTCCCGACAATGATTTCGAGACGGTCACCAGGTCCGGAGCAACATTTTCTTCATGGTGGAGCGCTAAAAATTTTCCTGTCCTGCCCAGGCCGCATTGAATTTCATCGGCCACAAATAAAACCCCATGCTTACGACAGAGCATTGAGGCTTCGGCCAAGTATCCCCGAGGAGGAATATTCACCCCTTTCCCCTGGATGGGCTCAATAAAAAATGCCGCACAGTCATCCTTAGCCAACTCTTCTTCAAGCTGATCCAGATCACCGAACCGTACCGATCGGGAATTGATCAGTTCGCCAAATCCCTCTTTAAATATCCTGCTGCCATTGATCGACAACACACCCGTCGTCAAACCGTGAAAGGCCGATTGGGCATAAAGAACCGTATTTTTTCCTGTGGCACGCCGGGCAAATTTGATTGCCGCTTCATTAGCCTCGGCGCCGGTTGAACAGAAATAGACATAATCGAGGTCATAGCCGATACGGGTTTTCAGTTTTCCAGCAAGCAGGCCGCACAACAAAGGTGTTTCCATCTGCACAAGCGAGGAGTAATCCGCCTGCATGAAATCAATCAGCGCCTGCCGCACAACCGGATGATTTCGACCAAGATTAAAGACACCATAGCCGGACAGCATATCAAGATAGCGGTTCCCGTCTTCATCCCACAGATAGGCTCCGCTGCCCTTTGTATAATTTTTATCAAATCCAATAATCTTTAACACCCGGGCAAGTTTCGGATTGACATTGTGCGCATACAGAGCATTGTTCTCTCCCCTGTATTGCGCAAAAAGTTGATGGATATCAAAGTTGGTGTTGAGTGGTTTCGTCACAATCATTCTTCTCCTGAACAATCAAAGATTACCCGGACAATGCGGCGTGGAAATGCCCGTATCAATACTGCCGGCTCGTATTGGATTTTCCTTTTTCCTGAAGTTGAGCGCAGAGCGTGTAATTACTTTGTCCATTTGTGGTGCGGAGACGGCAGCTTTTGCCCGAGTGGGTCGCGGCGATTTCCCCGCCTGACGATAAAAACCGCTGAGATATGTGGCAAAAGCCCCTGTTCCAAAAATCTGGACTCCAAGAATCAGGAAAAGCAGGGTAACGAGCCATGGAACATGATGAGCGGCCCGGATAACTCCGGAAACGGAGCCTTCAACAAAGAGAAAAGAGACCAGGACCAGGTCGAAACAAGTTAAGATTATAGCTATAAAGGCAAAAACACGAAGCGGCAATGCACAGATTGCATTTGGCAGGTTACGGAAAAAATCAATCAAATCGCTATAGAAATACCTGGAATATCCCCGGGGACGAGGATTGTAACAAACAGGGATCTCCTTGATTGTAGCGGCAAATCCTTCGGCTAAGATCGGGATAAAAATGGAGCGTTTTTCACTCTCAAGTATGGCGTCGATAATACAACGGCGGCAGGCCATGAAGATGGTGCCGAAATCATGCGTTTTTACGCCGATTGCCCATCGAGCCATGAAAGTGATGGGAGAAGAGAAAAACCGCGTCGGTCTTTTACCATTTTGGCCAACTCGAACAGTGCGTACCAGATCGGCACCTTTATCCACTTCACGAACAAGTTTCGGAATCTCCTCCGGCGGATTCTGCAGATCAGCCTCAAGAGTAATAATTAACCTGCCCCTACTCTGATCAAGGCCGGCAAATATCGCCTCATTTTTCCCAAAGTCATGTTGAAGAAGAATACCTTTGACTTCCGGGTACCAGTTCTTTGCCGCCCGGGTAACCAAAGCAGTTGAGCCGTCTATGCTGGCCTGGTCAACGAGAATAATTTCAAAAGAGCGCCCAAGTTGCCTGCAGACCGACAAACAACGATGAAGCAACTCCTTTACAGTGCCGCCGGCGTTATGGACCGGGATAACAATTGAAAGCTCCATTACCTGTTTCTGTTCCATCGGCATCCAACCTCCCGAGGAAAACTTCTCTGTTCTCTGTCACGTTAACAGTGACTATTCATAATGATGCTTCTTCATACCAAGGGGATATGAAGAAACTATGAAGATTGCTTTGATTAGAGAAAAAATCTTGTGACGAGCATGAAAAACAGAGGAATGGTGATGGAATTTTGTCTAAATTCTTGAAGAACTATTGTTATGAGGAAAAAGAGTGCTCCTGTTTGGGCGGACCGATTAGGGGACTGCGCCCTGATTACAATTGTCGGGAAGGAAAAGCCAGGAAAGCAGTTCACCTGTTATATAGACCAGGCCGCCTGCCCAGAGGACATCACTGAGGAAATGCCCCCCTTGCATAATCCTGGTCACTCCAACCAACAGACCAAAGGATAATCCGAGCCAAAGAAAACAAAGAGCAAGGGGACGTCTGCGCCTGCGGTAAATAAACCACGGTGCCATCAGGAAAAAGGCAATGGAGGCATGGCCGCAGGGAAAAGAGCTGTTTTTTCCAGCTGGCCCCGGCTGCCAGAACTGAACAAAATGCTGCTTGCCGCCGAATTCTACCAGTTCTTGAGGCCGGGGTCGACCAAGATGATCTTTGAGGATCACATTGACGAGTAAACCCGGTCCAAGAGCGAGCAGCAGAATAAAAAACAATGATTGGCGCCGATATTTTTTCAAACAGGAATTAAAAAATCCCACACAAAGAACCACTAACGCCCCAATAGCCAGGAGGATTCCCGGGATGGGTGCTGTCTTATATAAAAAAATCCACGGTTGATGAGCAAGACCCGGCCATTGGTTGTTCGCACCGACGGCCATCCGGGCAATACGCAGGTCGGCATTGCTCATGAAAATGAGCAGACTCAAGCCGATGAGTATATTTATGACAAGGAATAAATGATTGAGACGTCGTTCCATGGTGGGGCTGTAATAAAGGGGCTGGTCCTTGGGCAAGGGAAACTATTACCTTTTTGTTGATAACATATCTGCCTTCCAACGCTGATAATCAGCAAAGATACCATCTGTGGAACGAAAAATCAGCCATTTGTTGGCAAAGGGTTGAACGGCGCCGTTGTCTGCAAAAAACTGCGTCTCCTTTTTTCTGAGGAGAAGGAGTACGTATTGCCCCTTATGCGCTTGTGCCCAGAAGACAATATCCTTGATTGTCTTTTGCGCAAGAACCGGATGAGTCAGCCTGCCTGCAAACTGAAACTGGTCTGCCAGTCGGGCCGGGTAGACGGCCACCTCCTTGCCGGTAGCCTGGACAGCATGTATTTTTCTGCCCACGGTCTGCGCATCATACAGGTCGTGCAGGGAAGGAGCCAACGCGAAATGGAAAACGATCAACATGGCAACGAGAATTGTAGCGGTTCCGGAAATACAATTTTCTAAATGCAGCTTTTTGTATAAATAAAGTGCGGCAATCAAGGGGACGATACCAAGTGGGCGTGGCAGATAGTGCAGCATCTCGCTGTCCCCTCCGTGCAGAGGAAGAGACGGCACAACCAGCAGGGCAAGGGAAAAGAGCAACAAAATCATTGCCAACAGTCGGGTCGATACGGTTTTGGTTGCCATGATTCCGGTCATTGCACGACTGATCAGCAGGATTATGGGCGGCAGCAGCGGCAGCAGGTAATGAATCTGTTTGCCGCTGATTGCCGATAATAGAAAAAAACCCGGGACAACACTACTGAGACAGAATTTTACCTGGGATGTCGGACGCAGTGTCCTGATTGCCGACCAGGTGGACGGACAGAACGGCCAGGGAAAGAGCAGAAAAGGCAGGAGAAGCACATACCAGTAAACAGGTCGCTGATGGGCAAAGGAATGCACCATTCGTCCGGCGGTCTGACCTAAAAGCAATGCCTGTCTATATTGCTCACCGCCCGACTTTGCCGCCGGCAAAGCCCAGATCAGGGCCAGCAGGATTCCTGCGGCAACGGAGAGAAAAAAACCGCCGTACCAAACCTTCCAGGATCCGGCTTTTTCCCTGTCCATCCACCATGGTGCAAACAGGGCCGGTGGAACGATATACACCAGAATGACGGGTCCTTTGGCCAAGATACCCAGGCCGGCAGCGGCAGCGTAGACCAGCCAGCAGAGATAACGTCTCCCGTCCCGCCCTGTCCACAGGCCAAACCAGGCCACAAGGGAAAAAAAACTAATGAGCATGTCAAACATGGTCAGGGTGGAATAGAAACTCCAGAACAGGGTACCAAGAAAAAGGTAGGGAACAATTGTTTGTATTTGTCTCTGCTTAGGCCAGAGTTTTCCAGACAGATGCCGGGTCAACAGGATGGAAAACAGAGCGAATATCGGCGCGGTCATCCGGGCCGACCAACCATTGACCCCGAACATTTCCCAACCCGCCTGGATCAGCCAGAACAGCAGGGGTGGTTTATGGCTGTAGGGTAACCCGTTGATATGGGGAACAAGAAACTGATGATTCTGCCACATCTCCCAGGCAACGGACAGGTATCGTGTCTCGTCTATCGGCAGGGGCGGACGACAGAACAACGCGGTAATGACAAGTCCCAGCCAGAGTGGTATCCAGCCGTATACTGTCAGTCGATTTTCAGACATAAACTCTTCCTGCGTTTTTCCTTGTGGATAAAATAGAGATTACGAAGATAGATGATTAATCCTGTTGACTGACCAAGGATGAAAACAGGATCTCTTCGATAGATGGCATAAGAAAGAAGGGTGATCCCGCCCAAAATACTGAAATACCAGAAGGCAAGGGGAATAACGCTTTTTTTTTGCCGTTCACTGACCAGCCACTGAACAAGAAAACGGCTGGTAAAGCATGCCTGACCGGCAAGGCCGATGACCAGCCAGATGGTTTCCTTATCCATGCTGTTTCTCCTTGAGAAGGTCACATCGAATCGTTCTTTTTCCCAGCCATAACACGCCAAGCAGATCAATTATCCCGGCAGAAAGTCTATCCAGGGTGCCGTAATGAGATTTTCCGGACTTTCTGGTTCTGTGGTTGACTGCCACGGAAATAACTTTCCCGCCCTGCTGACGGATAAGGGCGGGAATAAAACGATGCATATGGTTAAAGGAAGGCAGAGCAAGAAATATCTCCCTGGGAAAGGCCTTGATCCCGCAGCCGCTGTCCGGGGTATCGTCTTTCAACAGTCGGCTGCGAATCAAATTGGCAACTGAAGAAGAAAAGCACCGCCATCCGGAATCTTTTCTCTGAGCGCGGTACCCGTTGATCAGACAGCATGTATTTTGTTTTCTAACTCGATGATAGACATCGATAAGTTGTACAATATCAGCCGGATCATTCTGTCCGTCACCGTCCAGGGTTACGATAAGTGGAGCCGTGGCTTTCTTGACGCCATAGTGCAGTGCTGCACTCTGCCCACTTTGTCTGCACAATCGAACAACCTTAAGCCAGGTGTATGTATCTTTATGTAATTGTAAAATTTCCGGTGTTTGATCTGTTGAGTGGTCATCAACAAAGATAACTTCAAACGAGTCCTGCTCCTGTAGCACCTGTTCCAATTCCAGAATAAGTGGCGCTATGTTATCTTCTTCATTTAGAACAGGGATAACTATTGAGAATTGTAATGTTTTATCTATCTTACCATTCAATGTATTTCTCCATGGATAAAGTTCCCCGCATAACTTCTTTTATTTGAAAAATAATCAATATTCACAAGAGTTGAGCTTACCGCCCCTATCGAAAAATTCTTTTACCATGGAAAAATGAAGAAACGATGAAGATGGAAATCAAGGCTGTTGTTACAAATCTTCACTATTTCTTCATGCTCGGCTGGTATATTGTGAATATGTTGGTAATCAATGGGGTAATGCAGAGTTCTATTCAGGAATATAATAAGGGGGTAAGAGGTGCGAATATTGATAGTTGATGATGAACCTGAGCTCGTTGAACAGATCCGGCAGGCCCTTGCGCAACAAAGGTATACCGTTGATACGGCCTTTGATGGTGAAGAGGCCATGAACAGGATCTATGTCGATCCGTATGATCTTATTCTGCTGGATATTATGCTGCCGAAAAAAGATGGGTTCGGGATTCTATTGGAACTGCGCAATGAAAAAAATTCCACCCCGGTCTTGATGCTGACGGCAAAAGGAGATATCGAAGACAGAATAAAGGGCCTTGATCTCGGCGCAGATGATTACCTGGCCAAGCCCTTTTCCATGGAAGAGTTACTGGCACGGATCCGTGCTCTGCTGCGGCGCAGTAACGCGCTTATCTCACCGGTGATGAAAATAGCCGACATCAGCCTGAATACGGCAAGCAGAGAGGTGTTTCAAGACAATCAACTGATTGATCTTACGCCAAAAGAATTCTCTATTCTCGAATTCCTCTTATACAATATGAATCGGGCCGTTTCGCGCTATACAATGGCTGAGCACCTCTGGGGTGACGAATTCGACCCCTTGACCATGTCGAACTCCATAGATGTGCACATCAAGAATCTGCGCAAAAAAATCAGTGATCCAAAGGGTAGAATTATTCGTACAGTCAGGGGAGTGGGCTATATGATCAAAGATGAGACCGAATGAAGATTCGTAACAGAATTACCCTCTGGATAACCAGTGCAGGTCTGTTGGCAGGGCTTCTTTTTTCCCTTGTCATCACCTATGAACTAATTGAGCAGCCCTATGACCTGCTCGATGGAGAACTTGACAGTCAGGCCTCTACCCTGCT
This sequence comes from Desulfobulbaceae bacterium, assembly GCA_024763055.1. Classification (GTDB taxonomy): domain Bacteria; phylum Desulfobacterota; class Desulfobulbia; order Desulfobulbales; family Desulfobulbaceae; genus DRLX01. Next base: position 12,480 of record JANTGH010000073.1, read on the forward strand.
TACAGGGCTTAACCCCCACAACGGTCGTCTGGATCCTCAATCAAACAGGGCCATGCTGGATTCCATTGGTCAACTCTACTGGTTCAAAGTTTTTAATATGCAGCGAAAGTTGATCTATGCCTCCAGTATGACCAATTTTGTTGATTTACCGTTGAAAGAACAAAAGGGTGGCTATAATATTAATGCAACAATTCCCAGAGAAATGTCCGGGCTTGAGCAGGATGACAACAACGAGGTAACCTTTCGCATCAGAGTCTTCACCATTCTACATGCCGGGCATGAATACCTTGTCCAGATTGCCCGGCCAATGGAAAAACTCCAGGAAGAGATGAATGATCTCATTATATCTCTTACAATTGGCCTTACATGTTTTGCGCTGGCCCTCATCTTGATGGGCTATTTTGTTGCCGGAAAAATTCTGAAACCTATTGCCGATATCAATACACTGGCCAGGGAAATCAGTGAGAAAACCCTGGATAAAAGAATACCCCTGGGCAGGAATCAGGATGAACTGTATACCTTGTCCTCATCATTGAACCAAATGTTTGACCGTTTGCAGTACTCCTTCTTGAGACAGAAAGAATTTATTGCCAATGCCGCCCACGAGCTGAAAACACCGATAGCCATGCAACGTCTTTTTTTGGGAGAGTCCATGCAACGCGTTGATTTGCCAGGTGATTTTGCAATGCGACTATCCCGCCAATCCGAAATACTCTTGCGCATGGACCGATTGGTGAAAAATCTGTTGGATCTGTCAGCTCTGGACCTCCAAGAGACATTTACCTCCACGCAGGTTGATCTGACTCGACTTATTTCGACTATTCTGTCCGAATTCGAAGAGATCATGAAGGCATCAGATATTTATCTGGACGTTGAGCTGGAAGACTCTGTTTTTCTGTCCGGTGATGAGGAAAAACTGCGGAAAATGTTTATCAATCTGATCGACAATGCCATCAAATATAATAACAAAAAAAAGGGGCGGATCCGGGTCTCTCTGAAAAAGAATAATCAAGATGCCGAAATAGTAATTTACAATACAGGGAATGGCGTTCCCGCAACGGAACAGGAAAGGATTTTTGACCAGTTTTACCGGGTAGAAAAATCGCGCGCCTCAACTTCGGGCGGTTCCGGCCTCGGTCTGGCTATCGTCAAACGCATCGTTGAACTTCATCATGGCAGGATCGAACTTGATAGTGAATTTGGAAGTTGGGTTCAATTTTATGTTATCCTGCCAGTGATGGCGTCGCAATAGCTTTTCATCTGCTTCCTTGCTGAAAATCAAGGTTGCCCTTTGTTACTTTTCTGTATTCTATCCATAAATTCTTTTCTTTCCTCTTCAGACATTCTTCTCCACCCTTTTTAACTAAGGGCTCACTCAAAAATAACTTCGCATTCTGAGTTGAAACTGCAACATATCTTCAGTCGATCCTCAATTATGAAATCCTCGACGTAGCCCTGCTACGCCTATGGTTTCATTCAATCAGATCGACTAAATCTATATCACATTGTCCACTTATCTCTACGAAGTTATTTTTAACCGAACCCTAAGGTGGGCACCCGCCTGACGGCAAAATCAGCACATGTCTCTTTGAGGACGTAAGGCAACATAACATTAAGGCATTCGGGCATCATAGTTTCTATTACTATTTTTTGTTTCTCCTGGGCGGTGAAATCAGGGATAACATCGCTCTCCCTGATAAAATTTATCGACCTGAAATCAGGCATAAGCATTGCGGCATACGATCTGGTGTCGTGGCTGTAGCGATGTTATCCCTTGTTGCTGAGCAATGGTGGAATAAATTAAGTTTTTGATATACTACTCATCCAGGGTAGTTAGCCTACGTTCAGAAACTGCAGGCAGGGTCATCATCCTTGGACGTTTTTTTGGTGGTGGCCACAGATGATGGTTCTTTTGCCTGAGTCAAGTTGCTTTCCTGAAGGATCTGGATCTTGGTGGCGGCCACTGTCATCGCAACCTGCATCACTTCAGAGAGTTCGGCATTCGATGTCTCGTTCTGCCCTGCAACTGCAAGGCAATGTCTGGTTCAGGGCTCGCAGCCGGCAGCCAGCGATGCGCCAAGGGTAATCAGATTTTTTGTTTTGCTGTCCAAAGCACCCTCTTCATAGACGGCGTCAAAAAAGAGCTTGTATTGTTCCAGATTATTCTTCACAACAGGTCTCCTTTTCTCCTTATCGAGAAGTTCAGCCGGGTAAAAAGGACATTTTTCCTGTCTACAGCCGTGGGGATGTTTTGCCTTGTGCTGACAGGAGGCACCATCTGTTCCCGGCAGAGAGGTGGAAAGGTTGTGTTCAAAAAAATCGACGGCAACTTCAAGAGAGGTCCGTACATACGCCTTGCAGCAGCTTGGACCCGTCAGTTTCGTAATAGCCCTGACCACTCTGGAGACGAGCTCCATGGTGAGCCGTTGTTCTTTGTCTGTACCGCATTTTGAACCGGTGAGGATGGCCATACAGGCACCGAGGGCGGGCGCAATGCCGCAGGTACCGGTCAGGCCGCAATAACCACCGTGAGCCTGTTTTCTGGTGCGATGAAATACCTCTCGAATATCATCGTCGCTCAGCTGAAGGGTTCCCTCATTTTTCAGGGCAGCCATCAGGGCGCCGCCTGCAATGTAGGTGTGCTGGCAGCCGAGCATAGGCAAGACGTCCAGATCCATACACTGCTCGGCAATTGCGAAGGGGTCGGTGGAAGTCGTCTGGAAAATAATGGCTTCAATCTGCTGCATGGTTTCCTGATTATGACAGGTGTCGCAGATAAAATGTCCTTCAGGGCAGGAAATATACCATTGATCTTTTTGACCGCAGTAATGGCAAGTGCCCTCCACTGCCTTGGTGTGATACTGGAGAGGTGCACTGCAGACCATGCAGTGCTCGCTTTTTCTTTCAGGGAAATTTTTCGTTCCTGTTGTATTTTCAGACCGGCGACCGCCGGAGCTATCGTCTGAACCTCAACAGTTAGACGACGGTACCTGAGCGGGAGAAGAAGATTTACTCATGATTGCTCTCTCTTTAAAATGTGCAGATTCCCTCTTGCCCTGCCTTTGGCCTCCATGGATACTTTGCCTTCCCTTGCCAGTTTGCCCAGGACAAAAAGAATAGATTCCGTGGTCAATGTAAAATGGCTTGCCAGTTCTCGGGGGTCGACCCGGTTTCGTTTGCTGACAAAATCTATAACCCGCAACTCTATTTCACCAAGCCACTCATTAAACAGACCTCGCAGTTCCGGAGTGGCGTATGAGGCCAATTCATAGCTATGATTTATAGCCGTCAGCACCTCCTTACTCATCTCAATGGGATTCACACCTGAATCCGTACATTCACTGATTCAGTACTCGACCATTTCGATGACAGGTTTGGATTCCTCGTCCGTCAAAAAAATATCGTGCAAAAGCTTTTGACGATCATGCGGCTCAATGTCGGCCACCAATGAGTTAAGCAGGCTGCCCAGAAGGTCCTTCTTCTGGGAAACATTCATCTTGTCCAGCTCAACTGCCGCTTTTTTGCTCGTCATTGTCAGAACCTCCCTCCGGTGCTTCCGTCTGTTTCTTCAATTCTTCCCGCATCTGCTGAAGCATTTTTTCCGCCAGATCCTTTCGGTCGGCAGGTTCAAGCATGCCAAACATCATGGACATGCATTTTGGCATCATCTCCGTCATCATGGACATCTTCTTTTTAGGCCCCATGGACTGCATGTTCTTCATCATGCCGTTCATCATATCTCCCATTGGTCCCTGTCCCATCATTTTCTCCATTATGTCAATGCTCCCCTTTTTGTTTTTCTCGCAGCTCTTCCACTTCGCGGCGCAGTGCCTTGATCTCGTCCAGTAGTTCAGCTTGATCCGGGGTATCCCGGGAAGTTTTCTGGTTAAACGGACCGCAGCATCCGCCATTCCGGTTAAAGATACGGGATATAAAAAAGATAAAAAGCAACATACAGAGCAGGCCGAAAATCGGCATAAACCACATCCCGTACAGCGGTTCCCAGCCGGCATGATCCCACCACATAATTACCTCCTGTTTTGGTTAACAATTTTCAGTGGCGGTGTTGCCCGGGTAATCGCATTGTCAAAACCGGCAACACGGGAAAGCTCGCCGATAAGGTCGTAGAGTTCCGGGGCGGTAAGACTGTAATAAATAAATGGCCCGTCCCGTCTGGTCGTTACCATTCCCTTCTCACGCATGGTTCGCAGGTGAAATGAGACCAGGGTCTGGGACATGCCTGTTTTTTCAATAATTTCCGTGACGGAACGTGATGACCTGCCAATGGTGTGGATGATGGCCAGCCGATTGGCATCACCAAGAACTTTGATAAATTGAGCTAATTCTTTCATGAAACCTCATAAGTATATATTCATATGAGCGCATGCTTATATGATAAGGATGGTGCCCTGTATGTCAAGAAATAAACAGAATATAATGAACCGAATTTCCTCTGACATGAGGCATTCAGCGGAAAAAAGCCCATATCGCACTCTTGTACATAATACCCATTGTCAAATTTTTCACCTTGCTTGGAGAGAGAAGGAATATGTCTGTGGAAAGGTTACAGTCTTTTGGGTTTGCCAGACTGTCGGCAGCGGCGTGAAAATGCTGGTACCAAATCCATCCATGCAAAACCCCGCTTCGATCTGATGCTCGAAGCGGGGTTGTTATTCAGTTTCATCCCGCTATCGGCTGCGGGTTTACGAATTATGAATGTTCGCCAGACTGGCGGACAGGAAAAAGGTGATTTTGCTTTAAAATCAACTTGTCCAATTTATGAGAAAAATTTAAATTCCTTCAACCAATACGGACCCCGGTCCAGCCAAAGGCCTGAAGGTCTTTTTAGAAGAGCCGCAGAACGGGCACTGCCAATCGTCCGGAAGATCCTTAAATGCCGTTCCCGGAGGAGTGTTTGTCTTGGGTTCTCCTTTGTCTGGATCATATACATAACCACAATTACTGACCTGACACTGATACATATCTTTTGGATCTGCCATTTTGAAACCTCCTTCTTTTGATTGATGGACTGTAGAGTAGAGCGCTAATAAAGAATTTCGCTGGATCTTATTCGACGCCTTGCCGCACGCGGCTACTACGTGCCCAGAGACTATTCCTA
>JANTGH010000074.1 GCA_024763055.1 Desulfobulbaceae bacterium
GCCCTCGCAGGGGTGCCTTCATTGCCCGACAAATTAATTCAATCGCTCACTGGTAACTTGGATATGTGCAAATCCAACTGAATTTTGTGACAATAGAAAACTACGGCAGGACGCCGCCTCAAAATAAAAAACAACGAGATAAAAGCGTTTATTGTTCAGAAATTTTTGCGGCAAGGTGTTTGAGAAAACGCCGGCATCGATTTTTTATAAATACTTTTTTTACTCTGCAGACAAAACCTTGCTTGAAGTGCTGGGGGAAACTGATATATAATAGTACATCTTTTTCATACATTTTTTAAAGGAAACGGGTACTGCAATGACAATGAGCCGGGAACAGGTTATCCAGACCGTTCTTCAATCAGAAGAGCTTCCCACTTTACCGATAGTGGCCTCAAAACTCCTTATGCTTACCGGCAAGGAGGAAACCACCTTGACCGATATAGCTAACCTGATCAGCAAGGACATGGCTCTGTCGGCAAAAATCCTTAAAGTCTCAAATTCGGCTTTTTATTCCTTTCCTCAGCAAATCAGCTCCATCAACCAGGCTGTTTCCATCCTTGGAACCAATGCGGTTCGCAGCCTTGTACTCTCCTTCTCCTTTCTTTCCATGAGGGGAAAAAAAGATAAGACAACGACCTTTAATTTTGAACAGTTCTGGGAAAAGTCCCTTGCCGGTGCCGTGGCCGCTAGGCTGATACTGGACCAGGTACCCGGTTCCGACACCGAAGAAACCTTTATTTCCGCTTTGTTGCATAATATAGGACAGCTGGTCTTTGCATCAACCCTGCCGGAGCTCTATGACGCAGTACTTGCCCAAGTGGTCGAAGATGATCAGGCGGTAGAGTGCAAAATCGAGCAGGAAATCATCGGAGCGGACCACACTCTGGTTGGTTTTTCCGTGGCCGAGCAGTGGGGCTTTCCAAAATCACTGCTGTTGCCCATTGAGTATCATCATAGGCCGGAAGATTATACCGGCGATGACAAACAGATCGGCCGGAGCATCAACGCCATTTATCTCTCTGATATACTGGTCGGGATCCTCTATTCCGACAAACCGGAGGATTATCATAAACGGTTTAGAAGTGAGGCTAAAAAAAGACTCGGCCTGAAGGTCCTTGCCATCAATAAAATCCTGAAAGAGGTCCACAACCTGGTCGATAAAACTGCTGAATATTTCGGGCTCTCCATGCAACCGACCAAATCGGTGGAAGAAATTCTTCAGGAAGCCAACCTCAAACTCAGCATGCTCAACATGTCGTATGAGGAGATGAACCGGGAGCTGATCCATTCCAAAATGGAACTGGAAAAGTTAACCAAGGAACTGGAACAGAAGAATAAACTGCTTGAAAACCTTGCCAATATCGACGGCTTGACCGAAATTAACAACCACCGTTTTTTCCAAAATTTTCTTGACCAGGAGATCAACCGTTCCATTCGCAATGAACGGTCCATATCCATCCTGCTGGCAGATATTGACCATTTCAAAAACTTCAATGACACCTATGGTCATCAGACTGGTGATTTTATCCTTAAAGAGCTTTGCCGGGTCTGCAAAGAACATATTCGCGAATATGACCTGATGGCCCGTTACGGTGGAGAGGAATTTATTTTTGTTCTGCCTGAAACCACACCCAATGAGGCACGAATAGTGGCGGAAAAATTGAGGATGGCAGTGGAAAATTTTCCCTTTGACGACGGAGAGGCCACCTATAAGGTAACTATCAGTATCGGAGTTGCCAGCGCCCACCCGACAGGCCGCGACTTCAAGAAAAATGAATTCATCGGTCTGGCCGATGAGGCCCTGTACCAGGCCAAGGCAAAAGGTAGGAACAGAGTGGCCATGTACAACCCGGATAAAAAGAAAAAATGGTATAAATTTTGAAGAACTATAGAAGAAGAAACCTTCGTATCTCTGTCTTTGCGGTCTTTTTTTCCTGGATGTTTTATGTCCTTTTCATTTCTTTTTCCGTGGCCGGGGCAGATGAATCCTGCGGCTCTCTCATGCAAGACAGGTGCCTTTCCTGCCATTTTGAAACAAGAATCTGTCAGAAACTACAAAAAAATAAAGGAAAAAGGTCCTGGAAACGTACTGTTAAATCCATGATCAGGCACGGGGCAGAGCTGACCTCTGATGAACAGAAGGCCCTGGTGCTGTGCTTTGCCAATAAGGATGCGGAAATCCTCTCCCTTTGCAGTATGGAAAATAAATAACATTTGATGGCGTCGTAAAAACTTCGATCTACTGCGTCGTGTGTCCTGTGGCGATTCGTGAGCATACTACCTGTCTAATTGAGACCCGTCCCGACACGCCACTCCTCGGAGTTTACGCTTACCTGTATATCTATGTTTTGTACTTAGCCATTTTGGGGCAAGTCGTGACTATTTACGAGTTCATCACATTTGAATAACTAACCTGCCTCAGGATATCTCATTTTTTTGCTTTTCTTCTTGCATTTCTTTCCCTCCCATGTTTTGTACCGGCTTTCTCTTCCCGGAATCCGTCAATGCAGCAAAGCAACACAAAAAAAATGAACTATGGTGCGCCGACGGTTTTACTGGCCTATACCATGTGGGGTATCTTTCCCCTGTACTGGAAAGCACTTGCCGATGTTCCCTCGCATGAGATCATCTGCCATCGTATCCTCTGGTCTTTTGTGTTTTCACTCGTTCTGTTCTGTTTGCAGAAAAAAACGACTGCTTTTGTAAAAGCCATCACCGATTTTCGAACCTCGGCAACCTTTCTCGTAACAGCAATCCTGCTTGGATCCAACTGGTTGGTGTATATCTGGGCCGTGAACAACGGCTATATTATTGAATCCAGCCTGGGCTACTTTATCAACCCCTTAATAGCCGTTCTGTTCGGCGTGCTTTTCCTTAAAGAACCCCTGCGATCCGGACAATGGGCAGCCCTGACCGTTGCCCTTATCGGCGTTCTCTACCTGACATTTTCCTATGGCCGGTTTCCCTGGATCGGACTCACCCTTGCAATCACCTTTGCCTTTTACAGTCTGCTGCGCAAAACAGCTCCTCTTCACTCTCTTGATGGATTGATCTTCGAGACCGGACTGCTTGCCCTGCCGGCAGGCATAACCCTTATTTTTCTTGCTCAGAGTGGCCGGTCACATCTTTTTACCAATGGCACGGACATTACACTTCTCCTCATGGCTACCGGTCCAGTCACCGCACTGCCTCTACTGCTCTTTGTTTTTGGAGCCCAAAGGATCAGCATGACAGCGCTCGGCCTGATGCAATACCTTGCCCCTACCCTTCAATTTCTCATCGGGCTTATTATCTTTCATGAACCCTTTCCAGTGGAAAAACTGGTTGGCTTTGCCTTCATCTGGACGGCACTGGCCCTGTATATTGGCGAAAACCTGTACCGGAGAGTTGGTCAAAAAAGAAGCCTTGGCAGGTGACATCCAGGGAGAGGGAAAAAGCGGCTTCAGTAATCACTGAAACCGCTTTGTACTGGAGCCGGTAAGCAGACTTGAACTGCTGACTCCCTCATTACGAATGAGATGCTCTACCAACTGAGCTATACCGGCAATTCCGACAACCTATAGATAAATGAGGTATAATTTGAGGTTTATTGATGTAGCAATTTTATGGTAGAGTGTCAAGATAATGCACTACAAATATTTAATCCTATTCCTGTTGTCGGCCATGCTGGTGGGCGGCTGTAAAGAAGAACGCCCGCAGTTTACCAAAAATAAACCGGCCGGAGCAACACAGGCTGCAGCCCCACAGCCCGGTTGTCTGCACTGCCATGCCGAAATTTCCCTGGATCAATACCATGATCTGCCCTGTATCGATTGCCACCATGGAAATAATGCCACAGGAGACAAAAAAACCGCCCATAAAGGTCTTATCCGGAGACCGGCCGATCCTGAAAACATGGTCACGACCTGCGGGAAATGCCATGCCAAACAATTGCAGGAATGCGTTGGTTCACTCCACTTTACCCTGAAAAACGCGATCAACCTCACCCGCAAACATTTCGGCGCGACAAACAGCCTGGGGTCCCTGACAAAAATTCCCCTGCAGGAGGACAATCCTTCCCTTTCTCTGGTCGATGACATGCTCAGAAGAAAATGTCTGCGCTGTCATGTCTATTCCAAAGGGGATGACTATCCATATATCAAAAGAGGCGCCGGCTGCGCTGCCTGTCATCTGCAGTTCTCCGGCGGCAGCCTCACAAGCCACCACTTTTTAAAGGAACCCGGCGACTGGCAGTGTATCAGCTGTCATTACGCCAATCATGTCGGGGCTGATTATTACGGTCAGTTTGAACATGACTTTAACTCTGAATACCGAACGCCTTACACAACGAGTGAGCCTTATTTCCGTCCTTATGGGGTGGAGGTCCATGACCTGGCACCGGATATTCATCAGCAAAAGGGACTGATCTGTATCGACTGCCACAGCGGGCGAACTTTAAAATCAGACACAAATTCCCGTACCCGGAGTATTCGCTTCGCTCCATTAACCTGCCTTACCTGTCATGGCCGGCAGCCCGGTGATCCGCCCCCGAAAAATAATAATCTCAAAGTTATCAAGGGTAAGCTGATACTGACGGATCGGGCCGGGCATAACCATCCTGTTCCATCCCTGCGCCACCCCGCCCATAAAAAATATGGAAGAAACGTCGCCTGCCAGGTTTGCCATGCCCAATGGAGTTTTAATGACGCAGGCACTTACCTGCTGCGCAGCGAGACGGACGATTTTGAGATGATGGAACGGCTGACCGTACAGTCAAGCTCCCTGGTGGAACACTTTCTGGATCACAACCTGAACTCGGATGAAGACGAACTGGACCCCACTATGCCCGACGGCATCACCGGTAAAACCAGGCCAGGTATCTGGTACAAGGGCTTTGGACAACGCCGTTGGGAAAATATCATCATCCGGCGGGACAGCGACGGAGTTATCAAGGTGTTTCGTCCCATCCTTGACCTTCATCTGTCCGCGGTTGACAGCAGTGGCCAGGTACTTTTTGACAATCTCACCGGTCAAGGTAATGGTCTCTTCCCGTATACGCCACATACAACCGGGCCGGCAGGGCTGTTTTACTTAAATAGATTCGGACACCTGCTCCGGGAACACAACGAAACAAAAACCGCCCGGCCATGAACCTTCGACCCGGCTCTTTCCTCCCACTCCTTCTGGGCCTGCTGTTTCTGGTGACCAGTTGCGGCCCTCCCCATATCACACCTCTGGAACATGAAAGAAAACGGCCCGGAAAAGCCACCCAACGGCCCTATGTCATCAAGGGCAAGACCTATTACCCCATTCCCAATGCCGAGGGTTACCGTGAAACCGGGATTGCCTCCTGGTACGGCAAACAATTCCATGGCCGCAGGACATCAAATGGAGAGACGTATAACATGTACGGAGGGACGGCAGCCCATAAAACACTGCCCATGGGCACCATGCTGCTGGTAAAGAATCTGAAAAACGACAAAAGCACCGTGGTCAGAATCAATGATCGCGGGCCCTTTGTCAAAAGTCGCATCATTGATCTAAGTTATGCGGCGGCGAAAAACATAGGCATGATCGGTAATGGTACCGCCAAGGTAACCATTACCGCTCTTGGCGAGGCTGTACAGCAGAAATCCATCGGGAAAAAACCATCCGCCCGGCCCAAACTCAAACATAAGGATTTTGATGCCGGTCGGTTTTACGTTCAGGTGGGATCTTTTGAACAGCGTACAAATGCACGCATGCTGGCCCGAAAATTTGCCGATAAAGGCCGGGATGTGATCATTCAGCAGTTTCCAGCGGCAGGGACCCGCCTGTTACGCGTCATGGTTTTCTCCGGGACATCACTGCACAAGGCCAAACAGTATGAAAAATATCTGGAAAACAACGGCTTCCCAAATGCCCTGATTATCGCCAGATAAAAAACATCTCCAGATAGAAAGACTACGATTGAATCGTTCCCAACTCATCCCTCTCAAAAGCGCGGACCCGATCAACAAAGGTTTGTATCAAATTCGAGTCCTTGACACCGGGCTTCTTCTCAAGACCTGAGTTGACGTCCACTGCATAGGGCCGGACAGCGGTAAGAGCGTCATAAATGTTTTCAGGATTCAGACCTCCGGCAAGCAACAGGGGACGCTGCAGGTGCAGGTTTTTAATCAGTTTCCAGTCAAAAATCTCTCCGGTTCCGCCAACCATCTGCTCGTGATAGGTATCTAACAGGTAGCCGCGAACATGGGCATCATAGGGTCGAATATTCCCTGGAGCCAGGCCGGGAGCTACTCTAAAGGCCTTCAACACCCGGCAAGGCGCCGCAAAACGGGCGAGCCGTTCACAGTACTTGGGGCTTTCTTCACCGTGCAGCTGAGCATAATTAAGGCCGCAGTACTGGATAATCTCCTGCACGTCCTTACGCTTTTTATCCACAAAAACACCGACGGTGTCGACAAAGGGAGGAAGCCGTTCAATGATATTCCTGGCCTGCTCCGGGACAATATTGCGTGGACTCTCTGCATGAAAAATAAAGCCAAGGGCGTCGACACCCGCATCGACCGCAGCTTCGGCATCGACAAGGCGGGTCAGCCCGCACATTTTAATGCGTACCCGACTCATCTCATTCTACATGCACAAAGTCATGAAGCAAAGTGGAGCTTTCGCCGCTTCGCATCAGGCTTTCTCCAATGAGTGCAGCCGTCACCTCGTTGTAGAGCAACTTTCTGATATCATCCACCGTACTGATTCCCGACTCGCTGACAAGGGGAATATCCTCCGGGATTTCATGCTGCAGGCGAAAAGTCGTATTCAGGTCCACAGTAAAATCCTTCAGATTGCGGTTATTAATGCCGATAAGCCGGCTGCCGGCCGCAAGCGCCGATTCCACCTCCTGTTCATCATGCACCTCTACCAGAACATCCATGCCCAAATCCCGGGCCTGCTGACGAAAATCACGCAATTGGGAGGTTTCAAGAATCGCTGCAATCAATAAAACCGCATCAGCGCCAAAGACACGGGCTTCCTCAATCTGCAGCGAATCAATAATGAAATCCTTACGCAACACCGGCAGATCCACACTCTTACGGACAAGGACAAGATGCTCCAGATGCCCTTGAAAAAAATCAACGTCGGTCAGGACGGACATTGCATGGGCTCCACCTTGTTGATACCGGGTCGCAATCCGGACCGGATCAAAATCGGGTGCAATAACCCCCTTGGAAGGTGAGGCTTTTTTGGCTTCGGCTATGATCGCAACCCAGGGCGCTGTGGTCAACGCCCTCAAAAAACCACGGGGCGGTGCAATGGATTCTTCGGGGGGCCTGACCCCATTTTTTTTTAAGGACGCAACTTCTTCTTTTTTTCGGGCGACAATAGTGTCAAGAATCATGAGCTTCTCCCTTTCAGGTTGCCCCGCAAAATTCGACCAGGCCGTCCAGTTTGGCCAGGGCCTTGCCTGAACCAATGATCTCGCGTGCCATAGTCACGCCTTCAACAAGTTCATCCACCAGGCCTGCGGCCATGAGGGCTGCGCCGCTGTTGAGTAAGACCATATCAAGACGGGCACCGGGCGTCCCGGAAAGAACCGAACGCACCAAAGCAGCCGCTTCGCTCACATCAGCGCCGCCGCTAATGTCTGCAAGACCTGCACGGGTCAAACCGACATCTTCCGGCTCCACTGTCCAGGTTGTCACCTCGCCGTTATTCGCCTCAGCTACATGGGAGGTGCCGGTAATGGTCATTTCATCCATGTTGCCCTCACCCCAGACAACCAGGGTCCTCCGCATCCCAAGCCGTGCCAGCACCTCGGCAATCGGCCTGGTCAGATCCCGGTCAAACACCCCGGTCAACTGAACATTGGCCCCGGCCGGATTGGTCATGGGTCCTAAAATATTAAAAAGAGTACGAATACCTATCTCCCGGCGCGGGCCAATGGCATACTTCATAGCCCCATGCAGCATGGGAGCAAAGAGAAACCCGATACCGACATTTTGCACGCATTTAGCTACCCGGTCTGCGGGCATGGAGAGATCAACACCAAGTTCTTCAAGGACATCTGCACTGCCGCAGCTTGAGGAAATGGCGCGATTACCGTGTTTGGCCACCGGAATACCCGCCCCGGCGACAACAAAGGCGGTTGTAGTGGAGACGTTAAAAGTCCCTGAGCCGTCACCGCCGGTGCCGACAATATCCATTAAAATCTCACCGGCCGCGGTATCGACGCCGCAATCAACAAAGGTGGCCTTATCACGCATCACCCGGACGGCCCCGACAATCTCATCAATGGTCTCACCCTTCATACGCAGGCCGGTGATGAACGCCCCGATCTGGGCGGGAGTAGCCTCCCCGCCCATGATTTCATTCATGACAGCGACCATCTCCTCTTCACCCAGGTCCCTGCCTACAACAACCTTGCCAATAGCCTCTTTTATCATATTTTTCCTCACTTCTTGTTTCCGGATTCTCGACGCATCAATTCAGGATAATCATCCCGGAGGAAGTTATGAAGCAGGTGAATGCCGGTATCAGTCATGATCGATTCCGGATGAAACTGCACGCCTTCAACACTCAGGCTGCGATGACGAATGCCCATCAGTTCACCCTGATCCGTATGGGCGGTAGCCTCCAGACAGTCGGGCAAGCTGCTTTCCTCGACCACCAGGGAATGATAACGCATACCGGCAAAGGGATTCAAAAGCCCGCTGAACACGCCTTTGTTATCATGATGGATGGGACTGGTTTTGCCATGCATCACCCTGCCCGCTCTGACGACCTTACCGCCGAATGCCTCACCGATGGCCTGATGACCAAGACAAACACCTAACACGGGAACCTTATCGCTGAAAAAGGAAACAGCTTCCATGGAGATTCCGGCCTCTTTCGGTGTGCAGGGCCCGGGAGAGATCAAAAGACGTTCAGGTTCAAGCCCGGCAATTTCTGCAACCGTTATCTCATCATTCCGAAAAACCCTGATCTCGGGCGGCTGCCATTGGGCCGCCGCGCCTGGCGGTTTGGTAGCCAGCGTCTGGACAATATTATAGGTGAAAGAATCGTAATTATCTATAACAACAAGCATATTTTACCCCGTGCAACCCTATTTACATCCCCTTTTCTATGAGCTCCACTGCCCGACGAAGCCCCTTGGCCTTGTTCAGGGTTTCCTCATATTCTTTTACCGGGTCGGAATCCGCGACAATACCCGCCCCGGCCTGAATGTACAGGTCTCGCGTATTCTCATCGGCATCATTCTCCTGCAGGACAAAGGTACGAATGGCAATACAAAAATCCATGTTGCCGGAAAAACCAAAATAGCCGACCGCGCCGGCATAGGGCCCACGCCGCTCCACCTCGAGCTCATCAATAATTTCCATGGCCCGGATTTTTGGCGCGCCGGACACGGTACCGGCCGGAAAACATGCCTTCATAACATCAAATTGATCCATGCCCTCCGCAAGCCGTCCACGGACCCCGGAAACAATATGCATGACATGACTGTAGCGCTCAATAACCAGGAGATCCGTAACCTCAACGGAACCAGACTCCGCGACCCGGCCCACGTCATTGCGGCCGAGATCAACCAGCATAAGGTGTTCCGCCCGTTCCTTGGGGTCAGCCAGCAACTCCTGCTCAAGGGCCAGATCCTCGGCTTCCGTCCTGCCGCGCTTTCTGGTCCCTGCTATCGGCCGCAGCTCGATTTCGCCCTGTTCAAGACGAACAAGAATCTCGGGGGAGGAGCCGATGAGGATGCTCTGTTCATGGCGGAGATAAAAGAGATAAGGGCTTGGATTAATATGGCGGAGCGCCCGGTACAGGAGAAAGGGATCAAGTATGGTTGTGGTGTGAAAACGCTGGGAAAGCACCACCTGAATAATATCACCGGCCAGAATATATTCCCTGGCCGCTTCCACCATTTTCATAAAATCATCCCGACTCATATTGGAGGAAAAATCATGCGATAACTTTTCCTCGGGGGCCTGCACCCGCACCGGGTTCCGCAGGCTGACGATCAGGTCATCAATCCGGGCGCATCCCTGGTGGTACAATTCTTCAACGGCATGATTATTTTTGCCGTCAACCATGACATTACAGACGATGGTCAGCGTCTGCTGGACCGCATCATGAATCAGAACCAGGCGGGGAACCATGAATCCGCTGTCCGGGCAGGAAATCTCAGGATGACGACAGGGAATTTTTTCCACGCAGCGTACCATATCATAGCCTAAAAAGCCTACAGCGCCACCGTAAAATCTCGGCATCCCGGGAAGGTCAACGGCATTAAACGATTGAAGAAGACGCTTGAGCTCATCCAGCGGATTAGAGGAAAAGATCTCCGCCAGGTCCTCCTCATGGTCAGGTACCCGCAGAGTCACCTGGTCTCCCCGACTGGTAAAGGTAACAAGCGGATCAAGCCCTATAAAAGAATAACGTCCCCACTTCTCACCCCCTTCCATGGATTCAAACAAAAAAGCGTGTTTTTCCTCGCCGGCAACCTTGGCAAACAGGGTCAACGGCGTCTCCAGGTCAGCAATAATCGTCTTGTAGACAGGAACAAGATCTGAACGATCCGTCATAGAGATAAAACTGTCAATATCGGGAAAATACATGAACACTTACCAAAGAAAAACTGCACCATGGTTCATCAGATGAGACAAAAACATCAAATGAGACGAAAACAAAAAAGCCATGGAAGCATACTGCTCCCATGGCTTGATGAATATCTTCAAGGTGAAAAAAGAAAATCGCACCCCTTTAGCCAAGAGGCTGCATCCTGTTTACCCTCCTGGTTAGACGGGAAACCTTGCGGGATGCTGTCTTTTTATGAATACTTCCCTTGGCCGCAGTTTTTTGAATAACCGGAACAGCCTGAGCAAGAGCTTTTCGTGCCTGTTCTTCCGAACCAGCGGCAAGTGCCTCTTCCACCTTATGAACAACTGTCTTCATTTTCGACTTGTTGACGCGATTACGAAGACGACGCTTTTTGGACTGGCGGTCTCTTTTCATTGCAGATTTATGATCAGCCATGCATAACTCCTTATATAGCCCAAAGGGCTTATCGTTTTTATATTAAACTATTATTTTTATCGAATTTATGAAATCCTGTCAAGAATATTTATTCGAAAACCGGTTCAAGGTCATCCCCAAAAAAACGGAATATTTATTTCATCTGTACAGCAGGGGAAACACCCTTTGCCCCGGTAAAATCAGCGGAATCAGTCAGGGCCTCGCTCAGATCAGCACCTGTGAGATCGGCCCCGGAGAGATTGGCCTTGTAAAGGTCCGCCTCGGAAAGATCAGTGCTCCTGAGATTAGCGCCGGAAAGATCAGCGCCCTTGAGATTGGCCCCGGAAAGATTGGCCTCCGACAGGTCGGCACCCTGCAGATTGGCCCGTTCCAGATCAGCACCTTTCAATCCTTCTCCTGAAAGATCCACACCGGCAAGAGCACATTCCACGCAACGATCTTCATCATGCAGCTGCTCAACCAGGGTCTGCAGTTTCGCTGCGGCCTGGGTCGGTGTTTCAACGGTATACACCAATCCCTTCTCCACTTGTTTTTTTCCGACTGTGGACCCTTTTTCCACAACTGTGTCCGTGGACTCGGCCGTTTCGGTTACTTCAGTCTTTGCAGTCTTCACCTCTTTGACATCCTGCCCCGAAATAACTTCCCGGGCATTTTTTTCCTGAATCTGCGATATTCCCGGTTTTTCCTCTACCTCTTCCTGTCCGCTCGAACTGCCTGCAGCCTTTATCTGCTGCGGCGGTCCAGTCTCTGCTGAAACCTCTTTTCCGACAGCTTCGGGTATCTTTTGATCACCTTTATCAATGACTGACTCCTGGACCGGTACCGGTTTGGAATTGGGCGTATCAGCTTCAATCTGAGCAATCATATCGTGAACAGCAGAGCCCTCGTCGACTGTACCAGGTTTGTCAACCTGCTTGTGGACGGTTATCTTTTCAGAGCTCTCCTCGCCGACCGGAGTCTGGACCGGTTGTTTACTCCCTCCTTCAAGAATAACAGTTGTTTTTTCAGCCGAATTGCCGGCAGGTTCCTGAACAACAGCGGCAGGTTGTGGCACGACTACGTCTGCCATAACAGCAGGTTGTTTGGAGTCGACCAGGTCACGGGCCACCGACCCTTCCATTGTTCCGCCCCCTTGTCCAGAATCCTTTTCTTCTTGCTTCTGTGCCACGACCGGCGGGGTCTCACCAAAATCCCGTCGTTCATCAATGGCAACCTCCTGACTAAATGGAGCGTGCTTTGAGTCGGACTCGTCGGGAACAAAAACGGTTTCACTGCTTAAGCCATGCCCAACAACACTGGAACGCTCTATAATAAGACCATCGGTCTTTGCGCCTTTGAGATAAGCCCCTTCAAGGATTGCACCGGTCAAATTGGCTCCGGTCAGATCGGCACCGGCAAGATCAGCGCCGCCGAGACTTGCGCCCTGTAGATTGGCCCCGGAAAGATCTGCCCCCGAAAGATCTGCGAGCAAAAGCTTTGCTCCGGCCAGATTGGCCCGGGAAAGATCTGCTCCGGAGAGATTAACCCTTGTCAGCACTGCCCCGGCAAGATCACATCCGGGACAACTATTAGTCTTGATCAACTGCTGAAAATTCTTCTGTATAACCGGCCGACCGGAACCCGGAGGAGCCGCATGGGCAGTCCATCCGATGCAACCCATGAGCAGGCAGCAACCAAGAGAGAGTATTCTTTTTTTCATGTGCCTTTGCCTTGTAAAATAATGTTTCCTCGTCAGCACCATTTCTCTGCAATTACCGCACGATATGGTGGCAATCATCATGCAAACTTTTAAATATACACATGTTGCCATAGAGTTACAAATAAAAAAACCGCCTGTCGGTCTCAATGACCGGCAGGCGGTGTTTTCTCCTTCGCCTGATACTTGTCCAGGCAATGCTTGTTCGTTTAATGCTTTCTGCAAAAAAGCTTTATTTCAGGTGACGAAAGTAAAACCACATTTGTTTATGATAAAATCATAAATGATGAACTCATAAAAAGTCCAGACAGTGCTCAAAGATGGCTGAATAAAAACACAGTTATACAGGTAAGCGCTGCGTAGCGGAGACTCCGAGGAGTAGTGTTTTGTGGCGGGTCTTAATTAGACATGTAGCATGCCTATGAATCGCCCTGGGACACACGACGCAGTAGATGAAAGTTTTTACGACGTCATCATAAATAATCCCTTGCAGCGGATGCACGCATATACGGGAATAAAGAGATCAACTCTACTCTTTTTTCTCAGACATCTTTGCCCCGGCTTCCTTCTCCACCTTTTTATTTATCCTGACAGCCATAAACCAGGCACGACCACCACCTGCCATTGCCGCCAGATTTTTGTAGCCCTTGGAGGTCAAAAATCTACCGGCAATTTCTTCCTGCTTACCCATCACATCAACGATCACAATCTGTTTATCTTTAGGGAGAACACCATACTTCTCTTCAAGGTCATCAAGGGGTATGTGCACAACATCCCCTTGTGTAAATGAACCAATCTTCTTTAATTCCTCACCACCGATATCAAGTATGACGACCTCATCAATTTTTTTAAGGACCTGTTCAGGGTACATCAGGGGGATATTCACCTTTGGATAGTTGACGGTACGTATAACAGGATATCTCCTCCTGATCCAATCGGGAAGTCCTCCTTTATATTGCTTTACATTGGTATATCCAAGTTTCACTGCCTTCCTGGCAGCTTCCGGGCTCTTCAGTCAACCGGGGCCTTTACAGAAAAAAACAAGCAGCTCGTTTTGATCCTTGGGCAGATTCGAATTCCCCTTCACTCTGCTCGACGGAATATTGACCGACCCCTTGATGGTTAAATCTTTAAATTCTATGGGACTCAAGGCGTTGGCAAGAACCATGGGCGCTCCATGGTAAAGTTCAAATTTTAATGCATCAGCATCAATCTCCGGGATATCAATAACAGCAGCAAGCAACGGGCCAGGCGATAAATTTATGCCGCAGAGAAGAGAAACGGCCAATACAAGTATCAGGCTACTTTTTTTCATTTTTTTCCCTTTTTAAAATATTTCTTTTTTCCCTTTCCTTTCTATCGAATCTCTGCCATCACGAAATCCCTTCTGATACATTTTCAAAAGAAGTGGATTCGTAATTCTTTTTTCCGGTTGACCGGACGGATCTCCACCCTGTTTTCGGCCACTCGTAAAACCTTCTTTGTAAAAACGGGCAACTTCCTTATCACTGGTTATCCTACTGTAATACAAAGCGTTACCACAATTTCGCAACATAAAAAAACATATGACAGCCAGTAAGAGTATGGTGGCATAGGTGCCGAGACGCGTAGGTAACGGCAATTTGTTGTTGATGGTCACGGATGATTATTCAGCCCTTTCGACTTGTCGGAGCAAGACACAGACTCTTTATCCAAAGGTTAGCGTAAATATCGTATACATAATAGTAAAAACAAGACCCATACCGATAGTCAATGCCGTGAATCCAAAAACATAGGCAAACAGAACAAGCCACCTTGCCGGCTTATCAACGATGACATCATCCAACCGACCTTCCTGCACCAGCTTTTCATATTCGCGCGGACGTTCATGCTTGAGCTCATCCAGGGTAATTGCGCCGGTAAATATAACCCTGTCCAATGGCCATTTTTCCGGCCGGATGTGGGTGTTGAAGAAATGAATAGTAAAAATAAATCCCGTGGCCAACAGGGCCTCATCACTGTGTATAATCGTTGCGATATTCAGCCAGGATCCGGGAATATATTGGGTAAACCATACCGGAAACCAGAGAGCGAGGCCGGTGAGCCCGATGACGGCCACACCCCAGAAGACCGCAAAGTAGTCAAATTTCTCCCAGTAGGTCCAACGACCATATCGGGGTCTGGGCCCCTTGCCGACAAACCATTTGAGTGTCTGCCCTATTTCCCTGGCGTCCTGAAGATTGGGAACCATGCCGATGGTCTTGTCCAGGAGAAAACTCACAAGCGATTCATCGGTTTTACGCCAGTTTTGATAGATCAAGATGAAATGCAGAAAAAAGTAACCAAAGGTCAAGACCGCTCCGATTCTATGCAAAACTCCAAGAACCTTGAAGCTCCCGAAAAAACTGGCGATGGCACCGGCCCAGGGCTCGTCGGCAAATTTCAGGGCCATGCCGGTCAGGGCAAGAGTTAGAAAACTGATAATCACTGTGAGGTGCAGGACCCTTGCAAAAACATTAAATCTCTGAACGTATACTGTTTCTGTTTTACTCATTTCAGTTTACCCTTTCTGTTGCACATCCGGCACATTGCCTGGATCTTTATAAAATACGCTCCCTGTTCGACCACTATCGGCGACACATGTTACTTCTTTTGTCTTCTGGCCTTCATCATCTCAAGCCGTTCTTTCAATGAACGCGGGATCCAAAGCAAGGTATGCAGGCCGAAGAGTGAAAAAGTCCCCAAAAGCAGGCCGGTCATGCTCCAAAATGCATAATACATGTCAGGATTACGCTTCTTATCACTATGGGTGGCATGGGTCCGATACGTGGTAAAACTCAAGTTTGCACCTGGGTGACATTGACGACAGGTTTTCACGGCATTATCACCAGCCAGGGTTGCATCGGGATCAGAAGCGGGCAGCATACTATGACTGCCATGGCAGTCGGAACACTGCGCCGCCCTTTCGCCACCAGCCAGCTGAGAGGCCTTGCCATGGTAACTCTCCAGATAGGTCTCCACCTGCTCCGGGTGACATTTTTCACACTCTTTTGTCTGCTGTTTTCTAAACGCAGCCTCAGTGACCCTTACAGCTCCATGTGATGAATGGCACTGAGCGCATGTCGGAAAACGGGAACTATCCGCGCCCACCGGTGCATTGTGAACGGACTGTTTGACCTTGATGGCAACACCATAATGGCAGGTTTCACAGGTAGCGGTCACATGATTGCGGTTGACGGTCGAATTGGGATCGGCAGGCGGCAGTATGGAGTGGCCGCCATGACAGCTTGCACAGGTAGCTGAAACAACGAGGCCACTTTTTACCACTCCTTTTCCATGGATACTCATTGAATAGGTAGAAACGATATTATGCTCCTTACCTTTAATTCTGATTGCGGCTTTTTTCCCTTCCTGATGGCATGCACCACAGAGCTTGGGAATATTTATAGGGTTAATGAGAGAATCAGGGTTTGCTTTAGACATATTGGAATGTTTGCCGTGACAATCAGTGCAGGACGGAGCGTTAGGATCTAATTTGGCCAGCAGTTGGCCATGGATACTCTTCCTATAAGCTTTGTTTTCGTCAGCGTGGCAGGAAGAGCAATCCACCGGTCCGGAATCTTTACATACAGGCTCCCTGGCACTATCCATATTTGAGTGACATTTCACACAGGTCAATTTCTCTTTCTTATGCAACGTTCCCTTAAATTCATCATACTCATCAAGATCGACATAGAGACTCAGTACCCCGCCTTCCTCATCAGCCATGGCAAGATTTGGTTTGCTATGGCATTTCATGCAATACGAATCGGTCAGACTGTCTGCATACACGACCTGTCTTTGCACATGTGGCTGATGACATTCTACGCAAGATGGTATTTTATGGGGTTCTTTTTCCCAAAGCGCCTTCCGGATAACCTTTTGATGGGTCTGTTCAATATTGGCATGGCACTTCATGCAGGTTTTCGCCACATTATGACGATTAATCGATGAGGCTGGATCCGTATGGGGCAATACATTATGCGAAGTATGACAACTGGTGCACACGGCCGAAACGATCAATCCCGCTTTCAACAACCCCCTGCCGTGCATGGACATGGAGTAATTTTGCAGGACATTATGCTGATCTATATCCGTATGGACTTCCGTCATCGGAGTCCCTTCCTTGTGACACCGGCCACAGGTTACCGGGATATTAATGACATAAACCATTGATTTGGGGTCACTGGGTGGCAGGATATCATGGGTTCCATGACAGGTGTAGCAGTAGGGAGCCAGGGCATCACCTCTGCCACGGGCCTTACCATGTACGTTTTTTTCATATATCTTGCCGACATCCTCATGACATTCTTCGCAGTTTACCCTGGCCAGCTTAACAGGGTGTTCATCCTCGGTATCCGCATCCTGATGGCAGGAGACACATTCTTCCTCGCCATGGACGGATTTTGCCAAAACTTCAGCTTTCACATACACCGAACTGTCATCCGATTCCCTGGTGAGATCCTCATCACCATGGCATTCAAGACAATCCTCGTTGCTCATGGACAGGGCATTGTGGCTGCTCATGATCAGGGAAAGAAGTAAAATGAAAAAGAAACTTGTTAAAATTCCTGTCTTTTTTCTGGTATTGTTTTTCATGTCTCCCATCCTGTTTCCTCGATGCAGGTAACGGTTTCTCTATGAAAAAATATCCCATGCCTCAGGATAAAGCCTGTCAACGCTGAAGCATGCAAGCAATGAATAATGATTCAGTGAA
>JANTGH010000075.1 GCA_024763055.1 Desulfobulbaceae bacterium
CGGTTGCTATTGCCCGGGCGATACAGAGTCGCTGCTGCTGGCCGCCTGAGAGGGACAAGCCGTTATTTTTCATTTTATCCTTGACCTCGTTCCAGATCGCGGCACCTTTTAAGGCCTTTTCAACTTTCTCATCCATATTGCCTTTAAATCTATTCAGTCTCAGCCCAAAGGCAACATTTTCATAGATTGACATGGAAAAGGGGTTTGGTTGTTGAAAAACCATACCGATATTTCGGCGCACATTGACCGGATCAACATTTTTTCCGTAAATATCCACGCCGTGAAAGGATATATTCCCCTCAAAGCGAAACCCGCGAACCAGATCATTCATTCGGTTTATGCTTTTGAGCACCGTGCTTTTTCCGCAGCCGGATGGCCCGATAAAACCGGTGATCTGATTTTTTCGTATGGGGACGTGACTGTCGCGAACTGCCAGAAAGTCACCATAAAAGATTTTTTTGGCCTGGCAGTTCAAAATGACTTCATCCGATAAGTGATCTGAACTATGTGGATTGTTCTTATTCTTTGTAGATTCCATGGTTAGAAATTTAACTCCATTTAAAAGTATTGTGATGCGGGGATAAATAAATACTCATCGTACAAATATTGTCGGTTTCGATCTAAGCAAACACAGGCTTATTTTGTTCTCTCGCCAATAGCCCGGCTGACAATATTAAGAACAAAGACCATAAGTACCAGGATCAATGAGGCGGCCCAGGCCAGTTCAACCTGATTTTCAAAGGGCATACCCGAGTAGTTATAAATGAGAACGGCAAGGGATGCAGTCGGCTCATTGGGTTGCAGCCAGTAATCGCTGAACAGGGCCGTGAACAACAGCGGCGCGGTTTCACCGGCGGCCCGGGCCACGGCAAGCACCACGCCGGTTATAATCCCCGGCATGGCCACGGGCAGAATAATCTTGACCATGGATTGCGACGGTGTGCATCCCATGCCGTATGCGGCCTCTTTCATTGGATTCGGCACCATCTTGATTGCCTCTTCGGCAGTCAGCATCACCACGGGAATCATCAACAGGGAAAGGGCAATGCCACCGGCCCAGGACGAATAATGGCCCATGACCAGAACAACGGCGGCATAGGCAAAAACACCGGCCAGAATCGACGGCAGGCCGGTCATGGTCTTGGCACAGAAGCGGGCGGTTTCAGCCATTTTACTGTCCGGGCCGAGTTCCGCCATATAGATGGCTGCAAGTACGCCAAAGGGAATGGATATCAGGGCGGCAATGCCAACCATGAACAGGGTGCCGGCAATGGCATTACCGAACCCTCCGCCAGTTTCAAAAGCGGTCGGGGGCAAGGCATAAAACAGTTCCAGGCTCAGCCTCTTCCCACCGCGATAAAGCAACATGATAAGGACGGAAAAAAGAGGAATGCAGGCAAGCAGTGCGGCTGTAACGGTGATACTGCTCAGTAGAACCGATTTCAATGACCTGGACTCAAAGGGTTGACGATTGAGGTTGGGAAGTTCCAGTGAGCCGGTAGCGCTGTTGTTTTTCATTTTTTACCACCTGAATTTGTTTTGGCTATAATGACCGCGCCGGCAACATTGACCAGCAGGGTGATCAACAACAGTATTACGGCGGCGTACATCAAAACGGATATTTCATAATCACTTGCCTCGGGAAAGTTCAGGGCAAGCAGGGCGGCCAGGGTGTCTGCCGGGGAAAAAACGGACAGGCTGATCTGGTTAGCGTTACCCACCAGCATGGCCAGGGCCATGGTCTCTCCCAGGGCACGGCCGAATCCCAGGACAAGGGCGCCGAAAATTCCACCGGAGGCCGTGGGAAGTAAAACCCGCAAGATGGCTTCCCATCGGGTTGTCCCCATTCCATAGGCCGCTTCCTTGGTCTTATGGGGAATGGCCAGAAAGGCATCCTGGGAAATAGCGGCCACCGTGGGCAGAATCATGATTGCCAGAACCAGGGCCGCAGGGAACATACCCGGGCCGCTGAGGCTGGTTGAAAAAAAGGGAATCCAGCCGAAATGCGCATGCAGGTAATCGGCCAGGGGCCGGATAAGCGGGATCAGGACATAGATGCCCCATAATCCGTAAACAACACTGGGTATTGCCGCTAACAGTTCAATAATATTTTTTAGGACGACCTGGACCTTATGCGGCAGGAAATCCTGCGTAAGGAAGACTGCGATGGTAATGCCGAAAAAACCACCCAGGATCAATGCCAGCAATGAACTGTACAGGGTGCCCCAGATCTCCGGCAGGATGCCGAAGTGCTGGGCGTTGACATCCCAGGTCGTGGAATAGAGATAGGAAAATCCGAGTTTGCTGATTGCCGGTAGCGCCTTACCGCATATCTCATAGAGTATATAGGCAAGCAGGAGAACCGTGGCCAGGGTAAAGGTATAGGTCAGACCGCGAAATAACCTGTCGAATAGTTTATCTCCGGAAGTTGCGGGTTTGGAGAGGGTATCAGCCCCTTCCCAAACGGATTGTTGATCATTAGCCATAGTTGCACTCCAAAAAAAGTAAAAAGGCTCCCGAAAAACCTGGGAGCCCTTGATTCCTTCAGCGGGCCGTAATAGAGATTACTGAATGTTTGCAGATGCCTTGCGGACAGCCTCAACCACATTTGGGGGCAGAGGGATGTAGCCGGCTTTATCGGAAATTTTCTGGCCTTCATCCAGGCAGTAGGCTACCATTTTTCTCAGTACCTCCGCTTTTTTGGGATCGTCGTATTTTTTATAGAAAAGCATCCAGGTATAGGTGGCGATTGCATAGGAATCTGCACCTTCAGGATCCGGCAGCCAGACCCGCATATTTTCAGGAATCTTTGCGCTGGCAAGGGCAGCCTGTCCACCGGCAAGGCCGGGAGCTACAAATTTTCCTGCCTTGTTCTCAAGACTGGCCATGGGCAGCTTCGTCATCCTGGCAAATCCATATTCAATATAGCCGATGGCGCCGGGTGTCTGCTTGATGGTTGCTGTTACGCCGTCATTTTTTGGCGCTTTGACCAGCTTTACACCGGCAGGCCAATGGGGGGTTTTACCAAACCCTACTGTGCTGCTGAATTCCGGAGAAATCGTGCTCAGGTGCTTGGTGAACACAAAGCTTGTACCGGATGAGTCGGCACGGGTAACAACTGTTATTTCCTTATCCGGCAGGGAAACGCCGGGATTGGCTGCAACGAGTGCCGGATTATTCCATTTTTTAATCTTTCCAAGGAAGATTCCAGGATAAACGGATCGTGGAATCTTTAATTCTTTCACGCCATTCAGGTTATAGGCAAGAACTATTTCACCGGCCGTCATGGGCAACAGCTGCACACCCTCTTTGACCTGGGCGATCTCCTTATCGTTCATGGCAGCGTCACTGGCGGCAAAATCAACGGTATGATTGATGAAATCGCGGATACCGGCGCCGGAACCCTTGGACTGATAATTTACCTGAATACCTTTATTTGCCCGGCTGAACTGTTTGAACCAGGTGGTGTAGATGGGAGCGGGAAAACTTGCCCCGGACCCGGTTAACCTGATCTGATCACCGGCCATTGCCGCGCCGCTCCAAAGAAATGCCATGGCCACGGCAGTGGCCGCGGTTTTTACAAAAAATCCCTTCTTCATTACTACCTCCAAAAATGATGTAAATGAGGAACCCATCACAAGATGGATTTTCCAATTATCTAAAAAACGAACCAATACTACAGAGGCAATGTTACATTCCGGTTAGAAAACAATAAAAATACCGTTAAAAACAAAGATATTGTCCCGTTACAATTGCCGGGCAGGCAACTGAAGGGATATAATTCATTACTGGCTGGAGCAATAATATACGGTTTTCACGATCACATATTGCAGAGCATTATCCCTGTGGCAGTACGTTATCTCAGGGTGGTGTTGTCGGGACAAAGTCCCATAACGCTCTTAAACAACCGGGTTCCCTGCCTCCAGCCCGCAGGAAATGAAACGGGTCGTATACAGAATGACGAATTTAAATAATTTTTCAATTATTTCAAATAATTACCAGGAAGCAAGATTTGACGGAGAAATGGCTCTTTCGCTGCCGGTGCCAGCCGGATACGTCATAATCGCAAACTCTCCTTTACAATACCGGTAAAAGGATATATTATATTACTAAATATAATATTATAAGTAAGGAGTTGCCATGTTACATCTTAAATTGCTCCATGCGGCCATCATGGCTGATGACTACAAAGTGCGGAAGACGAAGAAAAAAGGCTTTTGGAGAAAAATATTTTTCTGGAGAAACAGGATAGCCGGCGTGAGGCACGTTGTAAAATAGAGGACATCAGTGAGCATGCCGTATACTCCTGCAGGGAAAATACTTCTTGTTATGCATAGCTCAGGATGTTATCGGGATATCGATCCTGCCCGGAAACCGGTGCAAGGAACAACTATATCCCGTCAATGACAACCTTACCTTAATCCCCCGCCTTTCTATATCGTATCAAATCTTTTTCCTCTCTGTTCAAGAGGGAGTCGTCCAGCGGAAAGCGTTTGAGAAGTGTCATTTTTTTCCCCGGTCCGGGTTCCAGCAACAGGCTGATACCGTCAAACAGGACTTTCTTATTCAACACGTCACTGAAGGTCTGTTCCAGCAGGCTGAGAACCTGGCTGGCCTCCTGTCTGTCCGTAAGGCGGGATGTCAGGGTGATATGAAATCGATATCGATCAAAGATATGAGGATACCCCCACAACTCCAGGTATTGCAGTTCCTTTTCCGTTAAAATGGCCGCTTTCCTTCGTGCCTGCTCAATCAAGGTGAGTGGAGCACGAAAACAGTCAAACTCCTGCACGCATGCCGCGGCCAGGTCACTGAGACGGGGAGACTCGACAATGGGAACGAGACAGAAGAAACTATTGATCCTTGACAGAATGAGCGGCGGAAGGGCAAAGGACTGTCTTTGTCGGCTGAAATCGGAGAGAGCCTGGTGAAGGTCTTCCTCAGAGGTATCGTGTCGAAGATGGAAAGGAGCCTTCAGGGTTGCATGCGGACCGTATCTGCGGGGCTTCCTTGTTATTTCATGCAAGCGATCCGGCGTGATTTCCTGAAAAGACGGATGGGCGCAGGTTATGCCGGACAGGGGATTCCAGCCAAGCCAGCTGCAGAGTTTTTGCCAAAGAAGAGTTTCCGGATCCGGTGTGAAATATATGGCGTATCGCATAATGATTACCTTGCACCGAGGTTGGACAACAACTGATTGAAAACCGGAACCGTTTGGTCAAGGGGGGCTGAGTTATCAAAACGGATCAGTTCCCTGGCCTTGACCTTGATATCCTGACGCTGCAACCTCCTGTCAATGGCCTCCCCCTGTTCTCTTTTTCTCTTCTGAAGACGTTGCTTGAGAGTGTCCCGATCCACTTCAACCAGGATCGTGTACACAGAGGGATACTTCCTTTCAAAATCTTTAACAGCTGTTCGTGACACGGAAACAATGGCCAGGCTGTTTTCGCGGATGGAATCAAGATGGTTTGCGGCAATGCCATAGCTGTTTCCATGGGCCTGCCAGCAGCTGACAAAAAAATCGTTGTCCCGCAGGAGTTCAAAGGCGCTGTCATCCACAAAGAAATTTTCTTCATGTGCATCCGGTGGCCGGGTAATGAATCTTTTGACCAAGACCATCCGGGCATGCCCCTGGCCGTTTTTTTTAATCCCTTTCAGCAGGGAATCTTTACCGCTGCCGCTGGCTCCGGTGATCAACACAACCTTCATGGCTTTTTCCGTTGCCGGGGTAAACAAAGAGGCCCGGGGAAATAATCGGGCTCTCTCGTATGATCGCCTGTGCATGGTTCATGAAAACAACAGGAATTTTCAAGAAGGCATTTGCAGTCAGCCGCATCCTTTTCATTAAAAAATAATAACCGTCGGAGAGAGTGGGGATCCCGTCCGTTGACGGGCCGAACAGCCCATAGTCCATGGAATTGCCAATCTCTCACAACTACCCATTGCGCCTCTCTCATAACACCCTCCCGGATTTGTTGTTCCTATCGTCTCCTTGCTTTTGATCCAGAGGGGCGTATTTTTCGAGAAAGCGGCGGATATCACGAAAATCATCAAGTCGCGTCTTCAGGGTCTCATGGTCCCAATGATACCAGCTGATTGCCTCCAATGCCTCCTGTATACCGGCTGGAAATCGGTACCTGATATGGGTGGCGCTGTTGCCGGCCACGATGGAATAGGGGGCTACATCTCTGGTCACCACCGAACCGGAACCGACCACGGCGCCATTGCCGATGGTAACGCCTGGCAGGATAATGGCCCCATGCCCGATCCAGACGTCGTGGCCGATGCGGACAGGCTGCATACCGCGCCAGCCGAAGACCGACCGATCATTTGTTTCCGCAAATCCGTACCTGCGGCGCCGGTACATGAAATGGTGCTGTGTCACCCAGTCCATGGGGTGATTGCCCGGGTTGATCCGCACATCCGAGGCAATACTGACGAATTTACCGATTTTTACATAAATAATACCGGTACGTTCACCGACATAGGAGTAATCATCAATGGTTGACTGGTTGATGGAGCAGTGGTCCGCAACCTCGGTATATCGGCCAAGCCGACTCTCTCTGATGGTTGCGGTTTTGGCAATGACCGGCTCTTCTCCGAGGATTACGGCCGGCTTGGAATTCAAGACCTCGATAGAATACATATTCTTCCTTTACAGTAATGGTGAGAATCAGGTGCAGAGACAGCGCAGGGAACTGTATACCACGGCGCCATCCTTCAGGGTCGTCATTATCCTGGGAATATCGTGGTCATCAATGATCACCAGGTCGGCCCGCATATCCGGCGCAATGCGTCCCCTGTCATGCAGACCGGCAACGGCGGCGGGAGTGGTACTCACCATGGCCATGGCCCTGCTTATCTCCATGTCCATCTCCCGATGCATCGTCCAGACAGCCTGCAGCAGCGATGATGGATGGTAGTCCGAGCAGAGAAAATCACAGCAGCAGTTGCCGATAAGTTCCCTGGCGGAAACATTGCCGCTCTGGCTTTTGCCCCGTACCACGTTGGGCGCTCCCATGCCTGTATGCATCCCCTTGCGGCGGGCATAGGCCGCGACATCAACACTTAAGGGAAATTCGGAAACCGTGATCCCCCATTCATTGGTCAGGTCAATTTTTTTCGGGCAGTCATCGTCATGGGACAGGAGAACAAGCTGATGCTCTTTTGCCGCCTCAAGCAGTTTTCTGACCTTTGCGTAGGCTTTCTCCTGATTTGTTTGTTTCTGCCGGACAATAATATCGGCCTCTGCATCGGTCAGATCATAGGTGGGCAGATGAAAGCGTTTCCAGGACTCAATGGTTTTGAACTGCCCCTGTCCCGGTGTATGGTCCATGATGGAGAGCAGATGAACCTGGCCCTGCTCGATAAGTGATGCGATGACGGTTGCCGAGGAAAAAGAGGTAATTTCATAGCGGGCATGAATGAGATTGTCGATACTCAGGTCCAGCTTTCCCAATTGGTTGATCTCCCTGATCATCCGGGCCGCCATCTCGGTGCCGCGACTGGAGGTGATGGACTCGTCATTGAAGGAAACCGCGTGGAACATGGTGGTGATTCCCGACATGGCCAGTTTCCTGTCAAGTTCAACCAGGCTGGCCCGGAGAGGAAAAATTGCCCCCGGCCGTGGCTCAACCTCTTTTTCAACACTGTCGGAATGAAGGTCGACAAACCCGGGTGCAATAAGCAGGTTTCCGAAATCAAGGGCCTTTCCGCCCCGGCCGTAGTCCAGGATTTCGAGAATAATTCCCCAGCCGACCACCAGGTCCGCCGGGCGTATTTCATCTCCGCAGACAACCCTTTTGGATCGCAATATCCGTTCTCTCATAACCTCTCCAATTGCATCTGATATTCACTGTCCGCGACCTGCTCCATGCGTTCCCGGTCATGAAAGATGCCGATCATGGAGATGCTTTGTTTTTTCAATCTATGAAGCAGCTTCAGGACCCTGCCGGCTGAGTCCTCATCAAGGGACGCTGTGGGCTCGTCGAGCAGGAGCAGTTTCCTGGGGGCGATCACCCCCCGGGCGATATTGATCCGCTGCTGTTCGCCTCCGGAAAAAGTCAGGGGCGATACATTGAAAAGCTCGCGGCGTATATTGAGGGCATCGAGCAGGTCAGCTGCCCGTTGGCGGGCCTCTTCTCTGTCCACCCCGTTTTCCAAAAGCGGTGCAGCCACCGCATCAAGGGCGGATATCCGGGGCAGGATTTTCAGGAACTGGGTCACAAAACCCATGGCATGGCGACGGTAAGATAATATTTCGCTCTCGCTGCAGCAGGCGAGATCAACAGCGCTATCATCATCTGATTCCAGGATAATCCGGCCTCGGCTCGGGATATAGGTACGGTAGATGGTTTTCAGGGCGGAGGATTTCCCGGAACCGCTCACACCGGTCAAGGCAAGCAATTCACCACGCCGCACCGAGAAGGAAACATCGGTAAATCCCTGAATTCGTTTGCCTCCACGTTGATGCAGGACAAAATGTTTACTGAGATTATGAACCCTGAGACGATAGCTGTTTTTGTTGTCCATGGTTATGGATCCTACAGGATGGAGGAAACCAGAAGCTGGGTATATCCGTGCTGCGGATCTTCGAGAATCTGGTCGGTCAGGCCATACTCAACGATGGAGCCGTGCCGCATGACCACCGTGATATCGGTCAGGTGACGGATAACGCCAAGGTCATGGGAAACCACGATCATGGCAAAACCCATTTCCTTCTGCAGAGATTTGATCAGGTCCAGTATCCTGGCCTGAACCGAGACATCAAGACCGGTGGTCGGCTCATCAAGCAGAAGCAGATTGGGGGAGCTGGACAGGGCCTTGGCGATCTGGATGCGCTGCTGCTGCCCGCCGGAAAAGGTGTCGGGATAGTCATCCACCCGGGTTCCGGGGAGCTCGATCTTGTCCACAAAATGATGCACCCTGTTGCGTATTTTCTCAAAACGGTGTTCACCGGCGCCGATGATTTTTTCGGCAATATTGCCGCCCGCCGAAAAGAGATAGTTGAGTCCCAGGCGGGGATTCTGGTAAATCATGGACATCATCTCGTTGCGCATCCGCGCCGTCTGCAGCATATCAAGATCAAGAATATTGACCGGCCTGTTTTTTTTATCCTTGATAACATGGAAAAATACCTCTCCGGAGGAGGCTTCCACGTCCCGGTACAGGAGCTGGAGGAGCGTGGACTTGCCGGAACCGGATTCTCCCACAATGCCCAGGATTTCATCGCCTTCTATCTGCAGGCAGGCCCGGTTGACGGCAACAACAGAGCCGCATTGCGGGCAGATGGAACGTCCCTGCCGCTCACCGGTTTCATCAAGACAATGGCCGCAACTCTGTCCGTAAATTTTGCTTAATGAATGAATATCAAGCAGCATGGTCTGTTCTCTTTTGATGGTTGTCGCAGTAATCCGTGTCACTGCAGAAGTAGTGAACACCATCTTCGCCGTGCACTTCGTCTAAAAAGACATTGTTTGCCCCGCACCGCTCGCAGCATTGTCCGGGAAAGGATTCAACCAGAAAGGGACGATCCTCAAATACCAGCGGTTTCACCCTGGTATAGGGAGGAATGGCATAGATTCGTTTTTCCCGTCCGGCCCCGAACAGCAACAGGGCCGGATTGTTGTCAAGCCGGGGTATGTCATAACGGGGAATGGGTGAAGGATCCATGACAAAGTGGCCGTTGACCTCCACCGGATAGCGGTTGGAAATTCGCGATTCACCGAACTGGGCCGTGTCCTCGTACAGCAGGACCCAGAGTCGCGAATACTCCCGGTGGGCATGGATCTGTTTCTGCCTGCCGGTGTCCGGCTCCACCGTGGTCAGCACCTCGGGATAGGGAACCTGAAAAACCAGAATCTGTTCTTCGGTAAGGGGGCGTTCCGGGATACGATGCCTGGTCTGGATAAGGGATGCCTCATCGGTATGGGCGCTGGTTTCCACCCCGGTGGCGGCAACGATGAAGTCCCTGATATTGACCGCGTTGACCGAACCGTCGCAGCCCTGATCAATGACCTTGAGGACATCCTCTTCCACAATGATGCTCAGGGTGATCTGCATACCACCTGTTCCCCAGCCACGGGCAACAGGCATCTCGCGTGAGGCAAAGGGAACGATGTATCCGGGCAGGGACACGGCCTTGAGAAGAGCGCGCCGGATTTCTTTTTTGGCGTCTTCATCGAGAATGGCAAAACGTATTTCAGTCATGATGTTTTTTCGCCCTGGCATAGGTTTGCAGATCAGCTTGAAAGGTCACATAATGGGGCAGCTTGAAGTGATTGGTAAATCCCATGGATTCCACCCCGTCTATGTGGTGCATAATCATCTCGCTGCTGGCGGCCGGTCCGCTTTCCCCGATGGAATAGCCGGGGTAGGTTAAGGCCAGATCCAGGATGGACATGGCAATGGCCTTGGTCTCGTTGAACCCGAAACAGAAACCAAATCCGGTGGCCAGCCTGAGTTTTCCGTCCGCCGGATCTTTTTTAAAGGCCCCCACCGTTTCCACCGCTGTGACACGAATTTCTCCCACCCTCACCCTGTTGCCGGTAAAGGGATGGGTGCAGGTCACTTCCGCCATGCCCAGGCGCAGGTCACCGATGGTCGGGTGGACATCTCCGTATCCCCGCATGGAGGTATAGGCAAAGGCGAGCATGGCGCCGGTTTCGCCACGGGCCATCATCTGCATGAGAGCAGAACGGGGATACGGAGACTGGGGGGAATAACGGGTGATGTCAAAGGGAGATTCCTCATAAACCTCGGGAACCATGATCATCCCCTGTTTCCGTAGTTCACCAAGGGCGCTGGGCAGGCGCTGCACCGGTGTCTGAGCAGATCCGGGGGGACAATACTCTCCATCCGGCTGCTCCCTGGAGAACAGTTTGACCAGGTAATCACTGGAAGGACCGAGAACCTGACCACCGACAATATCCTTGAAGGTGGCCGAAATTCGCCGCATACACCTGATGTCGCCTGTCTCGATGGGATCGGCAACGCCTGCGCGTCGACAGGTGGATCGATGGGCTCGCAGGTAAAATGCCGCCTCCAGCAGATCACCACCGGCCTCATCGATTGCCTGTCGGGCCAGTTGCTGGCTGTACAGGGCGCCTTCACTCATGATGCGGTCAATGGCCAGCAGTTGAGTCGGATGGGGGGCTTCATCGCCGAAAAAGCCGCCGGCAAGCATTTTCCGGTACAGACTCCTTGATGCCCGGATGGCATCAATCCCCCCTTTGACGGCAACGTAGCTCACTGGATAAACTCCATACGTGTTGTTCGGGACAGTCCGGTCAGGTAGTTGTCGGCATCAAGGAAAAAGCAGTCAACTCCCAGGGGAAAATTGCTGTTTTTTTGCTGCAGTTCAAGGAGAAAATCCTGGGGCGCCGGCAGGGCAATCACGGTACTTTTGTTGATTCCCGGCCCCTGGAGCCGTAATTTTGTCTGGTCTGCCTGTTGAGGGTGTGATTGGACAAAAAGCGTGGCTGAGTGATCAGGATGCAGCAGGGAACCTGTTTTTGCCGCAGCAAGGACTTGCGTGTCCGCTCTTTCACAGAAGATATAATCCGCTCCGGCGGCCGCAACCTGCTCAGAGCCGGTCAGGACTGCAACCTGGTCATAATCCTGCTTCCCCTTGAAACAACAGGTCACTTCCGAGGAGAGCAGACAATGGGCAGGCGCGTGCAGGGGGATATCGGAAAGGGGTATGATCCGCTCCCTGCTCCCCGGCCGGGAAAGGGCCTGAATACAGGCCCGAAAATTGTATCGGTTTATTTTCTCGATATTTACGCCGTCCATGGAGGCGTCCTCCTTACATGAGATCAAACTTGACCGCTGTGGCAGCCACTTCAGCCTGCTGCCGTTGTTGTCGCAAAAATCTCGCCTTTTTTGCCTGCAGGGCGAGTTCCCTGATCTGCTCTTTCCGACAACCATCTCCCCATGCCCCATCCAGAATTGCCATGGACAACGACAGCTCGGGATTATCGTCCATGACCATGGCCCAGCCATTGGTTCCGTTGACCTGCACCACGCTTGAGGTCGCCAGAACTTCTCCACTGTAGAAACGACCGTGGGTGATGGGATCGTTCACCTGGACCATCAGGGTTTCCTGGGTGGGATGTTGCAGGATACGTACCGTAGCCCGCTTGCCCACCTGTTCGGCCAGGCGAAGAACTGCTGCCGGATCAGCTTCCTGCAGGAGGTCATTCAAGTCTTCTCTGGTTATGGTGTCCATGATCGCTCTTCCTCCCCTATCAGATGAACCTGGCCCTGATGACAGCGCTCAACTTGTCGATCAGCCAGACTGCAATAACGATGATAATGATAATGGTGGTCACGTCACCGTTTTCAAAGGCGCGGACCTTGTCAAAGAGATAAAATCCGATTCCGCCTGCACCGACAAACCCTAATATGGCCGCAGAACGGACGTCGGATTCAAAACGATACAGGGTCATGGAGATAAAATGAGGCATGGTCTGGGGCACGACCGCATAAGCGATTATTTTTAAAAAGCCTGCCCCGGTCGCGCTCAAGGCTTCCACCGGGCCGGGGTCAATGGCTTCATTACCTTCGGCAAGCAGTTTGGCCAGCACCCCTGAAGTGTGTACGGCCAGGGCCAGGATTCCCGCCATGGGCCCCAGCCCCACTGCCGACACAAAAAACAGGGCCCAGACAATTTCATTGATGGAGCGAAAGACATTGGCGATCAGAACGGCCAGCAGGTATATGGGTCGACGCAGCCAGGCCGCCGTCATTGACCTGCCCGGCAGAAGAATTTTCATGATATTGCGGGAGGCCAGAAGAGACAGGGGAACGGCGACCAGCACGGAAAGGAACAGGGCAACCACCGCCATTTCAAGGGTCTCAAGCATGGCCAGGCAGTAGGTTTTTATATCAGCGGCAATCAAAGAGGGCGGGAAAAAACTTGATCCGGCCAGTTCCGGGTTGCCGATGAGGTATTCCTTCATATAGCCGGCGCCTGATAACAGAGAGTGCAGGCTCATTTCGGTGCCGTACCAACTGGCCAGGAAAACCAGGCAAAGGATCCCGGTTGTTACCAGAATCCGGCCGCGAAACGGAGAAACGGATTTTTTTAATTGTGCCTCATCCATTGAAGCAGGAGCAGTGATATGCAGTGATGACATCTCATACACGCTGTCTGTAGAATTGAGAAAAAAGGCCTGTTCCGTACCCGGGTACGGAACAGGCCTGGCCCCACCGGACTCAAGCAGTTACTTGCCCGCCACCTTTTGCTTTTTCTTCAGTTCATTTTTAAGGATAATGAGCTGGCGGACGCCGTCATACATCGAATCGTTGCCCGGCGCGTATCCGGATATTTTCAGTTTTTCCAGACCGACGGGATCGTTGTAGGAGAGAAACGCCCCTTTGATGGCCATTTTCAGGGAAGAGGGGAGATCTTTGCGCACAGCCATGGGAGAGCCGGGAATAAGATCTGATTTCCAGATAATA
Organism: Desulfobulbaceae bacterium; assembly: GCA_024763055.1. Taxonomy (GTDB): domain Bacteria; phylum Desulfobacterota; class Desulfobulbia; order Desulfobulbales; family Desulfobulbaceae; genus DRLX01. Next base: position 13,465 of record JANTGH010000075.1, read on the forward strand.
TTGAAGTCATCCTGTTTCCAGTGTTTGCCGAGGCCACGGGCAAAATCAAGGTTATTGGTGGAAGCGGCATCGACTTTTCCTGATTTCACAGCAAGGATTGAGGCCTCGTGACTTCCTGAATAAAGAACCCTTGAAAAATAGCTCTGGGGATCAATGCCCGCCTTGTTGAAGTAGACCGTGGGCACCAGGGTTCCGGAGGTCGACTGCGGATCGGTAAAGGCCCAGGTTTTCCCCTTGATTGAGGCGATATCTTTGAGGCCTGATCCCCTTTTGGTTATGATATAACCGTAGTAGCCGGCAGTGCCGTCCTGGCCTACTTCAACGGCAACGGCTTCGGCTCCCGCCCGTTTAGCTGCCTCGCAGTAAGATTTGGGTCCAAAGTAGGCAACGTCTACATGCTTATGCTGCATGGCGGTGATAACCCCTGAGTAATCGCCGGCAACCTGGAGCTTTACCTTTATCCCCAGTTCTTTTTGGAGGTAATTGCTCAGGTTGCCGAAGGAATCAGACATTTCCCTGGAAGAGGCCACGGGAATAACGCCGAAGGTAATCTCTTCCGGCCATTGCTGTTGAGCCGGTGATTCCGTGATCATCAGCGCCAGGGTGGCGACCAGGCTGAACAGGACGACGATGGTTCTTTTCATGTTTTCACTCCTTTATTTGTTTTAGTTTTTGCGACAGGCCGGAAAGCAACTGATTATTTAAACAGCAGCCGGCTCAATATATAGCTGATCTTTATGTTTTTTTTGCCTCAGGATTAACTCATCTGCGTCGGAGAGCGACTGTATATCGATTTCCTTTCGGTCAATCGATTTGTTATCATGAGTGGTCGTTCCATAGATCCTGTCCAGGTCACTGGTTATCAACTCGTCGGCCGACCCGTCAAACACAACGGTGCCTTCGGCAATCCCCAGGATCCGGGAACAATATTCTTTTGCAAAGTCAAGATGATGCAGGTTAGATACTACCGTGACTCCGTACTGGTTATTAATGGTGCGGAGGATTTCCATCACCTGTTCGGCACTGATGGGATCAAGGGCCGCAACCGGCTCATCGGCCAGCAGAAGGTCAGGTTCCTGGGCCAGGGCGCGGGCAATGGCTACCCGTTGCCGCTGACCACCGGACAGGGCGTCACTGCGCTGCAGGGCATACTGCTCAAGGCCGACGGTCTGCATGTACTCATATCCTTTGCGCAATTCCTCTTTGCCGTACCATTTGATCATGGCCCGGTGCAGGGGCATTCTGCTCAACATTCCGCTCATTATATTGTGGAGAACGTTTAACCTGTTGACAAGATTATAGCCCTGGAAGATGAAGCCGATCCGTGAACGTAACCGGGTCAGTTTTTTTTTGGAAATCACCCGCAGGTCATATTCGCCAACCTGATACCGGCCCCCCAGGATACTGATATTACCTATCAGCGAGGACAGCAAAGTAGACTTGCCGGCACCTGAAAGGCCAATAATGCCGACAAATTCCCCTTTTTCTATATGAAGGTTCAGATCTTTAAGAACCGGTGTCTTTGTATAGCCGAGGGCTACATTGTCCATCCTGATCATGTCACTGTGCCGATTAATGGAGGTTGATCAGGTCTGCTTGACAGCAACAGACCTGATCAACAGGGAGAAAGAGAAAATATCTGGAAAAGCCTGATGAGAGTGAGCTCCTCCCGACAGCGTGTAAAGATACATCCCTAATGTTAGCTGTGGGTTAGGTGATGGTTAAAAAACGATGAGTTGATTTTTAGAATACCGTTAATATGGAAATAATTTCTTATTCCGCAAAATTAACCGTTTTCTAATGGTCCGTTAAACGGGCTCTAACATTTGTGAAGTAAAGATCTCTCTAAATGAAAAATCAGGACTGGGTTGGAGAGAAGACGCTTCTGGAAAATGACAGGAGAGGTCTGATACTGCTCAAAGATGACTCAATCATGATTCACTTGGCAACCTGTTTAAAAAAACACCGGGGCCTGGTTTCAATTGGATCGTTGAATAATGACAACATTACGCATAGCCACACTGAACACTTGGAAATGTGATGGATCTTACGAGAAACGGCTGGCAGTTATGGTCGGTCAGCTGCAGAAGGAACAGCTCGACATCCTGTGCTGTCAGGAGGTGTTTCGGAGTATGGACGGAAGGTTCGATACCGTTTCCACGCTTGCCGCCGAATTGGGCATGAATTACTCATTTGCTTCCGCACGGCCCAAGAAAAGGGTCTTTCTGGGGAAAAAGATCGACTCCTATTCAGGCATGGCGGTGCTGACTCGCTCCGGAATCCCCATCCTTTACAGCCATACTATGCCTTTACCTGAGGTGGAAAAAGATAAAGACAGGACGGCCCAGTTCATTGTCCTTCGCAGTAACGGCAACGGTATCCTGGTGGTCAATCTGCATCTGTCTCATTTGAAGGGAGCGGAAAATCTGCGCAGGGAACAGCTCCGCACCGTTCTGAGTCATCCGATTCTGGAGAAAAACTATGCCGCTGTCATCCTCTGCGGTGATTTTAATGAAGGGGCGGATCCATCGGTCAGCTATTTGAAAAACGATTTGAAATACAACATCAGGGACGGGTATCTCGCAGGGGGCGGGAAGAAAAATGTATCCAGTGTGCATCTGAAAAAGAATAAACGAAAACAGGAGCGGATAGACCACATCTTTATTCTTGAAGACAGAAGCAACCCGCTGGCAAAACTGTCTCTGTGCAACAGTCGCGTGATTCTTGATCGGCCGGAGTGCGGAATATACCCTTCAGATCATTGCGGCATTACCCTGGATCTCAAAATTTCCCGGATAAAGGGCGGGGAACATGCCCAACTGTCACACTTTCTCTCATTTGCTCCAAATTTGTATAACAGGGTTCAGTACCCTGTTTGAAAGCTGAACCCGCTCTATCTTATGCATCTCACTTTTACAAGCTGGATTATTTATCCGAAAATCCCTTGAGGCATGGCCTGCCCATGCCGGAGCAAGAGGTTTTCATTGTTCGAAGTCTACGCTTATCTGTTGTGGCCTGCCAATCCGGAGTCTTCACTACGTTCCGCTTACCTGGTCCAGCCATTCTGGTTTATCTGAAAATGGCGCAGAGCGCCGAACAATATGCAGCACCACGGATGCTGCGTGGTGCTGTAAGAACTTTTTTCTTGTTACATCGCTCTGCGATGTAACATTTTAATTTTAGGTATATATACAACATTGCATACCCGCTTGTATGGTGAAAGTGATTAAATAAATTATTCTTTTTTCTTTTCGGTACTAAACTGTTCATTTGGAGGAAGAGAAGGATCACCGCTTGGGTTTCGAGCCCGTCGCAGAGTGTCTTCCTTCCACCAGGTTTAAGTCGAGGAGTAACGTGATGCTTGACATCGTATGCTACAAGCTTGATGATTCCTGGTATTTTTTATTCATGAACGCCGGAGAAAAATTATCATGAAACAATTTTACCTTGGAGCTGACATCAGTAAAGGATATTCGGACTTTATTCTTATTGACAAACACAAACAACCAGTAGACGAAAATTTCCAGTTGGATGACACTGCAGCTGGCCATGTTCAGCTATATGAACAACTATCTCGATTTTTTTCTGAGCATCCAGACGCAGAAATTTTTGCTGCTGTGGAGAGTACAGGTGG
>JANTGH010000076.1 GCA_024763055.1 Desulfobulbaceae bacterium
AAATATGCACATTATCGCCGGGCATAACCATCTCCACACCATCTTCAAGGGTACAAACACCCGTCACATCCGTGGTCCGAAAGTAAAACTGCGGACGGTAGCCATTAAAAAACGGAGTATGACGTCCACCCTCCTCCTTGGTCAGGATATAGGCCTCTGCCTTAAACTTCTTATGCGGAGTGATTGAACCCGGAGCGGCGAGAACCTGACCGCGAACAACTTCTTCCCGCTTGGTGCCGCGAAGAAGGGCGCCGATGTTGTCACCCGCCTGACCCTCATCAAGAATCTTGCGAAACATCTCAACACCGGTAATCGTTGTCTTCTGGGTGTCACGGATGCCGACAATCTCAACTTCGTCACCAACATGAATCACCCCCCGTTCAACACGGCCCGTAGCTACCGTACCGCGGCCGGAAATCGAAAAAACATCCTCTACCGGCATCAAAAAGGGTTTGTCTATATCACGTTTCGGTTCCGGAATCCAGGTGTCTATGGCGTCCATCAATTCCCAGATACACTTAGTCTTCTCTTCATCTTCCGGATTCTCAAGGGCCAGCAGGGCCGAACCCTGGATGATCGGTGTATCATCACCGGGAAACTCATACTTATCAAGAAGCTCACGAAGCTCCATCTCTACCAGCTCGATCAGTTCTTCGTCATCAACCATATCGCATTTATTTAAAAAAACGACCATGGCTGGAACTCCAACCTGACGGGCAAGGAGAATATGCTCGCGTGTCTGGGGCATGGGACCATCATCAGCACCAACCACCAGAATTGCACCGTCCATCTGGGCGGCGCCTGTTATCATGTTTTTGATATAATCGGCATGACCCGGACAATCCACATGCGCGTAATGACGCTTTTCAGTCTCGTACTCCACATGCGCAGTGGCGATGGTGATCCCGCGTTCCTTTTCTTCAGGAGCCTTATCGATTTCACTGAAATCCGTGAAATCAGCCTGACCCTTTGCGGCAAGAACCCGGGTGATTGCAGCTGTCAGGGTAGTTTTACCATGATCGATATGGCCGATTGTCCCTACATTGACATGCGGCTTTGTCCGCTCAAATTTCTCCTTTGCCATAACCGTTCCTCACTTAAACGTAAATAATATCGTTTACACGCCCCGAATCTTATAAATTATATTCTCGGCCTTTTTGGCCGGAACTTCCGCAAACTCAGAAAACTGCATGGTAAACATTGCTCGACCCTGTGTGGCCGACCGAAGATCCGTCGAGTAGCCAAACATCTCAGCAAGTGGTGCAAGCGCATGAACCACCTGCCTTCCCCGATCAGCTTCGACGCCGTTCACCTGTGCCCTTTTCCGGTTTAAATCATTCATTACATCCCCAAGGTATTCCTCAGGGGTTACCACCTCAAGCGACATAACCGGTTCAAGAAGAATAGGATTTCCTCTGGCAGCCGCCTCACGACAGGCCATGGTAGCGGCAACACCAAAGGCCATCTCGGTTGATCGCTCTTCATCATAGGACCCGCCTGTCAGACGAACAGTCACATCAAGTACCGGATACCCAATAAGCGGCCCTGAATCCAAGCTGTCCCGGACTCCCTTTTCAATTGCCTGTACATACTCTTGAGGAACCTGGTCTTCCTGCACCAGGCTCTCAAAGCTTATTCCGCTTTCCCGTTCTGCAGGAATAAGTTCAAGTACCACATGACCATACTGCTCCCTACCGGTACCATGGGTTTCAAACCGCCCTTCTCCAGTGGCTGCCGTTGTCAAGGTTTCTCGATATGCAACCTGTGGCGTACCGACATTGGCATTGACCTTGAACTCACGAAGAAGACGATCAATAATTATCTCCAGGTGCAATTCACCCATTCCAGAGATGATTGTCTGTCCGCTGTCCTCATCAATAGAGACCCTGAAACTGGGATCTTCCTTAACTATCTTCTTAAGACTCTCGGTAAGTTTGCCCTCATCCGCCTTGGTCTTGGCCTCAATGGCCACTCCAATAACAGGTTCAGGAAATTCCATAGCCTCAAGGACAATGAAATCACCGGCGGCACATAAAGTATCTCCGGTTGTTGTAAACTTCAGCCCGACAACAGCCCCGATATCACCCGGTCCAATGCGGTCAACTTCTTCACGCTTGTTAGCGTGCAGTTTAATAAGTTTCGAGATCTTTTCTTTTTTCCGCTTCAGCGGATTAAACACCTTGTCTCCAACTTGTAATTCACCGGAATAAACTCTGATAAATGACAAGTTACCGACAAAAGTATCTGCCTGCAGCTTAAACACAAGACCGCAGAATTTTTCGCTCCTCTCAGGCTTTCGGACAAGCGGCGCACCGTTCTTATCCTTCCCCTCAATCGGGGGAACATCAACGGGTGACGGCAGGTACCTGCATACGGCATCCAGAAGCGGTTGCACCCCTTTATTCTTAAAGGCGGAACCACAAAGAACCGGTACCAGACCAAGCGAGAGCGTTGCCTTACGCAGCGCCCTGTGCAACTCACCGGGAGCAATCTCTTGATCTTCCAAATATTTTTCCATGACCTCCTCATCGAAGTCGGCCAACTTCTCGAGGAGTGCCATTCGTGCGGCCGATGATTTTTCGAGTAAACCGTCGGGGATCATCTCTTCGCTTATCATCAATCCATTGGACTGCTCATCAAATCGCAACAATCGTTGCCCGACAAGATCAATGATCCCGGAAAAGGTGTCCTCACTGCCGACAGGCAGTGTTATTGCAACCGGCACGGCACCAAGCCGATCTTCTATCTCGGCAACACATTTATCAAAATCAGCACCGGTACGGTCCATCTTATTGATAAAGGCAATGCGCGGGATATGATAATGATCAGCTTGTCGCCAGACCGTTTCAGATTGGGGCTCAACGCCGCCAACCGCACAAAAAACGGCAATTACGCCGTCAAGTATCCGAAGACATCGTTCTACCTCAACGGTAAAATCAACATGTCCCGGAGTATCAATTATATTGACTGTATATTCATGCCATTTACAGGTTGTTGCAGCAGAGGTAATGGTGATACCACGTTCCTGTTCCTGCTCCATCCAGTCCATGACGGCAGTACCTTCATGAACTTCCCCGATCTTATGCGATCGACCTGTGTAATAGAGAATACGTTCGGTTGTCGTGGTTTTCCCTGCGTCTATATGGGCCATTATGCCTATATTGCGCAGATTGGATAATGATCCTCCGCCAGCCACTTTTTATTCTCGTATTCTTCGCCTGCATTCCCGATACTGTCAGGAAAAAATGTTGCTTTTTCTACAGCAGACCGTGTTCCCTGTCAACTCTATTCTGCATGCCCAACAAAAAAACCTCAAACATTCTACCAGCGATAATGGGCAAAGGCCTTATTTGCCTCGGCCATCTTATGTGTATCGTCTTTTTTCTTCACGGATGCACCCCGGTTATTATAGGCATCCAGCAGTTCCGCTGCCAATTTCTCCGACATTGCCTGCCCGGAACGCCCCTTGGCAAATCCGATAATCCAGCGAATAGCCAGGGCATTTCTTCGGTCGGGACGAACTTCAATCGGCACCTGATAGGTTGCGCCACCGACACGGCGACTCTTCACCTCGACCCTTGGCCGTACATTTTCCATAGCCCCTTCAAAAACAACCAATGGCTCTTCATCGGTTACTTTCTCCTTGATAATGCCCATTGCGTCATAAAACATCCGGCGGGCAAGAGCTTTTTTACCGTCAAGCATCAGACCATTGGTAAATTTGGAGACCAAAACCGAATTATAGGTCGGATCAGGTTCAACTGTTCTTTTATTCGTTAATTTTTTTCTCGGCATCTTTTATTTCTCCAATAACTCCCAATCAGATCGGCACTTATTTAGGTCGTTTTGCACCATACTTTGACCGTCCCTTTCGTCTGTCACTGACCCCAAGGGTATCCAGCGTCCCGCGAACCACATGGTAACGAACACCCGGCAAATCTTTAACGCGACCGCCACGAATCAACACCACGGAATGCTCCTGCAGATTATGCCCGATACCCGGAATATAGGAGGTTACCTCAATGCCATTGGTCAGGCGAACCCTTGCAACTTTTCGCAAGGCAGAGTTCGGCTTTTTCGGTGTTGTCGTGTAAACTCGCACACAGACACCACGCCGTTGCGGACAATTCTGTAAAGCCGGAGTATTTGACCGCTTGGTCATTTTTTTCCGCCTCTTCCTGACAAGTTGATTAATTGTGGGCATCCCAACCACTCCTTTTCAAATAAATAAACGCTCCTGCCACCGATGGCAGGCACAAAATTTTAAATATTAGACGACTACAAACTCGATGTCAAGAATATTTTCTACGCCTCTTTCCGCCTGAGAAAATATTGCTGCAGCCCGGTTCCCGCCGATATCAAACGCCCCATAATTACATTTTCTTTCAATCCACTCAGATCGTCAACCTTGCCCGACATGGCCGCATTGGTCAACACTTTGGTTGTCTCCTGAAAAGAGGCAGCGGATATGAAAGAGTCAGTGGAAAGTGAAGCTTTCGTCACGCCAAGGAGCAACGGTTCCGCAGCGGCCGGCTGCAATCCTTCAGCCAGCAGGCGTTCATTCTCCTCTCGGAACTTCCACCATTCAACCTGCTGATCCAGCATAAAAACAGAATCACCTGCATCCGTAATTTTAACCCGTTTAAGCATCTGTCGAACAATGGTTTCTATATGCTTATCATTAATTCTGACCCCCTGCAGACGATACACTTCCTGGATCTCGTTAACCAGGAAGCGAGCCAACTCTTCCGTGCCAAGAACGCGAAGAATATCATTGGGCAGAATAGACCCTTCCATGAGTTGTTCGCCTGCTTTAACATAGTCCCCTTCGTGAACAACGATATGTTTCGCCTTGGGGATGAGATACTCTTTCGGCTCCCCGGTTTCCGGAGTTATCACTACACGACGTTTACCCTTCAGTTCCCGGCCGAAGCTCACCCGACCATCTATTTCCGTGATGGTCGCCAGCTCTTTAGGCTTACGAACCTCAAATAATTCCGCAACTCTGGGCAGACCACCGGTAATATCTTTAGTTTTGGTTGTTTCCCGAGGAATTTTTGCCACCACCGTTCCCGGGGTAATGATCTCACCCTCAGCAACGGTAATAACTGATCCCACCGGCAGAGGATAACGAGCCTCAAGGTCACTGCCGGACAACTTAAGTGTCTGACGCGGCTTTTCAGGATCCTTAATACTCACACGAGGGCTGAGCTGTTTGCCTGCGGCAAGAGGTGTAATCACTTTACTTGCCTTGCCGGTAATCTGGTCAACCCGCTCCTGCATGGAATCTCCTTCCAGTACATCTCCATACTTTACCTTACCACCGACTTCAGCAACAATGGGAATGGAAAAGGCATCCCAGTCGGCGATTACAGTACCCGGATCCACCTTGGCCCCATCCTTCACGTGCAGTTCAGCTCCGTAGGGTACTGGAAAACGTTCACGATCAATACCCTGGTCATCTATAATACTGATCTCCGCATTACGGTTCATGACCACAAGGTTACGGTCGCTGTTTTTAACCGAATGAAGGTTCTTGTACTGAACAATACCCCCGCGCTGGGTCCTGACCTCTGCCTGTTCAACGGCCCGGCTCGCTGTGCCGCCGATATGGAAGGTACGCATGGTCAGCTGTGTGCCGGGTTCACCAATGGACTGGGCGGCAATAATTCCAACAGCCTCTCCGGTATTCACCATATGTCCGCGTCCAAGGTCCCGACCGTAACACATGGCACAAACCCCTCGTTTTGCCTCGCAGGTCAGGACCGAACGAATCATAACCTGGTCAATCCCGGCAGCCTCTATGGCTTCAACTGTTTCCTCGGTTATCTCCTCGTTCATACCGACAAGAACCTCTCCGGAGTGAGGATCGATCACATCTTCAAGCGCCACACGACCGAGAATACGCTCACCAATCCGCACAATCACCTCACCGCCTTCAATCAACGGCTCAGCCTTTGTCCCGCGAATTGTTTCACAATCCTTCATGACAATGGTTGAATCCTGCGCCACATCGACAAGTCTCCTGGTCAAATACCCCGAGTTGGCTGTCTTCAACGCCGTATCCGCCAGGCCCTTCCTGGCACCATGGGTGGAAATGAAATATTCAAGCACCGTCAATCCTTCCCGGAAATTAGCTTTAATGGGAGTCTCGATAATTTCACCTGAAGGCTTGGCCATCAAACCACGCATGCCGGCAAGCTGCCGAATCTGGTCCTTGGATCCACGGGCACCGGAATCCGCCATAATATAAACGGAGTTAAAACTCTTGATTTCCTGGATATTGTTCTCCTTATCCCGGACATAATCAACAGACATCTCATCCATCATCTCCTTGGTAATTTTATCTGTGGCTTTCGACCATATATCAACTATCTTGTTATATTTTTCTCCATCAGTAATCAGACCGTCAGAGTATTGTTTATCAACATCGGCCGCCTCTTTTTCAGACTCCTCGACAAATTCCTCCTTACGAACAGGAATTTTCATATCGTTGATGCATATGGATATACCGGCCCTGGTCGCGTATTCATAACCAAGGTCCTTTAACCGATCAGCCAGGATGACGGTATCTTTCGTACCGGCATGCCGATAGGTGTAATCAATAAGAAACGCCAGTTCTTTCTTGGAAAGCTCACGATTCACAAGGGCAAAGGGAACGGTCCCGGGCAGGAGTTCGCTGACTATCACTCTACCGATAGTTGTTTTTACGAGTTCACCATCAATACGTACTGTTACCACAGCCTGCATATGAACAGCACCATGATCATAGGCAATCCTCGCCTCAGCGGGAGAAGAAAAAATGGAACCCTCGCCGGTTACCCCAAACCGTTCTCTTGTCATATAGTACAATCCAAGAACGATATCCTGACTCGGAATGATAATCGGCCCACCATTGGCAGGAGAGAGGATATTATTGGTTGACATCATTAAAACCCTGGCCTCAACCTGCGACTCAACCGACAACGGTACATGCACGGCCATCTGATCACCGTCAAAATCGGCATTAAAAGCTGCGCAGACCAGTGGATGCAGCTGAATGGCCTTTCCTTCGATCAGCACCACTTCAAAAGCCTGCATACCAAGCCTGTGAAGGGTAGGCGCGCGGTTGAGGATAATCGGATACTCCCGGACAATATCATCAAGGACATCCCAGACCTCTTTCATCCCTTTCTCCACCATCTTACGGGCACTCTTTATGGTGGTGACATAACCAAGTCCCTCAAGGCGATTATAAATAAAGGGTTTAAATAACTCCAAGGCCATTTTCTTAGGCAGGCCACATTGATGCAGTCTCAGGTGCGGTCCGACGACAATGACGGAACGACCCGAGTAATCAACACGTTTTCCAAGAAGATTTTGTCGAAAGCGTCCCTGCTTACCCTTGAGCATATCTGAAAGCGATTTCAACGGTCGCTTGTTCGGTCCGGTGATTGTTCTGCCGCGACGACCATTATCAAAAAGAACGTCAACCGCTTCCTGCAGCATTCGTTTTTCATTACGGATAATAATATCAGGCGCATCAAGCTCAATGAGTCGTTTCAAACGATTATTGCGATTAATGACCCTTCGATAAAGATCATTAAGATCCGAAGTGGCAAACCGTCCGCCTTCAAGGGGAACCAGGGGACGAAGATCCGGCGGCAGTACCGGAATAACCTCAAGGATCATCCACTCGGGACGGTTACCCGAGTTGCGAAAGGCCTCGACGACATTGAGCCGCTTGCCGTATTTTGCCCGCTTGGAGACCGATCCGGTCTCTTTCATATCTTTGCGCAGCGTCGTTGAAAGTGTCTGCAGATCAAGGGCCATCAGCATTTCCCTGATTGCCTCCGCACCAATACCAACTTTAAACTGGCCGGGATGTTCTTCAAGATGTGTCCGATACTGCTCCTCATTGAGCAGGGAGCCGACAGGCAGAGATTCGACTTCCGAGGTGACAACCGCATAGGACTCAAAATAGAGAATTCGCTCTAACTGTTTGAGGGTCATATCAAGAATAGCGCCGATTTTTGAGGGCAGGCTCTTGAGAAACCAGATATGGGCCACCGGCGCGGCCAGCTCTATATGACCAAGACGCTCACGACGCACCTTGGACTGAATGACTTCAACACCGCATTTCTCGCAGACAACTCCACGATGTTTCATTCTTTTATACTTTCCACAATTACATTCGAAATCCTTAACCGGGCCAAAAATCTTGGCGCAGAACAACCCATCACGCTCAGGCTTAAAGGTTCGATAATTAATAGTCTCAGGTTTTTTCACTTCGCCATGCGACCATTCCCGAATTTTTCCAGGGGAGGCCAGGGAAATTTTTACCTTATTAAACTGAACAGGTCCCTTCGGTTTTGCAAAGAAGTTGAACAATTCTTCCACGAAATCACCTTATCTGAGTTGAACGTTTACAGTTGAAAGCTGAAATGTTTGTATTTTAGCACTCACAGACGTTCACTTTTATTCTTCCAATAACTCCACATTGAGACACAACCCTTTAAGCTCCTTAACCAGAACATGAAAAGACTCAGGTAACCCTGTCTCAAGGAAATTGTTTCCCTTGACAATTTTTTCATACATTGTTGTCCGCCCCTCCACATCATCGGACTTGACGGTGAGAAACTCTTTAAGCGTGTAAGCCGCACCATAGGCCTCCATAGCCCAGACCTCCATCTCCCCAAGACGCTGGCCTCCGAACTGTGCCTTACCGCCAAGAGGCTGCTGAGTCACGAGAGAATACGGCCCGGTGGATCGGGCATGAATTTTATTATCAACCAGATGATGCAGTTTGAGCACATACATAACACCAACCGTAACCTGGTTATCAAACTTATCCCCTGTCAGGCCGTCATATAAAGTTGACTGCCCGACCTCATCAACACCGGCCTTGACAAGCATGGCCCGAATTTCCTCTTCGGAAGCACCATCAAAAACCGGAGTAGCCACATGAAAACCGTGACAATACTTTCTGGCCATATCAATCAACTCATCATCATCCAGTCCTTCGGTCAGTCGCCTATACTCCTGCTCTGAATAAACACTTTTAAAACGATTTTTTACCTCGTCCACCTCATGCCGGCTGGCCAGTGCGGCAATCTGTTCTCCAAGTTTTTTAGCAGCGAAACCAAGATGACACTCAAGCACCTGGCCGACATTCATACGGGAAGGAACGCCGAGAGGATTAAGTACAAGATCAACAGTTGTGCCATCGGCAAAAAAAGGCATATCCTCTTCCGGCAACAAACGTGAAACCACACCCTTATTGCCGTGACGACCGGCCATCTTGTCACCGACCGCAAGCTTTCTCTTGGTGGCAACATAAATCTTGACCATTTTGACAACACCAGGCGGAAGATCGTCACCCTTTTCCATCCGTTCGACAATTCCCTCATATCGACTGCGCACTATTGAAGCCTGCTTTTTATATCGATCGAAAATAGCCTCAATTTCATCCTCATATTTCTTGCGTTCTGAAAAATCAAGGGAATAGAGCTCAAAAAAATCAATTTCCTCCAAGGCCCTGGCAGTAATCTTTTTCCCAAGTTTCAGACGGACATTACCTTTTTTATCTTTGATATCGCTTTTTGCCGTTCGACCAACGATGAGAGATGAAAAATCCTTGCGTACTCCCTTTTTTAGGCTCTTGAGTTCGTCATCCATGTCCCGATTCAAACGCTCAACCTCAACCTCCTCAATCATAAGGGATCGCTCATCCTTATCAACACCCTTACGTGAAAAAACTTTGGCATCAATAACCACCCCTTCAATACCAGGTGGTACCCGTAAAGATGAATCCTTAACGTCTCCCGCTTTTTCACCAAAAATCGCCCGCAACAGCTTTTCCTCAGGAGAAAGCATGGTCTCGCCCTTAGGAGTTACCTTGCCGACCAACATGTCACCGGCCCGCACCTCTGCCCCGATACGAACAATTCCGGAATCGTCAAGGTTACGCAACGCCTCATCACCGATATTGGGAATATCCCTGGTAATTTCTTCTTTGCCAAGCTTGGTGTCGCGGGCCATGGTTTCAAAAATTTCCACATGGACCGAGGTAAAGGTATCCTCTTTCAACAAACGCTCATTAATGAGAATAGAGTCCTCAAAATTATATCCGCGCCAAGGCATGAAAGCGATGGTGACATTTTTTCCAAGGCCAAGCTCACCCATCTCGGAAGACGGTCCATCCGCCAGCACATCACCCTTGCAGACCCGTTCTCCAGGAAGCACCAGCGCTCGTTGATTAAAGCAGGTATTCTGGTTGGATTTCTTATATTTGGATAGCCGGTAGACCCCGACGCCGGTTTCAAAACCATCAGTGCCGGGTTCATCGTATCGGACAACAACCCGATTGGCATCAGCATCCTCAACCACGCCGTCACCGCCCGCAAGCAGACAGGCTCCGGAATCCCGGGCAACATATTTTTCCACACCGGTGCCGACAAGCGGTGAGGCGGTTTTCAAGAGCGGCACAGCCTGACGCTGCATATTGGATCCCATAAGCGCGCGATTGGCATCATCATTTTCCAAAAACGGAATCAATGAAGCGGCAACGGAAACCAACTGGTTCGGAGCCACATCCATACGTGTTACATCGTCAGCGGCAACCATGGAGACTTCTCCATCCTTACGGGCAATCAGGTGATCATCGGCAAGAATATCCTCCTTCAGCGTCACCTTGGCCGGCGCGATAACATGCCCCTGTTCCTGGAGAGCAGAGTGATATTTATAGTCATCAGTTAGCTTGCGATTTTCGACAAAACGATAAGGTGTTTCAATGAACCCGTACGGATTGACCTTGGCATAGGTGGCCAGGGAAACGATTAATCCGATATTCGGTCCCTCAGGCGTTTCAACCGGACATATTCTTCCATAATGGGTCGGATGGACATCACGGACCTCGAAACCTGCCCGCTCTCTCGAAAGACCACCTGGACCCAATGCCGACAAACGACGCTTATGGGTGACCTCGGAAAGCGGATTGGTTTGATCCATAAATTGAGAAAGCTGCGAGGTCCCGAAGAACTCCTTAATGGCTGAGGTGACAGGCTTGGGGTTCACCAAATCATGAGGCATGAGCGTTTCTATTTCCTGCAGGGTCATACGCTCTTTAATGGCACGTTCCATACGGACAAGTCCCATGCGGTACTGATTTTCGACCAATTCACCGACAGTACGAACACGCCTATTACCCAGATGATCAATATCATCCCCATCCTTCAACGCATCCTTGATACGAACCAGATGCTTCACCCCCTGGACGATATCTTCCTTAGTCAACGTTCGATGATCAATAGAGGTATCAAGACCAAGTTTGGCATTGATTTTATACCGGCCGACTTCGGAAAGATCATAGGTGGACGGATCAAAAAACAATTTATCAAAAAAGGCCTGCGCCACCTCGGGAGTCGGCGGGCTGGATGGTCGAAGCCGTCGATAGATCTCGATCTGCGCGCGCGAACAAATCCGTTTCCTAATTTCCTCAGCCAGAGCTTCATCTAACTCAATACCTGCAAGTCCATCATTTTGAAGCTGCTGCTTGATTTCTTCTCGTTCCTTCTCTCCAAGGCGAATCAAATCCTTGTCTAAGGTTTTGCTGAACGAATCGCTCACCGTAACGGCATTGATAAAGAGCAGATCAAAACTGGTAATCCCAGCCTCTTCAACAGCGGCAAGAACCTCTTCACTCAGCCGTTCATTACCCCTGGCAACAAGTTCACCCGTTTTTGGACTAACAATATCCGCAACCAGTACCCTTTCAAGAACATCTTCCGACTGAACCTGTACCTTTTCAATTCCCGCCTGGACAATCCGTTTAGCAAGAGCCTTTGAAACTTTTCGGCCTTTTTTTCCGAGAACCTTTCCATCCTCAGGGTTAATAAGGTCTTCGGGCAAACGGATTCCCACAAAAGTGTCCGGATTGAACCGAAGAAAAAACTTACCCTTAACCACATCAACAGTATCAGCTCGATAAAACTCCCTCAGCAACTCTTCTTCGGTATAACCAAGGGCCTTAAGCAACACGGTAACTGGAAGTTTGCGGCGACGGTCAATACGTACATAGAGGATATCCTTAATATCAAATTCAAAATCAAGCCATGATCCCCGCACCGGAATTATTCGGGCAGAATACAATCTTTTCCCGGAGGCATGTGACTTGCCGTTATCGTGGGTGTAAAAAAGGCCTGGAGAACGCTGTAGCTGATTGACTATCACGCGTTCGGTGCCATTGACGACAAACACACCGTCTTTGGTCATAAGGGGTAATGAACCAAGAAAAACTTCCTGCTCTTTAATGTCGCGAACAGACTGAACTCCGGTTTCCTCGTCCACATCAAAAGTAATCAAACGAACCGTAATTTTGACAGGAACGTCATAGGTCATGCCACGCTCTATACATTCCTCTACGGTATATTTCGCCTGGCCAAAGGCATAGCGCACAAATTCAAGAGAGCATAGTCCATTAAAATCAGTAAGAGGAAAAATATTCTTGAAGATTGCCTGCAGACCAAAATTTTCTCGTGCATCCGGATCTGTATCACGTTGTAAAAAACGCTCATAGGAATGCCGCTGCATAGCAATAAGATGCGGTGGTTCAACAATCTGGCGTGTCTTGGCAAAACTCTTACGAACTCTCTTCATGGTTTTCCTCGAAATATTCCACGAAACACCGGCACTGATAAAAAAGCATGTAATTTATTAAAATTACGACTTATTTGACCAACAGCCCGACCAATTAACAAATAATTCCCCTCAAACGCAGGAACGCTACAGAGGATCGAGCCTCTGTAGCGTTGCCTGATAAAGACCGGCAATCTCACGCAAAATCTGTCCACGGAGACATGCCTGAAACAACATGCTACTTAACTTCTACAGAACCACCAACTGCTTCAATTTTCTCTTTGATCTCGGCAGCCTCATCTTTGGAGACCCCTTCTTTAATAGGAGTCGGCGCACCTTCAACAAGGGCTTTCGCCTCTTTCAAACCAAGTGCGGTAATAGCGCGAACTTCCTTGATGACCTTAATTTTCTGGTCACCGGCCGCAGTTAATACAGCATCAAATTCTGTTTTTTCTTCACCGGCCTCGCCACCTTCTGCCGGCGCTGCTGCAGCAACGGCAACGGGAGCCGCCCCCGAAACGCCAAATTTCTCCTCAAGGGCCTTCACCAAGTCGGCGACTTCAAGCAGAGTCATTTTTTCTACAATTTCTACAACCTGATCAATAGAATCGGACATTATCATTCCTCCTGAAATAAAATCGATATATTTTAATTATCTTTCTGTTCCTTAATTGCCTGCAGTGCATACACAAGATTATTCGGCACACCGTTCAACGCACGGACGAGCCCGGTCGGCACTGCCACAAGGACACCACAAAGCTGTCCAAGAAGCTGCTCTTTATTAGGAAGTTTCGCCAAAGCAGCAACATCCTCGGTGCTGAGCACTTTGCCGTCCATAACAGCAGACCGAATTTGCAACGCATCAAACTCTTTAGCAAAGTCGGTGAGCACTTTTGCAGGACCAACAGGTTCCTCAAAACTGAAAGCAATAGCGGTAGTGCCGGTAAAACTCTCATCAAGGCCCTCATATTCTGTCCCCTTGACAGCTAGCTTAAGCAGTGTATTTTTGGCAATTTGAATAAAAGCGTTCTTCTGACGAAGTTCTGTACGCAATTTTTCAAGCTCCGTGACCTTAAGCCCACGGTAATCAGTAACTACCGCAAACTTGGCTTTACTGAAGGTCTCATTCAACGCATGGACCTTGCCAGCCTTTTCATCGCGATTCAACTGTTACACCTCCTTCATTGGTTGTGGGGCAGCCACAGTTAACAGATAAGAAAAAAGACAAACAACAAAACTCACATAACGAGTCTGTTCATTGGTCTCGGCAGGCGACTGCTGCATAAGCTGCAGTCATTAAACTTTCGAACCTGCTGTCTCTGACCTACCCGATATTATTAGTAACTTCTGAAAATTACATACTTAAAATGAAACTCGATTTAAATATCAAATGAATACAAGAATAAAAAATGAGTTGGTTCACGCCTCCGACCTTTACCATGACTTTTTTTAGATTCATTATTGTTTAAGGATGGCATCACAGAAGGTAGAGATTACCACTGTGAAAGAGAAAAGGACCGATTCAGCTCTCTTTAATTAACGTACGAACTTGAAATGGATCCACCTTCACACCTGGTCCCATGGTGCTTGATATAACTATGGACTTTAGATAGATACCCTTGCTCGAAGAAGGTTTGAGCTGAATAAGCTTATCGACAAATGCTATAATGTTGTCCTTTAATTTATCACTGCCAAAAGAAACCTTGCCAAGAGCCGCATGTATAATCCCATTTTTATCAACTCGAAAATCCACTTTACCCTTTTTGATCTCACCGACGACACGTTCTATATCAAAGGTAACGGTTCCAAGTTTGGCATTGGGCATTAGATTACGGGGACCGAGCACGCGACCTATTTTACCAACCTCACCCATCATATCAGGGGTCGCTATGGTTTTATCAAATTCAAGCCATCCATCCTTAATCTTTGCAATGATCTCGTCGGAACCGACAAAATCGGCCCCGGCATTCAGTGCCTCGGTTTCCTTTTCTCCTTTGGCAAAGACCAGAACACGCACTTCCTTTCCTGTGCCATGGGGCAGCATAACGCTTGAACGTACCATCTGGTCGGCATGCCTGGGGTCAACGCCCAGCCGGACAGCTATGTCCACAGATTCATCAAATTTTGCATACGAGGCGTCAAGTAAACGGGTAAGTCCTTCCTGAAGTTCATAAAGCTGTGTTCGGTCAATTTCGGTGACGCCGTTTCTATATTTTTTTCCGTGTTTTGCCATAATATTCCCTGTCTCTTCTCCCTGTCATGCCGGGTCTGCATACAGGTAATCGAATAGTTAACTGCTGTTTATTCAACAATAGTAATCCCGCAACTTCGGGCCGTTCCCTCTACAATACGCATGGCGTGGTCAATGTCATATGCATTTAAATCAGGCATTTTTATTTCAGCAATTTCCCGTATCTTGTCCATACCAAGATCTGCAACACGCTCCCGCTTGGGATTACTTGAACCTTTATCTATTCCAGCTGCCTTTAAAAGCAATACGGAAGCGGGCGGAGTCTTGGTAATAAAACTAAATGACCGATCGGAATATACGGTTATAATAACCGGAATAATTGTATCGCCTGCCGATTGTGTCTTTGCATTGAAGGCCTTACAGAAATCCATGATATTTACACCATGCTGGCCGAGTGCAGGACCGACAGGGGGAGAAGGATTGGCCTTGCCGGCCGGAATCTGTAATTTGATATATGATTGTATTTTTTTTGCCATTGTTTACTCCTCCATGTTTTTAACCGGGAGTCTCTTATTTAACCGCTAAAGACTACAAAAAAAATCAGTAAAAATTGTTTTGGTATCTCACTACAAAAAAATGAGAAAAGATAGAGATGGCGGATCAGGTATTGCTTACCTGTATATATTCAAGCTCCACCGGTGTCGACCTGCCGAAGATGGAAACCATAACTCTCACTCTGCCCTTGTCAGGATAGACCTCATCAATAACTCCCTGAAAATTAGCAAAAGGTCCATCTATAACCCTGACCAGGTCACCTTCCGTAAAGATAACTTTAGGTTTAGGCGCAGTCGCCCCCTCTTCAATCCGGCCGATAATACGATTGGCCTCTTCATCAGTCAAAGAAGGAATCAAAGTTTGCAGATCCTGGCCGGCGATTGGTTGATTGGCATTGACTCCAACAAAACCGGTCACCCTTGGAGTTTCCTGAACAGTATGCCAACTCTCCCTGTTCATCTCCATCCGTACCAGTATATAGCCGGGAAAAAACTTACGTTCAGATGTTTTTCGTTTCCCCTTTACCATCTCAACAATCTGTTCCTTGGGAACAAGAATATCACCAAACATTTCTTCCTGACCAGCGGAACGAATACGTTCTTCAAGGGTTGCCTTCACCTTGTTTTCAAACCCGGTATGGGTATGCACAATGTACCAGTTTTTTGCCATTGAAAAAGCCTGTAGCTGCTATTGAAGAACCAATGAGACGAGCTTACCGAGGAGAAGGTCTACTGAACCGAGATAAATAGACAATATCACAACAAGGATAAGGACAAAACCTGTCAGACCCATGGTAACCTTTCTATCGGGCCAGACAATTTTTTTAAATTCAGATTCTACCTGATGATAAAAAGAACGAATATTGCCAGGAGAGAATAATGCAATACCTTTTGGCTCGCTTTTCTCTTTCCTGACCGATTGTTTCCCTTTGCCGTTCTGCCCTTTTTTCTTGCTTGCCATCTGTATGCCGACCAATAATAGTACCAACGGGTTCTTTGTCTAACCGTCTGGAAAAACAAATGTACTGTAGATATGAAATGTATCCTTAGCTAACAGGTCTTTCCACCCTTAACCATTCACTAATGGCAGGCCAGGAGGGACTCGAACCCCCAGCCCTCGGATTTGGAGTCCGATGCTCTACCAATTAGAGCTACTGGCCTGCACGTATGCATTACGCACGGCACGGATGACCTTTTCCAATAATAACCAATCGTTATTTGGTTTCCTTATGCAACGTGTGCGTTTTGCAGAAAGGACAAAATTTCTTCAGCTCCAGTTTATGTGGAATAGTCCTTTTATTCTTGGTCGTTGTATAGTTGCGCTGTTTACAGTTCGCACAGGCAAGCGTAATGATATCTCTCATCAATTAATCCTGTTCATGCGCTGCAGCCGTACAATGGCCGCAGCATAAAAAGAAGCAGATCCGCCGCAGGCAATCACTACTCAATAATTTCGCTGATGACGCCTGCGCCAACAGTCCGGCCGCCTTCACGAATCGCAAAGCGCAGCCCCTCTTCCATGGCAATAGGGGTGATCAGTTCACCGGAAATATGCACATTATCGCCGGGCATAACCATCTCCACACCATCTTCAAGGGTAC
>JANTGH010000077.1 GCA_024763055.1 Desulfobulbaceae bacterium
TTCCGGTTTCCAGTCATTCCATTCTCCCGCCAGAGCAACTGAATTGACATCATCATGCGGTTGAAAAGTAAAATTCACCCATGCTTTCCTACCCTTAGGATTAATAGTTATCATAATTCCTCCTTATAATTTTTTCCCCACTGTTTGTACGAAAATAAACCATCCGCTGTTCAGGACTGGACTACATTTTTACGCTTTTTCAGTAGATCGGCGCTCTCCCTCGCCATCTGCATCGCTTCATTGGTTTCCGCCGCAGCAATCGCAACCCGGCTTTCCGGGTGATGTATCATCAGCGCGCCATGGGTAAACTTCCGGTTTTTTGCGGTATCCAGGACCAGTCCCAGGTGCTCCAGGCCTGAGCAAACCTCCTCCCGGACTGTTGCGCTGTGTTCACCAATACCGCCTGCGAAAACGACGGCATCAACCCGGCCTAAAATAGCCGTATAGGCACCGATATATTTTTTGATTCGGTAACAGAAAACATCAAAGGCAAGTTTTGCCTGCTGGTCACCCCGGGATTTTTGCGCAAGAATCTCACGCATGTCATTGGTGCGGCAAAGCCCCTTCAGTCCGCTTCCATGGTTAAGCAGTTGATCGAGCGCTTCGGCGTCCAAATCTTTCTTTTCCATCAGGTAGAGCAGGATACCCGCATCGAGATCACCCGGCCGCGTTCCCATCACTAACCCCTCCAGGGGGGTAAAACCCATTGAGGTGTCAATACTTTTTCCCGCCCTGATTGCTGCCGCACTGGCGCCGTTGCCAAGGTGCAGGGTGATCAGGTTGCACTGCTCCGGTGTTTTTCCCAGGAGCCCAGCCGCTTCATCCCGGAGATAATGGTGTGAAAGCCCGTGAAAACCGTAACGGCGTATATCCAGTTGCGTGAACAATGTTTCCGGCAATGCATACCGATAGGCAATCTCCGGCATGCGATGATGAAAGGCCGTATCAAAAAGCGCTATCTGCGGCGTATCGGGAGAGAGTTTCATCATGGTTCTGATCCCCTCCAGATTGGCCGGATTGTGCAGCGGCGCAAGTGGTATCAACGCCTCTATGGCATCCAGTACCTGGCGGTTGATCAAGATTGGTTCGGAAAATTTTGTCCCGCCGTGGACCACGCGGTGCGCACATCCGGCAAGATCGGAAAATGCCTGCAGGTACCCGTGGTTCCGTAATTGCCGCAAAACCAGTTCCAGCGCTTCATGATGGTCTGCTACCTGCGCCGCCAATTTTTCTTTTTCTGCTTCATGCAGCAGGGTTGCCGCGCCGTCCTGCTCGCCGATCCGTTCCACCAAGCCGGAAACAATCTCCCTGATACCGTTGCTGATATCATAGAGGGTATATTTCAGGGAGGAACTGCCGGAATTGAGGACAAAGAGCTTCATTGCTGCCGGTCCTCTTTCTCCTCCATGGCGGCCTGTACAGCGGTAATTGCAATCGTGTGGACGACATCTTCCACCAGACAACCCCGGCTTAGGTCATTAACCGGTTTTCTGATCCCCTGCATAATCGGACCGATCGCAATCGCACCTGCGCTCCGCTGCACCGCCTTGTAGGTATTGTTGCCGGTATTGAGATCAGGAAAGATAAATACCGTCGTCTGTCCGGCAACCCGGCTGTCCGGCATCTTTTCTTTGGCCACTTTTGGATCAATGGCGGCGTCATACTGCATCGGTCCTTCTATCAGCAGATCGGGCGCTTTTTGCCGGGCTGTTTTAGTCGCTCGTCGGATCTTTTCAACATCTTTCCCGATACCGGAATTTCCACTGGAATAGGAGAGCATCGCCACCCGTGGCTCAATGCCGAATGCTCGGGCAGTCCGTGCGGACTGGATCGCAATTTCGGAGAGCGCTTCAGCATCCGGATGGGGATTGACCGCACAGTCGCCATACACCAGGACCCTGTCATGCAGCAACATGAAGAAGACACTGGAAATGAGTCCGGCGTCTGGCTGCATCTTGATAATCTCAAAAGCGGGTTTGATCGTTTCGCGCGTCGTATGAGTGGCGCCGCTGACCAGACCGTCCGCATATCCCAGATAAACCATCATCGTCGCAAAGTAACTGATACGGCTCATCATCTCTTTTGCCATTGGCCGGATAATACCTTTACGCTGACGCAACTGGTAAAATGTCTCGACATATTTATTCATATCGGGAAATTGCTCCGGATCGACGATACGGGCTTTTGTCAGATCCAGTCCCAGCAGACTTGCCCGCTGGGTAATCTTCTCAGGATCTCCCAGCAGGGTAATCTTGCATAGATTGCGGCGAAGTACGATCTCCACTGCTCTGAGAACCCGCTCGTCATCGCTCTCCGGCAGCAAAATATCACTGCCCGAATGGCGAGATTTTTCATAAAGCATATAGGTAAAGCGGACCGGCGTCATCGTTTCCGGTCGGGGAAGGGTGAGACGTTTTTTGATGATATCCAAGTCGACATGATCACTGAAAAGTCCCTCTGCCAGGGAGATTTTCCGTTCACTTTTTAACGTGATTTCCGGTTGAACGGCCTGCACCATCAATGCCGCCGTTTGGGTATCAACAGAGAGTCCGATCACCGGCAGTGCAGGAAAATCCACACCCGATAGCAAATGCATGATACTCTCCGAAGGAAGCAGACCGCCTGTCAGTAGCATTCCGGCAATTGAAGGGTTTTTTCGCGACAGATTCGCCCAGTATGTCCCCACGAGAATATCCGTCCGATCCCCCGGCACGATGATCAGATCGCCGTCTTTGAGGTAATGCAGATAGTGCTCCAATGTCATCGCCCCGACAATACTCTGCGTCACCGAACGGTCGAGCATCTTTTCGTTCTCGGAAATCAGCGTCGCTCCC
This sequence comes from Desulfobulbaceae bacterium, assembly GCA_024763055.1. Lineage (GTDB taxonomy): Bacteria > Desulfobacterota > Desulfobulbia > Desulfobulbales > Desulfobulbaceae > DRLX01. Next base: position 2,835 of record JANTGH010000077.1, read on the forward strand.
GTCTGCTCCATGATTTCTGCAATGGTCGGCTGGTTGAGTTCCGCTACTTCGGGAAGAATAAAAAGCGGCGTTTCCGTCTGAAGTGTTGCCTTTGTCTCCTCTGTTAGAGAGGTATCGAGACGATTGACGATAAATGAAAGAAGCTGGAGACGATGCTTTGCAAAAGTACGTTCCAGTAGTTCGAGGTGTTGGTGCAGACTTTCCGGGTTTTCGGTCTTTTGCGCATTGACAACGACAATCAGGGGGATGGCAAGGCTGACGGCAATCTCCAGATCGATATCGAGATCGAGAACCTCTTCAAAATCAAAATCGTCTTCGATTCCTTCACAGAGAATAAAGTTATACACTTCTTCCAGAGCATGATATCGTTCAAGAATTCTTTCATACACTTCATGAAGACGATCTTCGGCAATTAGTTTCCGTACTTCGTCAATATGCAATCCGTATGCGGTTTTAACAGGTTGTCTGAGTTTAAAGTAGTGTTTGAAAAAGTCGATATCAGGCTCCGTTGCGACTGGTTGCGTGATAATCGGCTTGAAATATGCTACATCAGCTACTTCTCGTTTGAGCATCGCCATCAACCCCAGGGCGACGATTCTCGTTCCCGACTGTCTGGCATCGCTGTAGAGGAAGAAAGCATTTCTCTGCATGGGTTTTTCTCCAGCTCTTTTTCGAGTTCAGACCGGGCAGGCAGGACATGGTTGGCATCAGCGAGCTGACACCGGAATCCACAATCAGCCCAAACCGTTTTATTTTTACTAAATCTCTTGGCAAAAGCCGTCAAGAAGTGACGGATCCCTGTTCCCCGTCCGGGTAAAGGTTATTTTTTTGCCTGCTTGCCCGGATACAGCGCCGGTTCACGTCCAAGGGCGATCTGGATTTTATCGCCGGCCTTCCACCAGTCGGTAAGGGCAATGGCTTTACCGGAGCGGGCCGTTGCCAGGGCAGCCTCCGCATTCACAAGGTCATCCGCCGTGATGAGTCCCTCGTTAAATCGATTGGATTGGATCCTTTCCGTTTCTTTGGCGGCCTTTTCCGAGGCCACGGCGGCGTTGTAGCGAGCCACGGCGGCATCCCAGCCGGCCCGGGCGGCAATAAATTCCGCTCTTGCCCGGTAGCGCAGAGCGGCCAGCTTCTGCTGCCGCAGTCGCACGTCAGCGCCGGATTTCTCCACCTGTGCTCTCCTGCCGCCGCCATCCCACAGGGGCAGGCCGAGGCGAACGGAAATTGTCCAGTTGTCATCGCCTTCACCGTTGTACCCCTGATTGCGCAGCCAGGAACCGTCCACATCCATCTGCGGAAACCGTTCGGCTCGCGCTGCCCGCACAGTAGATTCGGCGGCAGTCAAACGGGCCTTCAGTGACATGATATCCGGACGTTGATCAATAAGCGCCTCCTGCCAATTCAACTTTTCCGGCAGGACATGGATGGGGGTCAGGGCATCAGAAAAAGTTCGTGCCGCCATCAATGAGGCCAGGGCTGCCCGTAACTGCTGTTCTCGTCCTTTGAGTGCGGCGAGCCGCCCTTTGACGTTTTCACGCTCGGTCACCAGCCGCATTTTCTTGACGGGAATGGCCTGTTGTGCCTCTATGGCGGCCTCCGTGGTCCGGATGTGGGTCTGCAATGCGTCTATTTGTCGTTGCAGAGCCTCATGATCAGCCAGGGTTCCTTCGATATCATGGTACAGGGCGGCCGCCGTATGGAGGAGTTGCAGACGAACATCACCCATGCCCGCATCGACGGCTGTTTTTAACTGCCGGGCCGCTTCCAGCCGGGCTTTGATCTTGCCGTTGATATCAAGCGGCACTTTAGCGGTCAGGCCATATCCGAACTGGTCATCGTCAAAAAGATCGGGCTGAAGAGCAGCTGGATATGAGATAGGGTTGATCAGACGATTATCCTTATAGTTGGTATTTCTGGCCAGGGCATCCACTTCGCCGAAGTATCGACTTTTTTCGACCTTTATATTGGCTTTTTCCGCGTTAACGGCCTCGGCTGCCGCCTGCAGGTCGGGCGCCTTTTTTTCCACTTCAAGGAGCACTGTTCCCAGATTACGGGCAACGGATGTATTCCCGATTCCAAGCAGGCAGACGATCACCGCCACGATCGTTATCACTGTTTTTTTTCGTTGGAAAAATGGAGAACGTCCTGAGTCGGTATGGTTTTGTGCAGTAAACGGTGTCTTGTTTTTCATGATTTTTCCTGTTTTAAGCTGTTAATACATTCGGTTACGAAACAACAATCCTGCCGCGGTGAGGGTTGCGATACCAATGAGCACCATGGGCCAGTACAGATTCCAGAGCAGGCCAAAGGAGGCCCCCTCGAGAAATGTTGAACGAACGATAATCAGAAAATAACGCATGGGATTGAGGTAGGTGATATATTGGACAAACTGCGGCATGTTTTCGATGGGGGTGGCAAACCCCGACAGAATAACGGCCGGCACCAGAAAGAGAAAGGCACCCATCAGTCCCTGTTGCTGGGTAATTGAAATAGAAGAGATCATAAGCCCGATGCCGATAGCCGAAAGGAGAAAGGCGAAGATTCCGACATAGAGTACGAGAAAAGAACCGCGAAAGGGGACATGAAACCAGAGAATAGTCATGCCGATGATAAAGGTGGCCTCGATAAATCCGATGATAAAGCCAGGCAGGGATTTGCCGATAAGGATTTCCAGCGGAGTCATGGGGGTGACCAGCAGTTGGTCGAAGGTTCCGGCCTCCCGCTCCTTGGCAACGGAAAGTGCCGTTACTTCCAGGGTAACAACCAGGGCCAGCAGAGCGACAATGCCGGGAATAATAAACCAGTGAGAATCCAGACTGCTGTTAAACCAGGAGCTGACAACGAGCTGGCCCGGCACATGTCGACCCCCGTGGATGGCGGTCCAGTGGGTGTTAAATCCCATAACGATATTACGTACATAATTAAGACTGATCATGGCGCTGTTGGAATTTCGTCCATCCAGGATGACCTGGATCTTTCCTGGGAGCCCTTTGCTGAGATTCCTGGTAAAATCAGGTCCGATATGCAGAACCAGCATCACCTTTTTTTCATTGATGAGCGGGGCGATACCGTCACCATGGTTTACGGTATCAACGAAATGAAATGCTTGTGCTCCCCGAAAACGTGCCAGCAACTGCCTTGATGCAAGGCCGGAATCCTCGTTGTAGACCGCATAGGAGACATTGTTGAGATCAAAACTTGCCGAATAACCAAAAACAAGAATCTGGGCAATAGGCGGTATAATAAGGACCATTCTGGTTTTTTTATTTTTGAGAATGGTCCGAAATTCCTTTTTCATCAGGGCGAAAATTTTTCTCAGCATAACAAAATCTATTCCAGAAGTTTACGGGATTTTTTCTTGATAATCATCAGGAAAAACAAGGCCATCACGGCAAGCCAGGCCGAATTGGTCAGGAAAAGAGGCCAGATGTCACCGGCGAGAAACAGGGTCTGGAGAATGTCGACAAAGTAACGGGCCGCTACCAGGTGGGTCAGCCATTGAATGACGACGGGCATTGTCCTGATATCAAAGACAAAACCTGACAGGATAAAAGCGGGTAAAAAGGTAATGACAATGGCGATCTGGCCGGCGACGAACTGACTTTTAGCCACCACCGAGATCAACAGCCCCATGTTGATGGCAGTGAACATGAACAGGGATGAAGAGACGATCAGAGGCCACATGGAGCCGCGCAGCGGCACCTGAAAGAGAAAGACCGCCATCAGCACCGATAGCAGCATGCCCCCCATGCCGAGAATGAAATAGGGTATAATTTTGCTGGCGATGACCTCTTTCATGGAAACCGGCGTCACCATCAATGCCTCCATGGTGCCGCGTTCCCATTCCCGGGCCACGACCATAGATGTCAGCATGGCGCCGATGAGCGTCATGATGATGGCGATCAGGCCGGGCACGAGATAGTTCCGGCTGCTGACTTCCGCATTGAACCAGACCCGGTGTTCCACCGTGACCGGCACATGCAGCCGTTGTCCCTGTTCCCCAGTCATCCGCTCCAGCCAGTTGAACCAGACCCCGGTGACATACCCCTCGATCAGCCGGGCTTTGTTGGAATCCACTCCGTCAACGATTACGTCAATGGGAGCCTTGCCGCCCATTAACAGTTGACGGGCAAAATTATGGCGCAGCCAGATGATTCCGTCGACCTTTCGGTGCATGAGGGCTTGTTCCGCCTCCTGGATGGAGCGCATCGGGATGGGCAGAAAATAGTCGGACTGGTTGAATCCGGAAACCAGGGCCATGGCCTGAGGACTGTTTTTCTCCACCACCATGGCCAGAGGTACATGTCGGGCATCCAGACTAACCCCGTATCCGAAGATAAGTAACAGGAGCACCGGCAGAAAAAAAGCGATCCCGATGGAAGACGGATCACGGATAATCTGTCGGCTTTCTTTGCGGACCAAGCCACGCAGACGCATCACATCCATCGAAGACCTCTCCTGGTTTTTTTTGACAGCATGTTGTACATGATTGTTCCTCCTCAGGTGTCTTTTCCCTTCCGCTGCTCAAACTCTTCAATCAGATGAATAAAGGTGTCTTCCATGGACGGCTCCGGGTTGTCCGGGCTGCGGTAACGGCTGGTTAGTTCGGAGGGTGAACCGGCGGCCAGCACCTGGCCCCGTGCCATGATGACCAGCTTGTCGCAATAGCTGGCCTCTTCCATGAAATGGGTGGTTACCATCACGGTCACTCCGGCGCTTGCCAGCGCGTTGATATGTCGCCAGAATTCCCGGCGGGCCAAGGGGTCGATGCCTGAAGTCGGCTCATCAAGAAAAAGAATCTCCGGCGCATGCATCAGGGCGGCGGCCAGGGCCAGACGCTGCTTGTAGCCCAGCGGCAGATCGTTGGAGTCGTTGTCCTGGATCTCGGCCAGTTCAAAGGAATCCAGGGCCCACTGGATTCGTTTCTTCTGTAGCTGGCCGCGCAACCCGTAGGCGGCGCTGAAAAAGTTGAGATTCTGGCGCACGGTCAGATCACTGTACAGGGAAAATTTCTGCGCCATGTAGCCGATCTTTGCCCGCGCCGGCGCCCGGGCAACCCGCAGATTATGGCCGGCAACCTGCAGAGTACCGCTGGTGGCCGGTAACAGACCGCAGAGCATGCGGAAGGTGGTGGTCTTGCCGGCGCCGTTGGCCCCTAACAGGCCGAAGATTTCTCCACGCTTAACGCTAAAAGAAAGATTTTTAACAGCGTAAAAATCACCGAACCGGCGTTGCAGGTCGCGAACGATAATTACCTCTTCGTCACCTTTCCCGCCAACCTGGCCCGGCAGGATCAGGTCGCACTGTTTATCATCCCCATCCTGTTTACAGTCGTGCAGTATGGAGATGAAAGCATCTTCAAACCGAGGCTGAGCAGCCCTGACCGTCACCTGTTCTTTGCCGGCAGAAAACTCTTCGCTAAGCTCTTCGGCCTGCTCGGGTTTGCGGGTTACCAGTCGCACCTGGTCGCCAAGGATAATGGCATCCACAACCTTTTTACTTTTGCTCAGAGCTTCCTGCAGGGCGCGCCGGTTCCGTTGGCTGCCGTGCGCCTCAAAGGCATATCCGGCCATTTTCCTGCTGAAGTCCTGCGGCGTATCCTGGCCAAGCATCTTTCCCTCGTGCATGAGCACCACTTCACTGCAGCGCGCGGCCTCGTCGAGGTAGGCCGTGGACAGGAGAACGCTCATGTTCATCTTTTTTACCTGGGAATAGATGATCTCCCAGAGTTCACGCCGGGACACCGGGTCGACGCCCACTGTCGGTTCATCAAGAATCAAGAGCGGAGGAGGACTGACCAGGGCGCAGGCTATGCCTAATTTCTGTTTCATGCCGCCGGAAAGTTTACCGGCCAGGCGGCCGGTAAACGGCGCCAGCCCGGTCATGTGCAGCAGTTTTTCATAGCGGGCAGGCCGGTCCTTGACGGCCACCTTGTGCAAGTCGGCATAGAGTTCAAGGTTTTCCTGGACGGTCAGATCCTCATAGAGCCCAAAACGCTGGGGCATGTAACCGATTGACTGCTGGACTTTGAGCGGTTCCCTGGAGGCGTTCATGTCAAGAACTGAAATGCTGCCGGAATCCGGAACGAGCAGGCCGCAGGCAAGACGCATCAGGGTCGTTTTTCCGGCTCCATCCGGGCCGATCAGGCCGGTGACAATGCCGGATTTCACCTGAAAGGAAACCTCGGACAGGGCATGAACGATACGTTTTCCTATCTGAAACCGTTTACTGATGTTGGTCACCGACAGGATGATATCATCCTTTTTTTTCGGCTGAACTTGCGGTACGGGTTGTAGCTCACTTGCCGCAGACATCTTTCATGCTCCCGGCGTCTTTTTGCGACTGGTGCAGATCAAAGGTTACAGTCGCCGGCATACCCAGGCGCAATTCACCCTGAGAATCACAGGCATAGACTCGCACCTGATAAACCAGGCGGGTACGTAATTGAGGTGATTCCACATTTTTGGGCGTAAACTCGGCCGTTGGCGAGATATAGCCCACCCAGCCGTTGTACTTCTTGCCGGGAAAGGAGTCGGTGCTGATTGTGGCCTTCATCCCCTGCCATATCTTGCCGAGATCGGGCTCAGGCACGTAGGCGCGGACCCAAACCGGGTTGGTGCGGGCCAGGGTCAATACCGGCGCATTGGGAAAAGTCATATCGCCCGGTTCCATGATCCGGTCCTGGATTACGCCATCGGTTACGGCATACACCTTTGAGTCTTCCAGTTTCCTTTTCGCCAGGGTAACAGCGGCCTCTTGGGCATGGAGCTTTGCCTTGGCAGCAGCGATATCTTCGACTCTCGGGCCTTTAATGGCCAGATCAAGCGCCTGCCGGGTGGCATGTAGTTCATTTTTCAGGGCAAGATACTTGGCCTGGGCGTCATCCACCTGCTGCCGGGCGACACTTTTTTTGACATACATCTGCTGCAACCGTTCATAGGTGATCCGGGCATCATTGACCTGGGCCTGCAACGACTTGACTTTGTCCCTGGCTTCCTGAATTTTTTCCGGCCGGGAACCATGCTCCAGTCTGGCCACGACCTGCTGCTGCAGAACAAGTTCGGCTTCTTTTTGTTTCAGATCGGCCTGGAGCCTGACCGGATCGAGCTCGGCCAGCAGTTGTCCGGCCTTAACCCGGTCACCCTCGTGCACCTGTATATCCTTAATGCGCCCGGTATCATAAAAGGCAACCGCCACCTGACGAATATCCACATTGCCGTATAACTGCAACTGCCCTTCCGGCTGCCGGTGGCTGACCATCTTCCGGTAATACAATCCTCCGACACCAAGGAGAACCAGCAGCAAGACCAGGACGATTTTTCGTTTTTGTTTCACGATCTGAACCTCTTGTTGTTAAATATCCGTTAATAACCTGTTGTTCTCATATTACCATATGGCTATATGTATAATTCAATTAACCATTTTTTTAACCTGATACCATGTCGTTTTTATCATGACGCCTGCCGGTTTTCAGGATCCTGGGGGAAAAATTATTATCCCGTTCTGCTTGCCTTTTACCTCAGCTTCTGAAAAGGGTTACAGGTTTCCACTATGTAGCCTTTTTCATGCCTTTAATTTGAAGTGAAATCCGGCGTGTTCTTGGACGATTATCTTTTTCCGTGACCATTATTCCCCTGAAATTCAATGCTTTTTTTCTTTCGTCTGTCCTTGCCTGTTCCAAGTGCATACAGATTGACAAACGTCGCTGTAAGGAGCGGGCGGAGATAGGGGAGGGTAATGGTGGTCGTGGCTTCGAAGGCAAGATCGACAACGGCCCCTTTGATATTGCCTTGGTTGAGCTGTTTGAGCGGGCGGCTGATATCAATGCCGGGGTCGGTCGCCCGCAGTCCGGCCTTTGCCTCGGTAAGGGTCGGTTCACGGTGGCTTGGCTTCCCTAAGAGAATATTTTTTAGATTGGCTCGCGCCTGCTCAGTTTCCATTCTTTTTCCTCCCACTTGCCGCTATCATAAAGACCAAACCGGCCGCCAACCAGAAAGCGCCGGTGATAAAGGGCGCTGCCAGGGGAGAAATGTAGATGACGCAGAGGTCGTAAATACCCCAACTCAGAAAACCAAGAGCTATCAGCAGGCTGAGTATTGCCGCCCCGATAAGGGTGATATTCAGCCCACTGCGGAAGACGGTTTTTTCAAGGGCTCGCCGTTCCTCGGTGAGGAAAATCCGGACGGATTGTCGCAAGGCCTTGCTTTCCGCCTCAGCCAGCTCAAACAGCGCTATGGTAAAGTCGGAGATAGTGACCTTGCTCATCGCCTGCCGCCAAGAAGTATGCCGATAAGGACACCGACGCCAACGGATGCCAGCAGGGTTCCCGCCGGATTTTTTTCAACTTGCTCGCGAACAACATCCAGGGCGTCTTCACCCTCTTCCGTTAGATCAGCCAGTCGTTTTTTGATTTCCGCAAGTGACAGCGTGTCGAGTAGAATTTCTTTCTTGCGGCCGATCGTTCCAGCGGCGTCCTCTACCTGTTCTTTGCCGAGATCAGTCAGGGCGCTGGTCAGGCCTTTGATATCTTTTTTCAGTTCGGCAAGATCATTTTTGATGTTTTCCAGTTCTTTGTTCGCCTCAGTCGTCATAATGGGCCTCCTTGGTATGCAGTTGTTGTTTTGGTAAGCATCTTACCGTTTCATTAACATCCCTACTAAATTCTGTAAGGTAAAAACATAATAAGGGCATCGTTTTCGTCTATTGGTTCGCCGCCTTCCGCCCATGAAAATGACTGGGAAAAAAAGATCGGCTGAGTTTTTTCACAAAGCTGCGATGTCGTGGCGTCTTATGTTGCAAATGGTGATAGACCATTACCTTGACCAGATCGGTGACAATGGCCGATCCTATGGAATAGGCCCATATCAGGGCTATTTCCGGCCAGGTAATAGGTGTAATTAGACCAAAGCCAAAGGCGGCAAGGAGCGTTGAGGTCAACTGGGTTAAGAGAAAAGCGAACATCATGATAGGAGCTGGAAACGGTCGTTTCCAGAAGTGTTCCCTGGTCCGGGCCACGAACAGCACCAAGTGGCCCGCCACGGCCATCTTCAGGAATACATAGGTCTGGATCTGGGCCACAACCAGATGCAGCCAATCCATGGCCAATAGCAACATACCGAAGCTGCCGACGATTCCAACAATACCCATTGATGTAGCAACAGTGATGACTTGACGCATATTCCAACGCACCGGTTGCTGATCCAAAAGTGTATGGTCGTATGCAATAGTCATGATGGGCAAATCATTCAGGAAAGCCAGCAGGATAATCATTACGGCTGTAATCGGATAAAAATTAAAGTACACCATCGTTATTGAGACAAAGAACATGATGCGCAGAGTCTCGCTGATGCGGTAGATGGCGTAGGCGTTCATGCGCTCGAAGATGCGCCGTGCTTCCTCGATGGCGGTAATAATAACTGACAGGCCGGGAGAGGTGAGTACCAGGTCGGCTGCTGCTCGGGCTGCATCGGTGGCGCCGCTGACGGCGATACCCACATCGGCCTGTTTCAGTGCGGGGGCATCGTTGACGCCATCCCCGGTCATGCCGGTGATATGCCCCCTTCCCTGCAGTATCTTGACGATGGAAAATTTATGTTCCGGAAAGACCTCGGCAAATCCCTCGGCTTGTTCGACCGCTTCCTTGATATCACCGCTGATATTTTTTTGCTGTCCGGACACTGGCAGGATTTCCGATTTGAGAATATTTGTTCCCAGATTCAGTTTCCCGGCAATTTGCCGGGCAATGGCCTGGTTGTCACCGGTGACCATTTTAACCTGTACTCCATATTTCTTTGCCCGGGCGATTGTCTCGGCGGAATCTTCCCGTGGCGGATCAAACAGGGAGAGGATACCAAGAAAGGTCCATACCTGGTCATTTTCCTTTTTCATACCGACACCAAGGGCCCGGTAGCCTTTGGCGGCGAAATCATCAACCACCTTAACTGCTCGCTTTTGATCTGTTTCATTCAGATTTGCCATTTCCATGATGATCTGGGGTGCGCCCTTGGTCACCAGGAATGGAGTACCGTCATTACCCTGCACAGTCGCCTCGGTACGCTTATGGACAGGATCAAAGGGGACAAATTTTGTCTGTGTAAAAGCCTGCAGATGACTTTTGTCCTGCAGTCCCTGGAGAACGGCTTCATCAATGGCGTCTTTATCCTCTTCCCGCGAGGCCAGGCTGGCCATCAGCAAGACCTTTTGATCATCCTCAGCGTTAAAGATTTCGATATCGCCAAGGGTCAGTTTGTTCTGGGTCAGGGTGCCGGTTTTATCCGAGCAGAGAATGTCCATGGAGGCCATTTCTTCAATGGATTCCAGCCGGGTGACAATGGCCTTTTTTTTGGACAACAGCATGGCGCCCACGGCCATGGTCATGGACAGGACCGCCGGCATGGCCACCGGAATGGAGGCCACCGTCAGGATGAGGGCAAACTGAATCAGGTCAATCCAGGGTGCGTGCCGATGAAATTGAACCAGAACCAGGATGGTCACCAATACAAGGCTGACATAGATGAGGTAGTCGCCGATGGTGAGTACTGCCTTCTGGAAGTGAGAAACGGTCTTTGCCTGTTCGACCAGGCCTGCGGTCTTGCCGAAGCGGGTATTCTTGCCGGTGTCCGTCACCTCGACCACAACCTCACCCTGTTTGATAATGGTGCCGGAAAAGATTGCTTCGTTCTGTTTTTTAGTCACGGGCAGAGACTCGCCGGTAAGGGCTGACTGATCCACACTGAGATAGTCACCTTCGACAATGCGGCCATCGGCAGGGACCACATCACCCAGACGAATCCGTATGATGTCGCCTGGCACAAGTCCTGTTGCGTCAATCAGTTTCCAGGCGCCGTCCCGCAGGACCCTGGCCTTTTGGGCGAGTTCTTTTTTCAACGCCTCAACAGCGTTGCCGGCGGTATATTCCTGCCAGAATCCCACCCCGGCATTAAAGAGTAACAGGGCAATAATGACGAAAAAATCGGCCCAGTGACGAACAGCAGCCGAAAGGATAGCGGCCACCTCAATCATCCAGGGAATTGGCCCCCAGAAATAACCCAGCAATTTTTTGAGAAGAGAGACCTTTTCCTCTTCAAGGGCATTGGGTCCGTACTGCTGGAGAAGGTGGGCGGCCTCATCCGAGCTGAGACCTTTGTCTGTTGGTGTCGTGGTGGTTACTGAATCCGTCATGGTGGAATTCCTCCCGGTACACATTTGTGGTGAATCAAGGCCAATGCAATGATCACCTGTTAATGCTCCCAAAGGATCTGGTTGGCTTCAAGCGGTATCGTTGCGTCGGGGTGAAAGGGAACGATTCGAACCGTATAGTCGGCGGACGGCCGCTCCCCCGCCACCTCGCAGGTATAGAGATAGCCATGTATGGCGCCGATAAGAGGTTCACTTCGATCCATTTGGTGCACCTCGACCGGATATTCATCCCCTCCGTCGGCATAAAGTTCGACCTGCACTGTTTTTGGGTCCAGGTCATCAAGATAGACTTGGACCGTAAACATGATGCTCTGGTCCTTTTCTTTGCTCTCCAGACGGCCGAAACGGATGGAAGGCCAATGGCGTTCAATGGTCTGTTGCCAGAGAACGATATCAGGTGTGCATGCTTGATCTTTCGTTCTTTTTGTTACGTTTCTGAGCATGTTCAGGTAATAGCTCTCCATGTATTCCCGCACCATCCGGTTGGCGGAAAACTGCGGGGTCAGTTTTGCCATACTGTTGCGCAATCGCTGTACCCACTGCCCGGGGATTCCGTTGACATTACGCTGATAAAAGGCAGGGATAATATCCTGTTCAAGAAGTGTATACAGTTCATCCGCTTCACGTCTGTCCCAGGTAGCGATATCATCGTGGAGTCCGCCGTCGCCAAGGGGCCAGCCAACCTCCGGAGTCCATGCCTCGGCCCACCATCCATCCAGTTCCGAGACATTGAGGCCGCCGTTGACCAGTACCTTCATACCGCTGGTGCCGCAGGCCTCCCAGGGACGACGCGGGGTATTGACCCAGAGATCCACTCCCTGGACCAGGTGCTGGGCAACGAGCAGGTCATAATCAATCAGGAAAATGATCTTATGCTCCAAGTGATGGTCGTGGATAAAATTGATCCAGGCACGAATCATAGCCTGGCCCCGGGCATCCTGCGGGTGGGCCTTTCCGGCAATAATAAGCTGTAGCGGTCGCTCGACGCTGGTAAGCAGACGGGCAAGGCGGTCCGGATCATAAAGGAGCAGATCTGTTCGTTTATATGAGGTGAACCGACGGGCAAAACCCAGGGTCAACACATTGGGATCAAAAATTGTTTCCGCATCGACAGGGTGATTGAGCGTTGCTCCCTGCAGGGCCTGTTGTCGGAGCAGTCGTTCGCGCAACCAGTTGATCAACCGTTGCCGGTTGCGGCTGCGCATGGCCCACAGTTCTTTATCGCTGATCTTCATGATGGCATCTTCCAGGTCCTGCAGCTCCTCGCGCCACCGTTCCTTGCCGCAGGCCTCGGTCCACAACCGGTCGGATTCCGGGGAGTCCCAGCTCGGCACATGCACACCGTTGGTGACATGGCCCACCGGCACCTCATGGCTCGGCCAGCGGGGAAAAAGCGGTTGAAAGATACGGCGGCTGACCTCGCCGTGCAGGCGGCTGACCCCGTTGACGGCGCCACATCCGTGCATGGCCAGCCAGGCCATGTGAAAGGGTTCCGTGCCGTCGGTGGCCCGGAGGTCGGTACGTCCAAGGGCCAGCAATTCCTGAAAGGAAATATCAAGCCGGGCCACATAGTCCTGCATGTATTGTTCAAAAAGTCGGGGCGTAAACCGGTCAAAACCGGCTTCCACCGGCGTATGGGTGGTAAAGAGATTCCCGGCCCGGGTGGCGGTGAGGGCCTCCCGGAAGCCGACTTTATGCTCCTGCATGAAAAAACGGGCTCGTTCAAGAACGACAAAAGCGGCATGGCCCTCGTTGAGATGACAAATCTGCGGAGTAATTTCCAGGGCTCGGAGAAGGCGGTAGCCGCCGATCCCCAGAACGATTTCCTGTTGCAGTCGCATCTCTGATCCGCCACCGTACAGCTCGCTGGTGATACCCCGGTCGGCCGGACTGTTGAGCGGATCATTGGAATCAAGCAGGTACAGGGAAACACGGCCGATAATAACCTGCCAGGTGCGCAGGCGCAGGGTGCGGCCGGGCAGTTCCACTTCAACAAGAAGCCATTCACCCTCGTCATCGCGGACCGGCAGGATGGGCAGCTGGGTGGGATCGTTATAGGGGAAGAAAACCAGCTGTTTCCCTTCGGCATCCAACCCCTGACGAAAATAGCCCTGCTGGTACAGGAGGCCGATACCGACCACCGGCAGGCCGAGTTCACTGCCGGCTTTGAGATAGTCGGCGGCCAGTACGCCTAATCCTCCGGAATAGATGGGCAGCGACTCATCCAGGCCGAACTCCATACTGAAATAGGCGATGTCGGCAAGATCCGACTGCGGCCAGGACCGCTGAAACCATGCCTGTCGTTCATGAGCTGAGCGTTGTGCCCGACGCAATTTGGTCAACAGGGCAACAAATTCCGTATCCCCGGCAAGCTCGGCCAGGTATTTTCTGCTGACCGTCTGCAGGATGAGCCAGGGATTATGGGTGCGATCCCAGAGTTCAGGGCCAATCCGTTGCCACAGTTGATCTGCGGCATGGCTCCAGGACCAGCGCAGGTCAAGGGCCAGTTCCCGAAGATCGGAAAGTTCTTCCGGAAGATCCGCAAGCGCTATGTCGTAAGATACGGTCATAACAAAATCCTCGCTTTGGATTAATAGTATTCATAGCTGATGTTCGCATCTCCGAATCAGGATGAACTCCAACCCCGACGGAAGTGGGCCATGGTTTTCAGCCCTGCACTATGAAATCGTCGGTCAGTTGTATTTGTTCATTAAAATCAAAAATATGAGGCGTTCCGGTGGCAATTTCATATTCAAGAATCTGTTTCGGCGACATCTGTTTGATGTGCATAACAATTGAGCGAAGTGAATTTCCGTGTGCCGACACCAGAATCCGTTTATTTTCACGTAGATGTTTAAGAATATGGCTGTTGAAATAAGGAAGAGTCCGGGCCGCCGTCATTTCCAGGCTCT
>JANTGH010000078.1 GCA_024763055.1 Desulfobulbaceae bacterium
GAGACATGACCGTGTGCCGCGGGAGCAACGGCTTCCAACAGTTCGGCACCCTTGTCGCGGCCTTCTTTCAGGGACCAGTTACCGTTGGTTTGATGGAGAACACAGTACCCGTCCCAGCGCCTCACGAATTGTTTTGGGTCGGTTTGCCCTTCAGGGATTTCATATGTATTCTTCAAGATACCTGTAGTGGGAGTAAACCCCTTGGCCAGGTGAACGCCGAGATGTTTTTCAGTTGTCAGATTGAAAAACTCGTATACATATTTATCGCTGATAAAACCAGGCGGCATCTTGTTCCCTGGCATGGCCTCGAACTGTTCAGCCCCGTTTTCACTTGACCATTTGAGAGTAATGGCATCAGGATTATTGGCATAACCCTCTACTTTATGCACTTCCACGCGAAAGAGGTAATTGCCCACTCTTCCCTTATCCGCAGCAACAAGACCGGCGCAGGGATCGCAGGGATCACCGGTTTCCAGGTTGGTGTGAACTTCAAGGGAAAGCAGTCCATTTCCCTTGCTGGGAAGGGCCCCTTTGACCAGAGGTTGGGGCCGCCACTTGACCTGGAGCATGGTCCGGGTGCGGGTACAGGTATCTGCTCCATGCAGCCCTGCATCACGCAGTTCTCCGTCTTCCAGGCAGGTGACGGGTCGTTCCCAGACATCGGCATAGATTTCATGCTCGTCGGTGCCCGGAAGCGGTTTGTAGCCGGGAAGATCAGGTTGTTTATCTATCCCGATGTTTTCATCACCGGGCAGTGTCGCGTGGACCCCGTCCACGTAGAGATCACCGGGTATAATTTTTCGATCATCAGCAATACTGACAGCCCCGGCGCGCGGACTGCCGTTTCCCACCACGTCCACCAGGGCACCGGCAAGCAGCCCTTTCAGGAGGTCCACCATTTCGTTCCAGTCGGCATCGGTCAGCATCCGCCCCTGTTGCTGGTAAACTCCTGAATAGCATTTATTTTTATGGTAGCTGTTCCTGGAAATTTGTGTTTTCATGACTTCCCCGCTTAAAAATCTTGAGGTTCACACGGCACAATCGGCAGCCGCTGAAGCCTCGGATCAGGGATGAGAACCGCTTCAATACCAAGCGGCAGGAAATCCCTTAGTTTCTCCAGTATTGCCGCATGTAACAGGCAGTAATGCCGGCTGTGATATGCTCCCATCTCGCCGCCGTCCTCAGCGCCGAAACGGATAGCCTCCGGTGTGGCAGGATGTAAGACCGCATATCCCGGCTCGCCAAAACGCGCCTGTCGCCACACAGCATGGTCCCCCTCATCAAATTCAAAATTAAAAAAGGCAGGCTGTTCCGTAGTATTGTGATACATAAGCAGGCCCTTTGCCGAAAGCCCTGGAGGAACCCTGGAATAACGTATACAGTGAGGAAACTGATCTGTGGCGTCTTCGAGTGTCAGTTTGCCTCCCGCAAACAGCGAATCACTTGCCTGCAATCGCCTGCATGTAAAATTGCCCGTTATGGTGCAGTACTCCAGGCGGGCCGGTCCGTTAATCACGGCTTCGCCGATAAGACAGTCTCTGGCAATCAGAACCGGTTTCTCATCCTCTGCAGAAGCTTCAGGAACGTCAATATTCAGATTTTTCACCATGCAGTGGACAAGTTTCAATCTTCCAGCCGTTACCATGAGGGGTTCTGTGACGACCTGATTTTCAAGAACATGCTCGTTGTCCTCCTCGAGCTCCGACCATTCCTGAAAATTATCCGGCTCCAGATCAAAAAAACAGGTTGGAGGCGACACAAAAAGTAACACCCGCTTTGGATGAAAATGCCCATGCTGCCAGTTTGGTGTGCGCATATCGACCGTTCGTGACGAAACATCCTCAAATGAGCCGGGAAAACAGGGGGCGCCGTGGGGATTGACCTGACGCCACCAGGATTTTTCTCCGGCAAATTCAGTAAGATGCGCGGCGGGATTTTGCGGAGTCGCGTTGGTGGCAGTATCCAGCCGCATGGCCCGGGATGGATAGCGCAGGTCCACAACTGCCGATGGTAATCCGGGGTGCCGCGCGGCCCAGGCCGGGTGTTGTCGATGTTTATCAAAAAGATCAGACTCGCCCAGGGCCGTTGCCGGTAAAAGGGGCATGCCGATTCGTGGTGTGATTGCCACCCGTTTCCATCCTTCCTGTACCTCTGTCTCGGTTCGAGCCACAGACTCTGCTATCTGTTCAACCGCAGTCCGGGTGCCTTTGCGCTGCCGCCATGCGACAGCATTGCCTACCTCGTCCCGGCGGCCTTTGTCATCAGGGGACACCAGGCGTGCATCAACAAGCCTGGCAAAATAGGGAAGCAGCCAGGGTTGACAGGCCAGCCCCTTTTCCGGATTGTCGGGAAAACTGTCGGCCAGGCGCTGATCAAGGGTGTGACGAATCAGGTCGAGAAGTTCACCGCAGGCATCCAGGTATTTTGCCAGATCTCCGTTACCACCGGCATCTTCCCTGTCACGGCTTCGATAGACTTCCGGCAGAAGGTCGTAAAGTTGCCGTCCTGTTTTTGACTGTATGTTCTGATATGGTTTATTCGTACTCATCTGGTGTAATTTTCTCCCGAACCGGTTGTTTGACTTCCGGAACCTTCATGATCAATCAGAACCTTGTCCAGGGTAAGTACCTCGTGATCTTTGACGGCAACTCTGCGTATTCCCTTTTTTCCGTTTATAACAATTCGGGAATGCTCCACACCTGTTGCTGATTCCACGACCTCGTAAACCTCACTCAGGAAAAGATCCTGCCCTAATTTTCTTTTTTTCAGAGAAAATCTGCTTTCAAGAGCTGTCTTGACCTGGGAAATTATATCCTCAGGATCATAGCCGCTGCTGATGGCAAGATGTACTGCAAGGATAAAAGTTATCGATGTATAGGGAGTAATGTCGATCTCCACACCAGGAATCGCCCGGGCCTGCAGGAAATCCCTGAGTGCCTGTTCAAGACTTCCCGGATTCCCGCCTCCGGCAGGCACCACGACAACTTCAATTTTTTCATTTCGTCCGATTCCGGCTGGACGCGAAAAGGCGCGCGCCTGCCAGACGCTGCTCTGGCTCATGGCAAGGGAGGAGAAATCCGTCAGGGATACTGCCCGTTCCAGGGTAAGAACCGTGGCCGGGGCATTTTCCCTGAGTGATTCTATTCCCTCCATGTCATTGCCGCTGGTGGCAGCAAGCGGCTGGCGTACTGCTTTAACAAGCCGATGTTCCTTTACGGGCTTTGTCAGGCTTCCGGCTGGAAGGTTGCCCTGAAGGCCTGTGCCCACTCGACAGGTAATGCGTACGTTGTTGCGGCCTGTGGGCAAACGTCTGCCATGGATGCCGTCGCCAAACATTAGCTTGAGAAAACTTTCTTCAGTCATACGGACAATATAATGGGGATCGGCAGGTCCGGAGTTTTTGAGACTACCTGTCTGTTTCCAGCTTCTCCCCTCCACCCGTACATCAATGGCTGCCCTTACCCCGGAAGGCTGCGAGGGATCGGGAACAAAGGAAACCTTATCCTGTTCAAACACAAAAGACCGGTTTGTACGGGTGGCATCTCCACTGCCAAGCACCTTTTCCGGTCTTGTTTCGCCATGACCTGCCTGGACAATGTTTGCGGCTATTACGCAATTACCATAGGTAAAGCCTTTTGGTAGATTTTGAGATATGACCAGAGTGTTCTTTTTAATTTTGGTTATGCTGGCCAAAAAAGAGGCACCTGGGTCATCGATTCTTTCCACCAGCAGGGATCGGCCTTTTTCCAGGCAATCCGGCACGCCGGCCAGGGGAATACGGTTGCCGTTTAGCACCCGGTTGTTTTCCTGCCATCCGTAAAGGCGCAGCGCCTCCTTGAAATGACTGTATACAGTGGTTTCGCAGAGAAAAAAATCGCCTCCGCCCCGATCCTGCCAGGACCCTGATGCTGAAAGTTCGGCTGTATCTTTTTCTGGATCCACTGCTACCGAAGTAAGCCGGGTCCAGGCCATCCGGCGACCTGAGACCACGACAGCGAGGTCTCCGGCTCTGGTCTTTTTGGGTTTGCCGGCAATGATGGTAGTCGGCAGGTGACCATTTACCTTTTCCAGATAGGTATCAACAGTCCATGGCCCTTGCGTAGCAGGCGGTACCAGCAAGGTCTGGGGATTGTGCAGGGGAAATGGATGCGCACTCCCGGAACAGGAAATATTCAATAGAGTGTAGCCGCTGTAAGAATCTCCAGGGTCTACAGGATGGTAACGTGCAGCGGTAACAGTATAGAAAGGCAGGTGTTTTTTCCCTTGTGAATCCAGCCGCTGATCCACAACTTTCTGCCCGCTCAGGCGCGACCAGTCACCGGCAGCCTGGAACACGGAGATAGCATCTCCATTCGAAGCCACAGGACGTTCCACTTTTTTTTCGACATTCAGGACAACCGGCAGTCCGATGCGGGCATGTTCGATTCGCAGGATGCCGATTTCAGAATCAAAGACCAGGCGATGCCCATGAACATGGATCAGTCTGCGGAAACAAGCGTTTTTTCCGTCACTGATCCAGACCACCATGCCGGGCAGCAACCCGTCAGGTTCCTCCCTGATACGAAGAACACGTTTGACCTCAGCGCCTTTGGCGGCAGGCCCGATAGGATCAAGCCGCTCCTCCGGTTTGACATGTACCCTGACATACCCTTCCGTCATTTTTTGAGACAGGCGCGGGCTGACGCGCACCCTCGTAGTTTTATCATCCGCTTCAATCCCCTGAATATGATACCCCAGCAATGCACCGGTCTTTTCATTTTCAAGAACCAGCGGCTGGCCGATTTTCAGGTCTTTGACTTTTCCTTCAAGAAGCAGGGAATCACCACCGAGGTGATGCTGGTTACGATCATATTCCACTGGTCGCAGCCGGTTTAACCTGTGATCTACCTTGATGTCTTCAAGGGTCTCAAAAATGACTGGACTTCCCCCGTCTGCAGGAGAGTACTTCACCTGGAAACCTGCTTTCACAAGGCCTGCAGTCTCTTTTTTCGCCTCAAGCACAAGAGATGTTGAGGCGGAGGCGGGAGGGGCCGGATGATAATCAAGCATCTCAACCAGCCGCCGCACGTTGTCCCACTGGGAAGCCGTGTCCAGATACCCTTCATTGGCATAGGCATCAATGTACTCTGTGAGGACATGGGCGCTTCTGGCAAGAACCCTGGCAATCTCCCAGGCCCATTCACCACGTTTTTCATTATACTGGCAGACAAGAGACTCAGGGTCGGTCAGGATATCACGCCTTGAAGCCACATCTTTCCATCCAGGGAAACCTTCGGCAAACGCGGCACGCAACATTTCCAGGTAAATGGCAGCATTTCCGTCTATGTAACGGAAACGATGTAAACCGGCCCGGTTCCAGCGCGTCAGGTCTTTTTGCTTATTCATCCTCTGTGCCCCCCGTGCAGTGAGAGAGAATAAAAGCCGCGTTCAGGTCTGGCGGAATCATTATCGCAGACTGCAATTTCCATTTCCTCCAGGACAATCCGGCCCGTATCCGCCTGATCAGGGTACTGGTTGCCGAAACGTTTGAATCTGTTCAGGCAGACATTCTCCACTCCGTCCAGGGACATGACAGCCTGAAAGATATCGGCGGCAAAGATATCCTCACCAAAATCAAGGCGGCCCGGCTCAAAGAACCCGCCGGAACCTGTTCCAAGAACTCTCCGTACCGCATCCCGGATTTCAGACTGAAAATAGTTGGCGGTTATCCGGATGGAGAGTGACATTTTGATTCCCACGGGACAGGCGTCCTGCAAAATTACTTCCTGGCCAATCATACGACGGCTGTCCAGATAAGGACGCAGCAAAGTTCTGATGGTGGGAGAGGAGGCCCATGCAGGGAGCAACAGCCCCTGTCTGCGATGAAAATCCTCTACAGCATTTTTTATATCTTCCGGATAATCCATATTCTGCTGATCCAGAAAAGTATCATTCCAGAGGATGAGGGTTATGCGAATGGTCATCCACGACCCGCTCCACTCACTGCCGGCATGGGCGTGCAGAACCAGCGGATGTGCCTTCATCCGGTCGGCATAATCATCCACTGTTACCATGCGCCGCTGGGTGTGAATGGCGCGGGGGCCCTGCCTCCGGGCAGTCTCCATCAGGGCTGGATTTTTTTGCCAGAGACGTTCCAGCTTTTCATTTACGCCTTCACCGTTATCCTGGTCATCAGACAGACCGGCTGCCGCAGCCGCATTGTACCCGATAAGGCTGAGCAGGCGACGTACAGACCGGGGACAACGGGCGGTTTCCAGAAATGCTTCCGCCGCCACCCGGTCGGTCATGTCGGAAAGCTGATCCAGGACAGAGGCAAATGCCTCTGTCAGAACCACCTCCATGTCTGCCGCAGTCCATCGGGTTCTCTCTGGAAAGCGGGCTGCCAGCTCTTCCTGCATAAAGCGGAAAAAGCCGTCAAAATCCCGCACCAGCCAGTCAAAGTCATCCCCTGTTTCCGGAAGAGGCTGCGGCAGCACGACCAGACGTTCTGCGCAATCGGGACAGCGCCCTGCAAACTCAAGGCTGGGTACCGGATTATCGGCCATCAATCTATCCTCCCGGACCGACCATGAATTCATGCTGTTCAGCATGATCCATGGTGGCAAGTACATAGGAAACAACAACCAGCATTTTTTCTCCCTCTCCCCGCACATCCACTGCCAATGTCCTGGGATCAACTTCACCATGCAGGGCCTCGGCCAGGGAGGCGGTCAGCCGTTTACGGGTAATCTCCCACAGGGGCGAACCATTTGGTTCAAAAATCAGGCTTCTTATGCCTGCCCCGAATCCCGGTCGGAAGACCCGCTCTCCGGGATCTGTAAACAGCACCTGCTCAATCTGTTCCCGGACATGTGTTTTGCGATCCGTCGTTCGTGCCCCATCAGGGCCGATCCTGAAGGGGAAACCGAGATAGCTTGTATTGTTTAACCGCGACATGGCAAAATTCCTTAACTGGTTGTCACCTTCATGGACAGGGTGGTCATTTCCCCCTGCGGTATTGGTGGCCCGGTGGGACCCATGGCGCTTGGATGGACATGGGTGGCAAAGAGGGTAAGAAAACTCTGCCCCTTGATGACCGGCTCTCCTCCCTGTCCGCCAAGCATGACCTGGGTTCCCTCAACCACGACCTGCTGACCCTTCACCTTGATGCCTGCAGGCCCCATCTCCAAGGTATTGCCATTGGCGTCCTGCAGGGTCGTGCCGCTGGAATCCATGGTTAATGTGTTGCCGTTGGCATCTTCGATCACTATTTTCCCAGCGTCGGCATCCAGGGTTACGGTATTGTCATGGGCATCGCCCACCACTATGGTACCGTTTTCATCAATGGTTATTTCCGCGCCGCCGGGATGGGCAAGGCGAAATTTTTCCTCACCATCCTTGTCGTCAAACTGGAGGACATGCCCTGCAGGTGTCTTGAAGACCCTGGTTGTTGGAGGACTCAGGGCCGCCTCGGTCGGTGCGTCGCCATTTTTTTGATAGAAAGTCCCGGTCCAGATCGGCAGATTGATATTGCCCTCTTCAAATTCCACCCACACCTGGGCATTGATTTCAGGCACGGCAAACATTCCCTGGTCGGCAAGTCCTCCAAAGCAAAAACCTGGAAGAGCCCATCCGGTTTCCTCTTCGCCAAGCACCGAGGGGACGATGAGACGAACCCTGCCTGACTGTTCCGGATCATTGTTGTCGGTAACAAAGCCGCGATACTTGCCGTAGTACCTGTTCTGATACTGATTTGCCAGTTGCTGCAGCAGTTTTTCCATCTCTTCCCCTAAAGAATCCCTGCCGGCGAACTGCCGGCATTATAACCATAACCATTGCGCAACAGTGTGAAGGTCTGCCGATAACCATCCATGCTGAACCGGTGTTTGACCGTATCGACGTAGTAGACACCGCCATAGCGTTCTCCCACTCCATCGACTTCCACCGGTTCTCCGATCCTCAGGACATGGCCATACAGGGAACCGTCCAGTTCGCCTTCCGCCTTCACCTTCATGGAAAATTCATTGGCCATCTTCTGGGACCTGGCCAGCAGTTCCGCCTCGTTTGTTCCTCCCTGACGGGTCATTTTCCACATAAAATCATGAAGCCCCGACCCTGAGCTGTCTGTTGATTCCGTTCCCAAAAGGGGTAAATCAGGCGCCACAACACTGCTTGCCACTCCGGCCCCTTCAGTCTTTGCCCGGTCAAACCCCACCTTGTCCGGTTTATGCCCGTCATCCGTAATGGAAAAGCTGTAGCAGGACGTTTTCGGCCCGGCATATACCATGATCGTTTCCTGCGGGCGGGCATCAAGTCGCATTGGGCCAAAGTACACCTTTTCCCCGCTGAAAATCAATTCGTAACCATTGGCTTCCGCCCGATTGCGGAGGAACCTGATGTCCGTATCGTTCTGGTTGATGACCAGGCCACTCAGCCCAGCCCCACTTTCAGGATCAAGAATCAGGCCATGATCCGTCAGAATGGTGGTGATAATGATCCGGTCACTTGTAGGCGCATCCCCGCCCCAAACGTGACGTACGTGTTCACGATCCAGTTTGATCGATTCGTCCTGGCACTCTACAGTAACCTTTGCGGCCCCGGCGTCATCAGGATAGTCGGCCTTGATTTCCCGAATGCAGCCGCGCATGATCTCTTCCCTGGTAGTGCCGAAAGCGGCTTCAATCACAATCGGTTCCCATGGTGCAAGGATACCGGCATCCTGGACAAGCCATCTGCCGTCTTCGTCCCGCCGGGTCTCAAACTGCAGGGTAGCTGTTGCTGCTTTGTCCCGCGTGATGTCCGCAGTCACCTCCATGAGAAAAGGATAAAGATCCGTAATTTGCCGATCGGCTGTGCCGATACGGATAATACACTCAGCCGGTTCCCGTAATTTGTCGGCAAACAGATCCAGCAACATCTCTTATTCCCTTATCCCTGGGATTAAAATAACCTGGCCTTCCATCTCTTCTGATACAAGGTCGTGGCCATAAAAAAAATCCGGATTGGCATCGACAATCCGCCACCACAGACGGTCATCATTGTAATAGTGGCGCGCCAGCAGATCGAGGCGGTCCCCTGCCTTGACCGTATGCTGGATAACTCCCGGAGCCTGTTCAATTGTGCGAGGCCGGATGCCATTAAACACGTGGGTTGCATCCTCCTTTGAGGTAAAGAGACGTACCTTTTCATAACGGGAATTTTTCTTAAACATCAGAACAGCCCTCCGATGGTGCTGCCGAGGTTAAGTGACGCCCCGAGTGTCTGCTGCAGCTTTTCCACTTTATAGAACGGGTTATTCCCTTCGATGATCTGCATGGCAAGTGTAACCCGTGCCCTATAGGGAACCAGGGACGGCAGATGCGCCTCTTCAGTAACCTGGGCGCTGGTGAGAAATATGGGCAGTATATGAGTTCCCCAGACGAACAGGATGACCGAAGCTGTTTCATTGTGCTGAAAGGCCCGTTCCCCACCAAGACCAAGGCTTGCAAGCGTCTGTAATCCGGCCGGTCCCTGGGATTTGGGCTCAACCATGGAACGAAGGGTATCAAGTTCAGGCTCCACACCGAATTGAGTGGCCACTGCATCCCCTTCATTCATACGGTCCGTGGCATCAAGCAGGATTTCTATGGAAAAACTCTCGGGCTCAACCGAGACTCCCTGGGAGGCCCGCGGTGTTTCCGTGGGCAGGGTAAAGTCATATCCACCATGGGTACCTGGAGCATTACCAGTCTTGAGTTTGATGGTGCGTGTCCGCGATAGGGTCTTGGGATTAAATTCAAACACAAGCACCAGGGGCGGGATTGACAAGGTATATTCAACCAGCATGCCTTTGGTTGTGTTCAGCATGGTCTATCTCTCCGGTTTCTCAATTTGACTGTGAATGGCCAGAGCAACCCGGCGGGCAACCCGTTCATCGGTAAATGTCTGATGGATATGGATCGGGGGCACCGAAAGCCCGGTAATATGCCGTGCCTCGTTAAAAGACATGCCGCCCAGTTCACGAGCGACAAGTCGGGTGATATGTTCGGCCCGGCCTTCAAAACCCTCCGGGAGATTCAATCGCATCTTTTCAATCACCAGCACTGTTTTCTCCGTGGTAAATATCTTGCAAGGGGACCTAAGTCCGAAGAGGAGAGTTCGCGTCCGTCCTTACCGATTTCACGCCACACGGCAAGGGCGACCTGTTTTAGGCCCATTGGCTGATTTTCGCCTGCTGCCAGATATGCCGCATGAAGGGCGGCATTAAGGATGTTTCCGCCGGTAAGATTTACAGATGCGCCTAAAAACGCAGGATCCACATCGGGAAGACGCGGGGCCCGGGGAGGAAGCAGTCGCTGCCATAAAAATTTACGGGCCGTTGCATCGGGACGCGGAAAATCCACTACTATTTGAAAACGCCGGGCAAAGGCGGCGTCCAGGTGACTCCGTAAATTGGTGGTTAATATCACCGGACCGTGGTGTGACTCAATGCGTGAAAGCAGGTGACTGACCTCCATGTTGGCATAGCGGTCCCTTGCTTCCTTAATATTGCCCCGCTTGCTGAAAAGACTGTCCGCCTCGTCAAATTGAAGGATCATCGGCTGCCCGTGCGCCGCGTCAAAAAGGCGGTTAAGATTTTTTTCCGTTTCACCTATGTACTTGCTCACCAGCGACCCCAGATCCACCCGGTAAAGTGGCCATCCCAGTTCCGTGGCAATAACGGCTGCGGCAAAGGTCTTGCCCGTGCCCGATGGACCGGAGAACAGTGCCACCGGCCCGCCGCAGTCTTTGCCGCCCCATTTCTCGACTACCGTGGTTTTGTGGTTTATCCAGAGCAGAAATTCACGCAGCATGGCCATGCGATCTTCAGGAAGTACCAGGTCATCCCATTGCGCCCTGATTTTTACCATCATGGTACCGGGCAGGTTCCCGGCCGGCACCGGCCTGCCCAGCAGACGGTTTGTAACGCCGGATGTTGGACGTAGCGGGCTGAAAGGGTCATTGCCTACTCCTTCCACTTCAATCAGGTTATGTTGTCTCAGGGGAGATGAGTCGCCGATTGCGGAATAAAGCACATTGGCCTCATCCATGGTAAGGGCAAACAGTTCCTGTAAAAGAGCAGGCGTGGGGTATGGCTGCACATTACCCGGCTGGAGTGACTGAAACATCCAGCCCAGACGGGGCACGGCTTCAGGTGCCATGGCACACGCAAGCACATCTTTTTCAATATTGTTGAGTTCCGTTGGTATCCCCCTGCTCCATGCCTGTCCCTTAATACGATTTTTTTCAACCTGCACCTGGAGGTGGAGCAGACGGTCCAGAGAGTTCGAGCTTATCTCATCTCCCTGTCGCGATTTTTCAAGCATCCGCCCCAGAAGCTCAATACGTTCCCACTCAACGGCCAGGTCGTTTGATAGAGAATTTGTTCTTTCCGTCTGCATTATGTCCCTTTATATACAGTCACCAGCAGAGGGTTGCTGCGTATTGAAATTTCCCGGCCATCAATACCACGCTGGTACGTACGCGTGGCGTACAGCACGGCCTGATAGTTGTCGTTTCCGGCAGGCAGATGGATCGTAACCGTCTGTGCGCTTGCAATGTTGTCCGGTTCGATGGCAGGGGTTGACGCAGTGGTTTGAACTGTTTCATCTGTGTGCTGCCACCCTCCCTGATGGTTCCATATCTCCCATGCCAGATGAACATCCGTACCGGGTTTGCCGGCGACCCAGATTTTGGGTTGGAACCCTGCCAACTCCCCGCTGTCCTTCTCAAAGATCAAACTTGTGACGCATTTTTCCTTATAGACAAAACAGATGACAGGGGCCCAGTCTTCAGTTGAGGTATCGATTACTGAAGTTGACACATACGGGGTAATGATGGCAGCGGTTGAGGGCTCCGAAGGGCCCTCCATACCGGCATGGACCTGGTATCCGATCTGTCCGGTTAACGGGCTGCCGATTTCGCGTTTTTTCGGAACCACAGGGCCAACCGCCATTTCATATGCAACCGAGGGCCTGTAGCTTACTTCATTCTGGGTTGACCAGATGTGGTTCATGACATCGGCGCTCAAAGGCTGAAAGACTATCTGAAGCTGAAAATGCTCCTCATCTTCAGAGGAGATGTTCAATACAGGGGTTTCATGAAAAACACGCATTAACTCTCCGATGAGACGAAGGTCATTTTCGCCCGAGCTGATCTGGTCTTCTGCTATTCCAAAGGCGGTAATCAGGCAGTGAAGTCGAAGCCACCAGATATCTCCAGGAGAACTGTCCGCCTGGAATCCCATTGGTTCAAAGCGGTAGAAAAAAAGATTTATGCGATGCTGGGTCTCTGCCTGGGCCGGGGCCGCATCAGCCGGGTTGCCGATAAGTATCCGGATGGAATGGGAACTGGCATGTAAACCGTCACTGATGAATTCCGCGATTGCTTTACAGACATGGGATATAGATGATTTCGGTAACGCCATGGTCAGATATTCCGTAAATATAGACGGCTGGTAAAATCCGGGGATACTTTTTCCCTGCCGTGTATCGGCACAGGACGCTGCTCGGAAGAGACAACGGTCACTTCCAGCATTTCAATTGTTATCCGTGGCTCACTGGATTTTTCTGAAGACTGCCCTGAGGAATCCGGGGTTGTCCCGCTCTCTTTTGGCCATGATGAAGAGACTTCAGTGCCCGGGACGCCGAGGCGGTACTTGGGTTTATCTTTTCCAGGATTATTTCCCTGCGGTTCAGATTGTTCAGGAATACTGTCTGTACCATGCCGGAAAGCTTGAGAAACTCTGTTCAGGCTGTTTTCAGTGTCGACGTCATGGTCTTTAAAAGAACGTTCAGACTCAACACTTTCCTGTTTATCCGGGAAAGTCACCTTTGTCTCTGATGCAGGTTCTCCACGTTGGTCTTTGACATTACGGTCTGGAAAAAAACTGGGAGGGGTGACGGAACCCGCACGGGTATCGCTGCCCGCTGACCGTCTCCTACGGGTTTCCATTGGCATTTTCCCTGTACCTTGAGCCTGAACCGGGGATAAGGAATCTTTGACCTGCGCAGAACTTGTTACTGTATGAGAACAGTCTGAAGTGTCTGAACTGTCGCTGAATACACTTATTTGACCCGAATCCTGGTCAGAAGGAACCGTTCGAGCGCTTTTGACGCCTGTCAATTTATGTTCCCCGCAATGGGACAAACTACTCAACTCTCTGTCTGACGATGGAGATTCCTCAACGGAAACATTGTCCAACAGAGAAAGGCCCATCACCTGGCGAACGGCAGGCCTCTTTGGACGCGTCATCAACGACGACTTCGCTGAAGGCCTGTCATTCTCCTCCCAAACCTGTAGATCCGGCATCATTTCATGTCTGGATATCCTGTCTGCACCGCCTGTTTCCTTGTTGGAAAAGACCGGAGAGGCTTCATGACCAGCCGGGGGCTTTGGGCTCTCCTTTGCCGGCATGGTTACCTGCCGCTGGGCGTCATGGATGATGTCGGAAAAAAAACCCAAGTTAAAAGCTCCTTTTTTTGTTTATCTAATCTACCATGCCTCTGGAACGGTCTATGAGCTTCAGATACCGCTGTCGACGTATTTTCGGCATTGACAGTATATCCGTTTCGCTCCAGTGGTATGTGGAAGCAAGGGTATGAATTTCGGTAAATATTCCCGCGGATCCTTGCTTGAGGCACATATAGGGATCAATTTCCATGATGTTGGCTCCCTTGCATTCAGGACAGGCCGCCTGGGCCATGGTGGCAACTTCCGGAGCCACATTCTCAACCGCCGTTTCAATTTTCCGTAAGTCTTCGGCCCTGATTTTTTTAATAAAATCAGAAGAATCTTCCAGGCCTTCAAGTGTATCCGGCAAATCCATTATGCAACGTTCAAGCAGCGTCTGCAGGGCCGCTTCCGAATTGTCCACAGTGGCTATTGCAAGCTGGTCCGCCCCGTTTGGCACACGTAACCGGTAAAAACCAACAGATGTCTCAACAGGGGCAAAGGGAAAACCTTCTCCTGCTTCCTTAACCGGCAATTCAGACTGGTTGACCATAAAATCAAATTGTTCTCCGCAGTGTTTACATCGGGCTGTCAGCCATACCTCCTCCGCACCGAGATAAACAGACAGGATACGCATCATAAACTGCCGGTCCGCAACACAGAGAGTCTCCACCAGTGAGCCTGTCGGGACTTCGCCCCCTACCCGGTCCAGGGTTGCCGACAGGGCCGACGTAACCTTTGCCGGAAGGCTGGCATCACTGCCGGCAATCTCGGCAAGAACCAGCTCCATTTCTCCGGTCAGAGGCCTGAATGAAAACCGACGGTTTCGCTGGTTATTATGCCAGAGACCTCCGGGTAGCTGCATCAGCTCTCCGCAGGTTCAGGCACACTGGTGTCCCGCTGCCAGCCCTCGTTCTGCAGAGTGATACTCTGAATACCCACTGTGTTCATGGTGCCGGCGTCCAGATCGGGCAAGGCCTGAAAATCTGAAACCCAGGCACGGAACAACTTGTAGGAAATGGCCACCTGTCCCTGAAGGTTCAGAACATTAATTATGATGTCCTTGCGGAAATTCTTTAAAGACATGGCGGCGTCACCCTCAATGTTATTTACCAGGTTGGCCCATTCTTCAAATACCGGATCATGAGTCAGGCCCTGCTCCAGGATTACCGCCTCATAACTGGTTCCGCCTGGAAGAATCCGTTCATGGGATGGATCATTTGAAGCGCGCCATTTTACCTGTTCGGTTTTCCTTTTAAGCGCGCCCATTTTTTTCAGGCCCGCCACCGGTTTTCCGTCTATAATGACCTGGAATTTAAAGGTGCGGTACGGGTCGTGGCGATGTGTGTTGACCGGAAACATTGGTGCAGCCATTCTTCCTCTCCTTTATTGCTGTGCAATCTTTTGCTGGATGCGAACGATTACGAACTCGGCGGGTTTCAACGGCGCAAAACCTACGATCACTAATACCTGGCCGCGGTCAATGTCCCCCTGGGTCATGGTGTCACCCAGACCACAGCGGACAAAATAGGCATCTGATGCCTTTTCACCCTGAAACGCCCCGGAGCGGAACAGACCGTTCATAAAGGAATCAATATTGAGCCGCAGTGAGGACCAGAGCCGGTGATCATTCGGCTCAAATACCGCCCACTGTATACCGTTATAAATACTCTGTTCAATAAAAATTGCCGTGCGACGTACGGGTACATACCTCCATTCGGGATTGGCCCTGGTTGAAAGCGTCCGGGATCCCCATATAACCGGTCCGGCACCGGGAAGTTTTCGAAGGCAGTTGACACCCATTGGATTGAGTTGATCCTGATCCCCGTCTCCTACGATAAACTTTAATCCAGATACTCCTGACAGTGAGGTCTCAAGACCGGCAGGGGCCTTCCAGACGCCGCGCCGACTATCGATTTTGGACCACATTCCTGCGGCAAAGGCAGATGGAGCAATGGTCAGTGTTTTGTCCACATTGGGATTGGTATCGACGTTATAAAATGGATTCGTTACCCTGACCCAGGGATAATAGAGTACGCCGTAGGTGGATGTGCTCAGGCCTATCTGGTCTACCTTTGC
This sequence comes from Desulfobulbaceae bacterium, assembly GCA_024763055.1. Taxonomy (GTDB): domain Bacteria; phylum Desulfobacterota; class Desulfobulbia; order Desulfobulbales; family Desulfobulbaceae; genus DRLX01. The sequence goes on from JANTGH010000078.1 coordinate 15,529, forward strand.
ACCCTGATCCAGTTCGACGTCCGGGGGCGGATCAATGATCACCATCCGGCTTTTCGTCTCTTCCGCATGGGTCAGGGCCTCATCGATGATGGTATTTCCCCCTGTCTGGGGCATGTTCTGTCCGGGCAGAACGATGATACTGACATCCGGTATTTTTTTTAATTTGGTGCTGAAAAAGGTCTTGTATTCTTTGCTTGCAGGTTTGCTGTAGGAACCTCCCTCAAGAGGCATCCCCTGCCCGCTGATACCAGTCAACTCCCTGGGAACCACATTGGCTGAACCGTGGACAGAGGCAGGATTAGCTGTTGAATCGAGTTTGAGAAAACGAGCAAGATCAGTATCAGCTCCATCCCCATCATAGATCGTCACAGACGACGAAGAAGATTTTGTGCCCGAGGTCAGCACGAATTTTCTGTCACTGGTATATTGACATTGAAACTTTTGATAGGTGTCCTGCTGGGAAATGGCATTTACTTTCTGCTGCAATGCATCTGCAACTTTTTCTCCATCATCTTTATTATTACCGGCAAGGCTTAAGGAATCCGCTGTGCCAAAAGTAACCCTATTAACTCCAAGTCCGTCGAGATTGATGCTTAGGCTCATGTTATCCTTGATGCCGGTACTGAAAACATCGGCATCGCTTTCCATGGCTGCTCCAGTCAATGTTCCTTTCTGGTAATGGCTTGAAACACCTCCAGCCAGAGACACGGTTACCAATTGGGAGGTATTGTTGACCCTGGTCAGAATGTAATTGTCGCTGTTGGCATCCATGTTCAGGTTGCCAAAGATTTCGTCAGCAACAAATTCATTCTGTTTCAGATGACCTACCTCCAGGGTAAAATTCAAATCTGGTGGTGTGATTTTTTTGATTTTGATATATACTTCGTTCCCCCATGTCCCATCACTCGCAGCAGTAATTATCAGCACGTCACCAACTCCTGCGCCCTCGCCCTGCAGTTTTGAAGAAGAGGCAGCCGCAGGCGGATCGGTACTGACCAAACGCGCAATGTAAGCATCTCTACCACCATTAAGGTAATAGGCGGAAACAGCCAGCCCCATGGTATCTTCGCTGGAAGCAATGGGGCCGAACGTCTTTTCATAATCGTCCCAGCTATGGATGAGCACAGGTTCCCCGATTGGCCCTTTTCTTATCTCTCCCACAAAGGCCGCAATTGATGTTCCGACAGCCTCAATAGGTTTAACACCGCTTGGGATCTCTTCGACATAAACACCGGGGTGAAGATATGCAGGCATGGTATTCCCTCCTTATTAAAGTATGATTTTCTGCCTATGTAGAACGTTTCGAACCAGTTACATACCTTAGGGGCTGTCCAGAAATAACTTGGCGATTTCGCATCTCATCTTCAGGCCATCCTGAGCCGAACTTCAATCACAAAATCCTCAACGTAGCCCGGCT
>JANTGH010000079.1 GCA_024763055.1 Desulfobulbaceae bacterium
TGTACTGTTGGTACATCGAGCACGAAATTCGTGAAGCCGACACAGTAGATGTGCCTGTATCGACGTTCGAATGCCGGATAACTGCAGGATTTAGGTCGTATTCTTTGTGCTCGAAAAAACAGCGGAAAGATTCACGCTTCAGGGAAGATCGCTGGAACCGAAATCGCCCCATATCCAATTGTGGCCTGAAGTACAGCCTGGCTCGGTTGTGCCGGGTTGCCGGCAATCAGGTATTTCTTCCCTTTTATATTTGATAGTGCGGGAAAAAATAAAAAATTCCCTTAATTATACACAAGTTTAGAAAAGATTTTAACAAAGGAGCGCAGACATGGCAATAACGGTAAAAGCAATCGCCGAGAGCATAAACATCATGGGAACCCGAAGTGGCAACGCCATGAAGGAACGTAATCCAGCGCCAGTCCAGGAAATGGCCCAGGAAGAATCGGCAGCAGGCGCTACTTATCTGGATCTGAATATCGGCCCTGCCCGCAAGGACGGCACTGAACTGATGCCCTGGGTTGTCGAGACCGTGCAGGCGGCTGTGGACACCCCGCTTTGCCTTGACACGACCAATGGTAATGCCATGACCGCTGGTTTTCAGGTGGTGACAAACAAGACCCAGGCCATCATGAACTCTATCTCCGCTCAGCCCGAACGGATGGAACAGTTGATTCCGGTTGCTGCTGAGGCCGGTTGCGATGTTATTGCCCTGCTCTGGGGCCCGGACGGCATGCCACGGGATTCCAATGAACGGGCCGCAATGGCCGTCGATCTGATGATGGCCCTGAACGAGGCTGGTATTCCTAATGAAAAAATACTCTTTGACCCCATTGGAACCCCCATTACCCTTGGAGCTGATCAGATTGCCTCGGGCCTGGAATTTATGATGATGCTTGCTGATATCGCTCCCGGTGCGGGCTCAACAGTCGGGCTTTCCAATGTGTCCAACGGGGTGGCTGATAACCTGCGCAAATACCTGGATCGGACCTATCTGATCATGCTGATGAAATACGGTATTTCCACCGCCATTGTCAATTCCTATGATGCGGAACTTATGGCTATCTGCAAGGGTGAACGTCAGGAGCTGGTCGATATGGTCCATGGCATGATGGATGGCAATGATCCGGATCCGTCAAGCCTGACCGGCACAGCCATTGAGCATTACAAGACCTACAAAGCACTTTCGGGACAGTCCGTTTTCTCTGAATCATGGTTGGAGCTGTAGCGCCGGCCTGTTGGAAATAAAGCAATGAAGCGAACAATTCCGGGACACCATATGGTCTATGGTGTCCTGAATGATTATCTGAGTGGTGAAGAGCTGCCCGATACCGATGATGAGCAGACCCGACAGCAGTTGGCCGAGATGTTAGTCAAGGACAAAGGGTACGCAAAGGAAGAACTTGAACCGCGCCTGGATATTGAAACCACCTATAATCATATTTTTGTCCGCTCCATTATTGACCTGACCGTACGGGTGGAAGGAAAACGGCTTTTTATTCTCCGCTACGGTGCGGGTTCGCTGGTCACCCGTGAAAAATCCGCTATTGCCGCCGCCCGGGTCCTTGAGCCGGAGTATCGTATTCCCTTTGCCGTAGTCACCAACGGCCGGGACGCGGAATTATTAGAGACGGCAAGAGGAAAGGTACTGGCAATCGGTATGGAGGCAATACCTGATCGCAAACAGGCCGGAAGAATGGTAACAGAGGCCGAATTTGAACCGTATAGCGATCCGCTAAAGCGAGACAAAGCCCTGCGTATCCTTAATGCCTTTGATCTTGAAATCTGCTGCCGGGGTGACAGTTGTAAACTGCCCTGAGTTGGGTGCGGGTATCTTGAGTCAGCCCTTGGTTTTTTGCTGTACAATGGCATGTGAGTCCGAATTTTTTGGGTTCATATGCCATTGTTGTTCAAATCAAACCTAAAATGAACATCACATATATTTTTTTATAGAAAACAGGAAAGAGACATGACAGAGATAAGTAAGTGGGATAAGTCAAGCTGGAAAAAATATACAGCGTTACAACAACCCAGTTGGCCGGATAAGGATAATTTAAAGAAAATTCTTGCAACTATTTCCTCCTTGCCGCCGTTGGTATTTGCAGGTGAGATCAGGGACCTGAAAGAGCAATTGGCAAAAGCCTCCCGAGGCGAGGCCTTTCTTTTGCAGGGCGGAGACTGCTCTGAGGAATTTTCCCGATGTACGGCGCCCAATATTCGTGAAACCCTGAAAGTCTTGCTGCAGATGGCGGTCACCCTGACCTATGCCGGCGGCAAACCAGTGGTGAAAGTCGGTCGTATTGCCGGCCAGTATGCCAAGCCCCGTTCAAGCGATACCGAGATGGTAAACGGCGTTGAAATTCCCAGCTATCGGGGAGATATGGCCAACTCTGTTGAACCGGTGCTTGAGGCCCGTATCCCCGACCCCCGGCGTCTGCTGCAGGGATATAATATGTCGGCCGCTACCTTGAACCTGCTCCGGGCCTTTACCAAGGGTGGATTCGGTGCTTTGCACAGGGTACAGGCGTGGAATCAGGAATTTGTCAAGCAGTCTCCCATGGGACGCTCCTATGAACGGTTAGCCAAACAGATCAGTCAGGCCTTGAGTTTCATGGAAACCATCGGCATTGATACCGATACGCCGCAGTTGAAACAGGCGCAGTTCTTTACTTCCCATGAGGCCCTGTTTCTTGGCTATGAAGAGGCGCTCACCCGGGAGGACTCCACCCGCGGCGGCTGGTACGACTGTTCCGGCCACATGCTTTGGATCGGCGATCGAACCCGCCAGCTTGACGGCGCCCATGTCGAGTTCCTGCGCGGTGTGCTTAATCCATTGGGCATGAAGGTGGGACCGAAACATGATATTGATGACATCCTCACCATTATTGAGCGGCTGAACCCGGAAAATGAAGAGGGCAGGATGACCCTGATTGCACGTTTCGGTGCCCGTGAAATTGAAAAATACCTGCCGCCTCTCCTGCGGGCTGTGAAAAAGGAGGGGTTGAATGTGCTCTGGAGCTGCGATCCCATGCATGCCAATATCCGCAAGGCCGAAAGCGGACACAAGACCAGAAGCTTTGATGATATTCTTTCAGAGCTGCGCTGTTTCTTTGAGCTCCATTGGGCAGAGGGAACCATACCTGGTGGTGTCCATTTTGAGTTGACCGGCGACAACGTAACCGAATGTACCGGCGGAGCGCGTCAGCTTGCCGATGCCCAGCTCGGAGAAAAGTATCTGACCACCTGTGATCCGCGTCTGAATGCCGAGCAGTCCTTGGAAATGGCCTTTCAGATTGCGGAGATGATCCGCAGTTGACACTCTACGTTTTAAATACAGCACAAAAACGGCCTGTCGGAGCACTCCGGCAGGCCGTTTTTGCTATTTTTGCTGACAATATTTTTTTTAATTCCCACCATTGCCCAGCAACAAGGGATAACATCGCTACAGCCACGATGCCAGATCGTATGCCGCAATGCTTATACCTGATTTCAGGTCGATAAATTTTGCCGGGAAGAACGATGGTCTCCCTGATTTCATCCAAGCTGATCTTTAGTGGCAATCAGGATCATTTTTCAAGGCAGTCACAAAAATCCATTAAAAAACGCTTATATCTCCGGGGCGTTGAAAAAGTCTAAAATTTCCTGTTTCGTCCGGGCCTGCAAGAGAAATTTTCTATTGGACTCAATTTTGAACAAACGACTTATCCGGGCCAGGGTACGAAGGTATTCGTCGGCCATGCCCATGGGTGAAAGGATCTGGACAAAGAGATGAACCGGACGGTTGTCAATGGCATCAAAACTGATACCCTTGACGGATCGGCCGAAACAGAGCAGCAATTGGTCAAGACCGGGGACCTTGGCATGCGGGATAGCAACACCATTACCGACTCCGGTTGAACCCACCTGTTCACGTTCCCGTAAAACATCAAGCAGAACCGTCGGATCAACAACAGTGCACTGTGAATGAACAGTTGTGGACAACTCTTCAAGGGCCTCATTTTTGCTCTTAGACTTCATTTCAAGAATAATACACTGTTCGCCAAGCTTGAGCATGATGTTCAGCTCCGGGCCTGTCGCCGATGTTTAACCGGTAGAATTTTCATCTGATCCCTGTACTTGGCAACCGTCCGCCGGGCAACCTTGATTTTTTCCGCAGCAAGCATTTCCGATATTTTATTGTCACTTAGAGGTTTAGTCGAATCCTCGGCGGCAATAAACTGTCTGATTCTTGTTTTAATGGCCTCGGCGGCAACAACATCACCATCAGTAGTGGCAACAGCTGTACTGAAAAAGTATTTCAATTCATAAATGCCCTGGGGTGTATGTGCGTATTTGTTGGATGTCACCCGACTGACAGTGGATTCGTGCATGCCGATATCTTCAGCCACATCGCGCAGAATGAGTGGTTTGAGATAACCGGAACCCCGTTCAAAAAAGTCGCGTTGAAATTTCAACAAACTTTCCATGACCTTATAGATGGTTCGTTGACGTTGTCGGATAGACTTGATAAACCATTCGGCATTTCGTTTATTTTCCCTCAGATAACTTTTTGACTCGCTGCTCATGGAATTTTTCTGCTTAAGCAGACGCTTGTATTCATCAGATATCTGCAGTTTCGGCAACCCGTCATCGTTGAGTTGGATGACAAAATCGTCGTCTATTTTATAAACATAGACATCAGGAATAACGTAATTGGTCTGCTCGTTGCTATATTCGTTGCCTGGATAGGGGGTTAACCTTTCAATAATTTTCACGGCTTCTTTGATAAGGCGAACCGATGAACCGGTTTCCCGGGCGAGCTGCGCATAATTTTTTGTCTGCAGCAGATTCATGTGCTCATCAATAATTCTATAGGCAAGCGTCTCTTCCAAACCCTTGCGGTCGAGTTGCAGCAACAGGGATTCCCGAATAGAGCGACCGGCAATACCTGGCGGGTCAAGACTTTGTACCAGCCAGATAGCGGCTTCCGCCTCCTGTTCCGTGCAGTTGCCGTAAGCGACGATATCCGCAATATCGGCCTCAAGAAAGCCGTGGCCGTCCAGATTGCCGAGGATAAACCGGGTCAGTTTTGTATCCAGTTCATTTAGGCCAAGGTGAGTAAGCTGCCAGAGCAGAAAGGAATCAAGCCCCGGAGACTGGGAGATAAAATCAAATTGTGATGGGGCATCTGCTGGAGGTGTTTCCCGGGCAAAAGAAAAGTCGGAATCAAAATTGTTGGAGTAGTCTTCCCAGTTGACCTCCGCCACCTTGGCGGGATCTTCGCCCTGGACCTGGGGGGTTATTTTTTCTTCTCCGATTTCCTTGCGTTCGGGGGCGGTCAGGGCTTCCGGGTTGCTTTCCGATTCAAGACTGGGTGGTGCCTCCTCAAGCATGGGATTCTGCTCAATCTCAGCCTGCAGCGCATCGGTGAGTTCCAGACGGCTTAACTGTAGAAGCTTGATGGCCTGACGCAGTTGCGGGGTCATAACCAGCTTCTGGGTAAGCTTTAGACTTTGTCTGAGATCAAGCATCTTTTACTTTTTTTCCAAAATATTTGCCTTCTCGCTGACCAGGCCTACATACTGAAATTATCGCCAAGATACATTTTCCGGGCCAGGGTACTTTCTATAATATCTGCTGCCGCACCACTGGTCAGAATCCGGCCGTTATTCATAATATAGGCAAAATCACATACCTGCAGGGTCTCACGGACATTGTGATCGGAAATAAGCACGCCCAGCTCTTTTTCTTTTAAGCTGCGGATAATCTGCTGCAAATCGGCCACAGACAGAGGGTCGACCCCGGCAAAAGGTTCATCAAGCAAGATAAAACGGGGCCTGGTGGCCAGGGCCCGCATGATTTCTACTCTTCGCCGTTCTCCACCGGACAGGGCATGCCCCTTGTTGTCGGCAAGGTAACCGATTTTAAGTTCATCCATCAACTCGTCAATCCGGTTGTTGATCTCATTTCTGGTCAATCCCAGCGGTTCAAGGACAATCCGAACGTTTTCCACCACGGTCAGTTTTTTAAAAACCGAAGGCTCCTGAGAAAGATAGGTGATACCCCGGGAAGCACGTTTATGGATAGGCAAGGAAGTTATGTCTTCACCATCCAGCAGAACAGAACCGTTGGTGGGGCGGATAAAACCGACAATGGAATAAAAGGTAGTCGTTTTACCTGCGCCATTGGGGCCCAGCAACCCGACAACCGAGGAACTGGTGACCTGCAGGTTTACCCTGTCCACCACCCGTCGATTACGGTACTCTTTGATAAGGTTTTCGGTTTCCAGCAGGGACTTGGCAACCATCAGTTCTTCTTGTCGGATTCGGGGTGGATGACCGCCTTGACACGACCCGATTTTTTCTTATCCTGCTCCACAATGGAACGTTTTTCGTCAAGATAGTAGATAATCGTCTTGCCGGAGACCATGTTCTGTCCCTGCCAGGCCTTGGCATCACCACTGAGAATTACTTTCCGGTCCTTGGCAAAGTAATCCATGCGATTACCGGTACCGAGCCAGTCATCCTGGGTGATCTCGACATTCTTTTTACAGATAAGCTTTTTGACCTCGCTGGACCTGCCGTGTCCCTTTTTCTTACTTTTATCCTCGGTGTAATAGACCGTCATTTCGTCGGCACGAATGGTAATGTCACCCTGTTTCGCATCAACATTCCCGATAAAAACCACCGAATTTTTCTGTTCCTGGGAAATCATCCGGTCCGCCTCAATATGAATAGGGGTGGAAGAGTTGCTTTCGGCAAACACCGAACCGCTTAACAGCATACTGCCGACCAGAAGAATTTTCAGAAGTTTTTTCGCAAGCCCGGTACTTGTATGATATTGTATTTGCATAATTTTTAAATAAAAATGATTGGGAGTAGATTTCCGGTTTGTTTTTTGCATCTGAGATTGTACATGGTCGATTCAAAAAAGTAAAGAGGTTCCGAACAGGTTTTCAGGATAGGGGACCTCCAATACAATTGTTTACAGCGACTAACCAGACGGGTATTATGAGTCATTTAACTTACCTGAACATTATTCCCGTTTTATACTTCATTTATTCATGGAGCATACCATGCATGAAAGCATAGCCAAGGCAAAAGTTCTTATCGAATCGTTGCCTTATATTCGTGAATTTAACGAAAAAACAGTCGTTATAAAATATGGTGGCCACGCCATGGTCGATGAGAACCTGAAACGTAATTTTGCCCTCGATATCATCCTGATGAAATACATCGGCCTTAACCCGGTGATTGTGCATGGCGGCGGGCCGCAGATAAACCGTTTTCTTGACAAAATGCACGTCACGCCGAGCTATATCCAGGGGATGCGGGTGACCGACGGGGAGACCATGGATGTGGTCGAAATGGTACTGGTGGGAAAGGTCAACAAGGAAATCGTCGGCCTGATCAACCATTGCGGGGGCAAGGCTGTTGGACTGTCCGGCCGTGACGGTGATCTGGTGCAGGCAAAAAAAATGCAGATTCATTCTCAACCCGATGATGCCGACCATCCACCGGAACTCATTGATCTTGGCCGGGTTGGTGAGGTAACAAGGATAAATCCGGAAATCCTGCAAACCTTGGATGAGCAGGATTTTATTCCGGTTATCGCTCCAGTCGGAGTTGGCGAGGACGGGCAGGCCTTTAATATAAATGCCGACCTGGTGGCCGGGGCCATTGCCGCCGAACTTAATGCTGTAAAGCTGGTTTTACTCACTGATGTGGAAGGGGTGAAAAATGAGCGGGAAAAGCTGTTGTCAACCATACGCCGAAACGAAATAGAACAGTTGATAGATCATGGAGTTATCGACGGTGGAATGATCCCCAAGGTCCGTTGCTGTCAGTCCGCCTTGAATGGCGGTGTGATCAAGACCCACATCATCGATGGTCGGCAGGAACACGCTATTCTGCTTGAAATTTTTACCCCGGAAGGAATCGGAACGGAGATAGTCTCATGAGTAACGCTGACTGGACAGCAAGGGGTGAGCAGGTGTTTATAGGAACCTACAGCCGGTTCCCGGCGGCCATGATCCGGGGAGAGGGATGCATACTTTGGGATGACGACGGCAGGCAGTACCTTGATTTTCTTGCCGGCATCGCTGTCTGTTCTCTTGGCCACTGCCATCCGGCGGTGACTGAAGCGGTCTGCAGGCAGGCCGGAGAACTGATGCATGTCTCCAACCTGTTTCATACCAAGCCACAAATCCGGCTTGCCGAATTGCTCTGCGCCAACACCTTTGCTGATCGTGTTTTCATGGCAAATTCCGGTGCTGAGGCCAATGAGGCGGCAATCAAGCTGGCCAGAATCCACAGTGGAGCGGAAAAATATGAAATAATTTCTCTAACCGGCTCCTTTCATGGCCGTACCCTGGCTACTGTAGCCGCCACCGGCCAACCTAAATTTCACCAGGGTTTTGAACCACTGCCCGAAGGCTTTGTTCATGCCGAATTTGGTGATTCGGCCGAGGTGGAGCGGTTGATAACGGACAAAACCTGTGCAATCCTCTGCGAACCGTTGCAGGGCGAGTCAGGGGTCAGGCCTCTTGAGCTTGAATACCTGCAGAAAATTCGCAGGATTTGTAATGACAGGAATCTGCTGTTGATTTTTGATGAGGTCCAGACCGGCATGGGCCGGACCGGCAGCCTGTTTGCCTATCAGCAGTTAGATGTTATTCCGGATATCATGACCGCAGCCAAGGCGCTTGCCAATGGCCTGCCCATTGGCGCCATGTTGACAACCGAAAAGATAGCCGCCTCGCTTAAAGTCGGCACCCACGCCTCGACTTTTGGCGGCAATCCCGTGGCAGCGGCAGCGGCGGTAGCCGTGCTGGAAACCATGCTTGCACCCGGATTTTTTGAGGATGTCGGAAAGAGGAGCGACTATTTTATCAAGCGGCTGCAGGAGATGGTGGAACAATTTCCCGCATTGGCCACCGGCGTGCGGGGACGCGGCATGCTGCTCGGTCTGGTTTTAACGGAAAAAGGCAGAAAGCATGGCATTGAAATCGTCCAAAAGCTTTTTGAGCGAGGCGTCCTGATCAACTTTGCCGGCATGCGGGTGCTTCGTTTTATTCCGCCGCTCATAGTAAAAAAAGTGGAAATCGACCAGCTTATCGATCAATTGAGCGCGGTCCTGACAGAGTTCAACTAAGCCTCAATTGCTTCATCCATGGATCTGACCTCGCTTTTAGCCATTGCCGTGGCGCTGGCCATGGATGCCTTTGCCGTCTCCCTTGCTGCCGGGGCCGTGCTCTGTCCGGTGACCTATCGTCACTGCTTCCGCCTGGGTTTCCATTTTGGCCTGTTTCAAGGGCTGATGCCGATTATCGGCTGGCTGGCTGGTACTACCGTGCAGCAATATATAGTTGCCTGGAGCCACTGGATCGCCTTTGGCCTGCTCGGTTTTATCGGAACACGCATGATCCGGGAAGCTATGGCTGATGATCGGGAGGACAGGCCTTCCACCGATCCCAGCCGGGGCATAAACCTGGTTCTTCTCTCCATTGCCACCTCCATTGATGCCCTCGCTGTAGGCTTGAGCCTGGCCATGATCGGGGTTACTATATGGCTGCCTGCGCTGGTCATAGGACTTGTCGCCCTGGGATTTTCAGTTGCCGGCGTCCTGCTCGGCAATCGCATCGGAAGTGCCTGGGGCGTAAAAATGGAGGTAGCCGGAGGTCTTGTCCTGATCGGTATCGGCGTGAAAATCCTGCTTAAGCACCTTGTCAGCAATTAATCGTTGACAAAAAAAGAAAAGCAGTAAACCCAGAGGGCTGGGAACCCTACACTTAACTACCCGTACTGCTTATTTTTTTACGAACAAAAAAAGCCAGCAAAATCAAGTTTAACCAACTGATCGCACTGGCTTTTAAAATGGCGTCCCCAACCGGATTTGAACCGGTGTTGCCGGCGTGAAAGGCCGGTGTCCTGGACCTGACTAGACGATGGGGACAAGTCCGTATATGTAATTTGGTGGGTCGTGCGCGGCTCGAACGCGCGACTCTCTGCTTAAAAGGCAGATACTCTACCAGCTGAGTTAACGACCCCTCAATTGAAGTTGATTTTGATACCCTTTTCTGCAAATAGTGTCAATAAAAAAGCGACGAACTAACTCTGCTACTGCTCTTTTTCTCTCCCGAAAAAAAGAAAAAGGCTAATTTTCTTGTTGCTTCCCCACAGGTTTGCTATATCAGTGAAATAAGAAAAGGAAAGGATATTCACTTGCCAGTGATTTTTCAATAGATAGGAATATTATGGGATTAGTAACCGGTTCGGCATCATTTATGCGTTTCACCATTGAAGGGGAGCTGCCCGAAAACTTCTGGGACTTTGTAGCCGAGCGCGTGGTCGCGCACAGTTTTGTCGATATTGATGACAATATGGAGGAATATTCCATCGGCTGGGTCTCCGTGGCCAACATGTTTGACTCGGAGTTCGCCTATTCCTCTTATGCAGCAGGCGATTATGTCGTACTAACGATGCGGGCCGATGAGCGCAAGGTTTCACCGGCGGTGCTGAAAAAATTCACGATGAAGGAAGAAGAGCGGATCAAACAGGAAAAGCAGCTGTCGAAGCTGGCCCGTTCGGTGCGGCTTGAAATCAAGGAACGGGTCAGGGCGGAGCTTGTCCGCAAGTCGGCACCGGTACCGGCGGTGTATGACCTCTGCTGGAACCTGGCCGAAGGCACCCTGCTCTTCTTTTCCACCAGCAAAAAGGCCATGCTTCAATTAGAAGAACTGTTTCGAGAAACCTTTGATCTCTCCATCATCCTGCAGATTCCCTGGACTACCGCCCTGCATCTGGTTGACGAAGATCTGGTGGCCGGGCTGGACGAACTTCGACCGGCAATACTCATTTAACAAAGGGAAAGCATGGATCTCGTTGACCTGATACAGGAAAAGCACTTTTTAGGGCAGGAATTTCTTGCCTGGCTCTGGTTCAAGGCCGAAGAACGCGGCGGTAATGTGGACGTACCCGGGATGGGCGACATCCTGGTTGCCTTTGAAAAACACATGCTGCTCGAATACGGCGAGGGTGAAGAAACGGAAAAAGTTATCTGCCGGGGCCTGCAGACCGAGCTGAGAGAGGCCAGAGCCGGCCTCGGACTTGGCAAAAAACCGGAACAGGCCCGCATTCGTTTTGCCCGGGGCGATTATGAATTTAACGTCACATTGACTGCGGCAACCCTGGAGTTTCGCAATGTCAAACTGCCGAAAACCGTGGAGGGGGCCGACGAGGGCGACGACCCGGAAAGCATGGAAGGCAGAATTCTTGAGAGAATCGGCCTGTTTGAGCAATTGACCGAAATCGTCAATGAACTGTTTCGCATGTTTATCAATATCCGAGCCTCCAAAGCCTGGCCCGACGAATTGCTCAAAATCCGAACCTGGGCCGCACTGGGCCTGGAACATTAGATCACACAAGAGAAAATCATGGAATTTGAAACCGTTATCGGTCTGGAAATCCACACCCAGATGAAGACAGAGAGTAAAATTTTCTGTAGCTGCTCCACCACCTTCGGAGCGCCGCCCAATACCCACACCTGCCCGGTCTGCCTCGGTATGCCCGGCTCGCTGCCGGTGTTGAACAGGCAGGTCGTCCACAATGCCGTCAAGCTGGCCCTGGCCTGCGATTTTACCATCAACCGTCGCAATCAGTTCGCCCGAAAAAATTACTTTTATCCCGACCTGCCCAAGGGCTACCAGATATCCCAATTTGAACTGCCCATTGCCGAACATGGAAAAATCGACATCGAAGTGGAAGGCCGCAAGAAAACCATCGGCATCACTCGGGCGCACATGGAAGAGGATGCGGGCAAACTGGTGCACAGTGATACGGAACCGGAAAGCTATGTCGATCTCAACCGGGCCGGAACACCGCTTGTAGAGATCGTCAGTGAGCCTGATCTCCGGTCGCCGGAAGAAGCAGTGGCCTATCTGAAAAAGCTGCATGCCATTGTCCGCTACCTTAATATTTCCGACGGTAACATGCAGGAGGGCAGTTTTCGCTGCGATGCCAATATTTCCTTGCGACCGGCTGGGCAAAAGGAATTCGGCATTCGTACCGAGCTGAAAAACATGAACTCTTTCAGGAATGTACAACTCGCCCTTGAATACGAAGAGCGTCGTCAGCGCGACGTCCTGCTTGACGGCGGCAAGGTGGTGCAGCAGACCCTGCTCTGGAACCCGGACAAAAACTGTACCGAACCAATGCGCGGCAAGGAAGAGGCCCATGACTACCGTTATTTTCCCGATCCCGATCTGGTACCGGTGGAAATCGACGATGCCTGGATTGAAGAGGTTCGCCGGGAGATGCCGGAACTCCCGGAAGCCAGGCAAAGGCGATTCATGGACGTCCTGGGACTGCCCGAATATGATGCCGAAATCCTGACCGCCTCCCGACAACTCGCTGATTTTTTTGAGGCGGTCTGCGCTGAATATGACAATCCCAAGAAAGTGAGCAATTTTATCGGCACCGAGCTGCTGCGCGACTATGGCCCGGAGCGAATCGACCAATGTCCGGTAACGCCGCAGCAACTTGCATCGCTCTTAACCATGGTGGAGAAGGCAACCATTTCCGGAAAAATTGCCAAGACCGTATTTGGTGACATGCTTGCAACCGGTGAGGATCCTGAAAAAATCGTTAAGGATAAAGGCCTTATCCAGATGAGCGATACCTGCGAGCTCACGGCCATGGTTAGGGAAATCATAGCGGCAAATCCGGCCCAGGCCCAACAGTTCCGTGACGGTAAGACCAAGGTAATCGGCTTTTTCGTCGGCCAGTTGATGCAGAAGACAAAGGGCAAGGCCAATCCGCAGATGGCCAATAAACTTTTCCGGGAAGAACTGCAATAAAGCACGGATCAACCAGCATGGCTGGACCAGATAAGCGGAACGTAGTGAAGACTCCGGATTGGCCGGCCACAACAGATAAGCGTAGACTTCGAACGATGAAAATCCCCTGCTCCGGCATGGGCAGACCCTGCCTCGGGGGATTTTCGGATAAACACGGATCAAAAAAATTTGTGGATCAAAAAAAGTGGCAGCAAAAAGGGGCCGGGCATCGACAGCGACTGCGCGACAAATTTCTTGAGCGCGGCATTGATGCCCTGTCCGATGCCGAAGTTATCGAGCTGCTGCTGACATTCGGCACCCCGCGCACCGATTGCAAAGAACCGGCCCGGGCAGCGCTTGCCCGGTTCAAGTCCCTGCCGGCGGTGCTGGATGCCCGCCCCGAAGCCCTGAAAAAAATCAAAGGGTTGGGCCCGAAAAATATCTTTGCCCTCCGGTTTATCCAGGGTGCGGCCCGCCGCTACCTGCGCCAGAGGATTCACGGCAAAACCTATATTTCTTCATCGCGTGATGTTGCCGACTACCTGATCCATGCCATGCGCGGCCTGGAACACGAGGTGTTCATGGTTGTCTTTCTCGATGCCGCCCATGCGGTTATTGATACGGCAGTTCTCTCCGAAGGCACCGTCACCGTCAACACCGTCTATCCCCGTGAACTGATTAAATCCGCCCTGGCCCATAACGCCAGTGCCCTGGTGATTGCCCATAACCACCCTTCCGGCAGCCTCAAACCTTCTGATCAGGATAAAAATCTCACCAGGACACTGCTTTTGGCCTGCAGTTTCATGCAGATCACCCTGCTTGACCATCTCATCATCGGCGCCGGAGAAACCGCCTACAGTTTTGCCGACCATGGCCTGATGGCGGCACTTCAAGATGACTGTACAACGCTGCTTGAGCAATCTTCCTGACATCACGGCCGCCCATCGGCAAGGGCCGTGTTCGGCCCTGTACCTGCATGTCCCCTTCTGCCTGCGTAAATGTCCCTATTGCAGTTTTTTCTCCCTGGCGGGAAAAGACCGCCTGCATGCCCTGTTTGCCGAGGCCGTCGACAGACAGATCAAACAGGAGGCAACACGTTTTGCCAAATCATGTCGGCTGGAAACCATTTTTTTCGGCGGCGGCACCCCGACCCTGCTCCCGGCGGAAACCCTTGCCGATCTACTGGGTGATTGTCTGGATTGTTTTCCCACTGCGGCCGACAACGAGCTGGAGATCACCATTGAGGTCAATCCGGCAACAGTTGACAAAAACGACCTGGGGATTCTGCGTCGGGCCGGTTTCAACCGGCTCTCCATCGGCGTGCAGTCGTTTACCGAGCGGGAACTCGCGCTCCTTGGCCGTCCGCATACGGCTTTAGATGCCCGGCAGACATTCTACGATGCCCGGCAGGCGGGTTTTACCAATATTAATCTTGATCTGATGTATGGTCTGCCGGGACAACGGGTTGCAGACTGGAGGCACAACCTTAAGCAGGCGCTTACCCTTGAACCGGAACATCTTTCCCTGTACGAGCTGACCATTGAAGAAAACACGCCCTTTGCCGAACAGGTAGAGCGCGGTTCACTCCACATGCCCATGGAAGAAGAGGTCATCGCCATGCTGGAGCTGACCCTGACCCTGCTCCGGCAGGCGAAATTTGAACGCTATGAGATTTCAAATTATGGACGGCGCGGTTTTCACTGCCGCCACAACATCAACTACTGGCACAATCGCTCCTATATCGGCCTCGGACCTGGGGCGGTCGCCTGCCTTGACGACGTTCGTTACACGGCCGGCAGAGATATTGAACAGTTTGCCAACCACATAGCCGCCGGAAAGCCGATATGGGAAGACGAGGAGCATCTAACCAAAGAAGAGCGGTTCCGGGAGACCATGATCATGGGGTTGCGCATGACCAGTGGCGTTTCCATATCCGGTCTGCAAAAACGATTCGGCATTGATCCTGCAGCCTATTACGGTCCAACCCTTGATGGACTCATCAAACAGGATCTACTCCACCGCAGCAATGACCACCTCCGATTGACCGACCGGGGACTGCTGTTAGCCGATGCGGTCATGGTCCGGCTGGTGTAAAGAGGGCAAAAACAGGGAAAAATGATCGCTCCACAAAGTCATCCGCCGATTTAGGTTTAAACTGAAACGGCGAAAAAAGCGTATCCATGAGAATTCTCCTCTGATTTTCTTTTACAACAAACTGTCCCGGCCTTATCGCCGGCCACACATCTGCTGCAATCTCTCTACGATTTCAGCAGGTTCCGAACGCTTTGTATAATCCGCATCAACAAAATGATACCGAATGACGCCATCCCGGCCAATGATGAACGTTGCCGGCATGGGAAGTTTGAAGGTAGTGTCGCCATTATATTCGGGAATATCGATACCAAATTTTGCGTATATCGGCCGCAACACCTCCGGTAATTCAAAAACCAGGCCGAAAGACTCCGCCACCTTGTTCCCCTGGTCATAGAGAACATCAAAGGCCAGTTCATTTTTCTCTCTGGTCGAAAGCGAATGATCCGGCATCTCCGGCGATACGGCAATCAGCCGCGCTCCCGCCTGTTCAATTTCCGGCAATTTTTTTTGCAGAGCATACAGCTCCAGATTGCAATAAGGTCACCAGCCGCCTCGATAAAAGCTGACCACAAGCGGCTTATCATGCAGGTAATCCGAAAGAGACCGATCAACGCCGGTATGGTCAGGCAGGGTGAACTCCGGCGCCCGATCACCGGTTTTCACACTGTTTTCCTCCAGGTTAACAGCTTTTAGCCCGGCGGTTACGGTTTGCATTGTGTCTAAAATATCCTTGGGTATCTGCTCGACTTTTTTTTCGTTTAATTCCGCTATTTGTTCTTTCAGGCTTTTCATGCTACACTCCTCCCATAGTTGAATATTTATTCAACTATAACATTATTGAGTATTTGTTCAAGAATTTTTTTTGAACGATCACTCAAGATTAATTATCTCCATATAAGACTAAAAAACATGGCAAGATCCATAGAATTTGACCGGGAAGAGGTCATACAAAAAGCGTTGGAAATCTTCTGGCAGGAGGGATACTGCAACTGCAGCGTATCCCGATTGGTAGAAGCCACCCACCTGCAACCGGGAAGCCTGTATGGGGCTTTCAAATCAAAAGAGGGACTATTCCGGGCTGCCCTTGACTACTATGGTCAACAGTCCATTGCCAACCTCCGCCTTTGCCTTGAGTCGTCTGCATCTCCCTTGCAGGGCATAAGGACTTTTATCGAGAAAATCGGGGAGACCATTATCAGCGGCAAGAGACAATGTGGGTGTTTTCTGGTCAATACCATGCTGGAATTTTCACCGGGAAAAGAAATAATCAAACAGGAAGTGAACAAATATTTCAAGGACATTGAATCCATGCTCCGCAACGCTCTGGTCTCGGCACACGAGGCCGGTGAACTCCCGCCGGACAGGGACCCGGAAGCATTGGCTAAATACCTGATGGTCAGCATATGGGGGCTGCAGGTACTGGCGAAAACAAATCCGGATGAAAAAAGCATCAACTCCGTAATCAGTCAAATACTCTCCATATTGACGACCTGATATCGTCGCAACAGACGAAGATAATCGTTCTTTTTCAAACTCCTGCCAGCCGTAGCCATTGCCCAAAAACATCTTCTATTTTTAGACGGCGAATTAGGCTGGTATTATTCAATGCCTCCATATTGAGCCGCACATCATGCCGAGATTAAACAACTTCTTTTTTCAGGCTTTGTGGTTGTGTAACCAGCGGTTTACTTTCTTCAAGATTCATCATCCCGTTTACAGGAACTTGTCCCTCTATACCAAGTAGATTTTCCTTAGTTTCTTCAATATCTTGCTGGAAATCGTATTCGGCGGCCACCGCTGATAATACCTGTTTTGCAATTTCTTTCTTTTCTTTCTTCGTCAACCTGTTCCAGTTTGGAAACTTTGTTTTTAGTTGTTTTTTAACGATTTT
>JANTGH010000080.1 GCA_024763055.1 Desulfobulbaceae bacterium
CCGGAGGTGGCGGTAAAGGCCCGGGCGCCGTTCCAGCCCGCACCGATGGCAATACCGATGGCGGCCAGCTCATCCTCCGCCTGGATAACGGCATAGTTGTTTTTGCCGGTCTTTTCATCCCTGCGCAACCGTTTTGCGTAGTTTTCAAAGGTGTCAATCACGGAAGTGGATGGCGTAATCGGGTACCAGCCGACCACGGTTGCCCCGCCGTACAGGGCGCCAAGTCCGGTGGCCGTATTGCCGTCGATGAGGAGACGGTCGCCGACCGCATCAGAGGGGCGGACGGAAAGGGCGCAGCTTCCCTTGTGGTTCTCGCTGCTATAGTTGAACCCTATTTCCAGGGCCCGCAGGTTGGGTTCGGCCAGTTTTGGTTTAGAGGCAAACTGTTTCGTGATCGATTCATTCACCGCATCAAGACCAATATCAAGGAGATGGGCGAGTGCGCCGATATAAATAATATTTTTCAGCAGTTGCCGCAGCCGCGCATCGGAAAATTCCTGATTGCAGAGTCGGGTCAGCGGGATATCGATGATGGTGATGTCCGTTCGGCTGCAGGTGTCGGGCAGCGGCCTGGTCGAGTCAAAGAGAAAATAGCCGCCCGGCTGTACCATGTCATAGTCCTGCTGCAGGGTCTGGCCATTGACAGCCACCATGAAGTCAACTCCACCCCGGCGGCCCAGGTAGCCCTTTTCATTGACCCGCACCTCAAACCATGTGGGAAGTCCCTGGATATTGGACGGAAAAATATTTTTCGGGCTGATAGGGACCCCGAGTCGATAGATTACCTTGGCCAGCAGGTTGTTGGCACTTGCGGATCCGGAGCCGTTGACATTGGCAAACCGGATGACAAAGTCGTTTATTCGCTCTAACTGTTTCATTTATCTCCAGCCACCGCTGATTCACAGACGAATTTAAGCATTTTCCAGGCCGCCGTCGGGCAGCGTTCGGCACAGAGGCCGCAGTGGAGGCAGACGTTTTCGTCCTTTACCATTACCCGGCCCGTCGGCAGCTCGGCCGACACATAAAGCGGTTGCTGCAGGTTCTTTGCCGGGACGTTTAATCGCTGCCGCAGTTCTGCTTCTTTTCCATTCTCTGTAAAAGTAATGCAACTGGTCGGACAGATATCCACGCAGGCATCACATTCAATGCAGAGCGGAGTCTCAAACACGGTCTGCACGTCACAGTTGAAACAGCGCTCGGCCTCCCGTTTGCCCGTTTGGATATCAAACCCGAGCTCAACCTCCACCAGTCGGTCCTTCAATGTCTTGGCCTTGGCAACATGGGGGACGATCTGACGATCATCGTCCGTCACATGACTGTCGTAAATCCAGTCGTGAAAACCAAGTTTCTGGTCGGCAAGGAAGACCTTGGGCGCCGGTCTGTCACGCAGGTCCCTGCCCCGGCAGTACAGGTCAATGGAAATGGCCGCCTGGTGGCCGTGCTCAACAGCGGTGATAACGTTTGCCGGTCCGAATGCCGCATCGCCGCCGACAAACACATTGGGGATACTTGTCTGCAGAGTCAGTTTGTCCAGGACCGGTAGACCGCGCTCCGTAAACTGCAGGCCGCTTTCTTTTTTTATCCAGGGAAAGGCGTTCTCCTGACCGATGGCGAGCAGGACCTGGTCGCATTCCATGAACACGGGTTCCTCACCCGTTGGGATGAGGGTGCGTTTACCGGTTGCATCGTAACGGGCGGTCACCTTTTCAAAGCGCATGCCGACAAGTTTTCCGTTCCTGATAACAAATTCCAGCGGCACATGGTTGTCAATGATGGGGATATCCTCGCTGATCGCATCCTCGATTTCCCATTTCGAGGCCTTCATGTCGGCCTGCGGGCTGCGGACAACGACTTTTACATCGCTTCCGCCAAGTCTTCTTGCTGTCCGGCAGCAGTCCATGGCCGTATTACCGCCGCCAAGGACAAGCACTTTAGGGCCTGCCTGTTTTACATGGCCAAAAACCACGCCCGCCAGCCATTCAATGCCGATAAAAATGGATGCATCACCTTCCCTGCGGCCGGGCAGGTTGGGAAGATCGCGGCCACGGGGAGCGCCGGTGCCGATGAATACGGCATCGTAGTTTTTTTGGCGGATTGTTTCAAAATCATCAATATATTGATTGAAATGGGTGGAAATTCCCATGCGTAAGATATAGTCAACCTCGGTGTCCAGAACCTCTTCCGGCAGTCGGAACGAAGGTACCTGGCTGCGCATAAATCCCCCGGCTTTTGCCTGCGCGTCATAGAGATCAAGCTCATAACCAAGTACGGCAAGATCACGGGCAACCGTCAGCGAGGCCGGTCCGGCACCGATGAGGGCGATACGTTTGCCGTTTTTCTTCTCCGGTACCTGCGGCAGGAGGGGGAGAATATCTTCACGAAAATCAGCCGCCACCCGCTTGAGCCTGCAGATGGCGACCGGCTGATCTTTTACTCTGCTGCGGCGGCAGGCGGGTTCGCATGGCCTGTCACAGATCCGGCCAAGGATACCGGGAAACACATTAGACTGCCAGTTGATCATATAGGCGCCGGTATAATCCCTGTTTGCTATCCGGCGGATATATTCCGGCACCGGCGTGTGGGCTGGACAGGCATACTGGCAGTCGATGACTTTGAGAAAATATCGGTAATTTTCAGTGTCGGTTGGTCGCACTCTACATTTCTCCTTGTTGGTGAAAAGTCAGGCGGGGTTTGGTTGGATGGGAAGCTGCGACGGCGAAAATATATTTCGTAGGAAAGGGCGAAACAAGACCTGCGTTTTGGATTGGTAGCGGGGTGGGTGAGTAGAATAGTTGGAACCGGCACATGGTTACATGCCCGGTTTTTGCCGGAGGGGCCGTTCTTTCTCTTTTACGCCCATGGCCTGCGTGCAGGAGCAGCACATGGCGCCACCGTCCTTGTGACACATGCCGGTAAGGCCGTGCGATGTTTTTCGCAACCGGCGGCGACAGAAGTTAATAAAGAGAGCGACTCCGGTCATTGTTATGAATGTCAGAACAAAATAGAAGAAAAAAAAGCGCATCAGCCTCCAAAATCATCAAAGTGGATATTTTCTCGTTCGACACCCAGGTTATCAAGCATGTCAAGGACCGCCCTGGTCATCATCGGCGGACCGCACATGAAATAGTTGATATCTTCCGGAGCGGGATGGTCTTTCAGGTAATTGTCATAGAGCACCTGGTGGATAAAGCCGGTATACCCCTGCCAGTTGTCTTCAGGCTGGGGATCGGACAGGGCAAGATGATAGGAAAAGTTGGGGAATTCTTTTTCCAGGGCCTCAAATTCCTCGGCGTAAAAAACCTCCTGCATGGAGCGTCCACCATACCAGTAGGAAACCCTGCGTTTTGTTTTTCGTCCTTTAAAAAGCTCGAATATATGGCTGCGCATGGGGGCCATACCGGCGCCGCCGCCGATGTATACCATTTCGGAGTCGGAATCATCAATGAAAAATTCGCCGAACGGGCCGGAGATGGTGACCGTGTCTCCGGGGATCAGCTTAAAGATATAGGAAGAGGCGATGCCGGGCGGCACATCCGGCGCACTGCCCGGAGGCGGGCTGGCGATACGGACGTTGAGTTTGATGATTCCCTTTTCCCCCGGATAGTTGGCCATGGAATAGGCGCGGGTCACCGGGCCGAATACATGGGATTCGTACTGGAACATCTTGAAATGGGTCCAGTCGGAATAAAATCGCTCGTCGATATCAAAATCCCGGTAGGCAAGGGAATGGGGTGGCACCTCAACCTGGATATATCCACCTGCCTTGAAGGCTACTTCCTCACCGGGCGGCAGCTCAAGAACCAGTTCCTTGATAAAGGTGGCCACGTTGTTGTTGGAAAGGACCTTGCATTGCCATTTTTTTGTTTCCAGCATTTCCTGCGGCAGGGAAATTTCCAGATTATGCTTGACCTGGACCTGGCAGGCAAGGCGGACACCACTGTTGGCCTCGCGCAGACTGACGTGCGAACGTTCCGTGGGCAGGATGGTACCCCCGCCTTTTTCCACCACGACTTTGCACTGTCCGCAACTGCCGCCACCGCCGCAGGCGGAGGGAAGAAGGATATCCTGCTCGGCCAGTGTAGTCAGCAGCTTGCCGCCGGTATCAACTGTCAGCGTTTTGTCCTCGTTGATACGGATATCCACGGATCCGCCGGGTAAAACCAGCTTGCGGGTGACGGTGATCAGCGTCACCATGATGAATTGGATGGTCAGAAAACAGATGACCCCGACATAGATTTCATTCATACCTGGTATACTCCACTTCCTGCAAATGTTCTTTCCGGCAAACGCCTGTGACATGCGGGTCCAAAAAAGGATAAACCATCATTCCCGGCACGCCGGGCACAACAATGACATTGCTTCGCTGTTATGAAACTACGTGCATCAAACAATTAACTGTTTACCCGCAGCGGTGTAACAAGATGGAAATGCTCTTTCCAGTAAATGCCCGTGCCGGAGCAATGGATTTTCATCGTCTGTTGTGGCCGGCCAATTTGGTCCAGCCATGCTGGTTTCTGCATGTTGCCTGTGAGAGAGCAAACTGCTCAATGATTTTAACTACTTTTCTCCATACGACACCAGCTCTGCGACGGCATCATTCAACGCAAGCCATTCCAGGGCATGTATACGAAGTTGCTTGTCATGAAAGTGAAACCATTTTTCCCGAATATCAACCATACCAGCTATGGCATTTCTGAAATTGCTGAAAGGTTTTTTCCATGACAGGACCTTGTTGAGAAGATTGCGATCTTCTCCCTCGGGAAGAGTAGCGACAAATTTTTCCATAATCCGGTAACCTTCACGGGACCCTATGGGATCTATTTCAAGATACCGATCTGGATTTTCTTCGATTTGGTCGAGTATCTCCTGTTGTTCTTCATCTTCACCATATAAAAAACTATCAAATAGAGTGAGGATATCCCCTGTTTTCAGGTCGAGATAGCCGGTACGGGATTCACTGCTATCTTCCAGCAGGTCTAGGAGATCAGTATCTATTATTTTAATTTTTTCCATTTTTGTCCCCCAGGGCGGGATTTGCCCGCCACCAAAGCGCTGTAGGGCGGCTTCAGCCGCCATGTCGCCGGAATGGGTATATGGCGGAACAGGCGGATACATTCGTCCCTGTTGAGTATGCGACAATTTTATCGCCCATATTTTTCATGGAGTATCCCATTAAAATGATACGGATTTTTACAGAATTTTTAGAATCAAGGCGATGCCAAGCCAATTTGGTTGAATATACTTACCCCAGTTTCAAACCGCCAAGCCCCATGAAGGCCAGGGCCATCAGGCCGGCCGTGATAAAGGTCAGGCCTAATCCGCGCAGACCGGCCGGAGGGTTGGCGTATTCAAGTTTTTCCCGGATACCGGCCAAGGCGACCACGGCGAGCAGAAAACCACCGCCGGCCCCGATGCCGTAGGCCACGGACTCGCCAAAGGTATAATCACGTTCGACCATAAAAAGCGTGGCCCCGAAGATGGCGCAGTTGACGGTCAAAAGAGGCAAGAAAATACCGAGCGTGTTGTAGAGCCCCGGCATGAACCTGTCCATCACCATCTCCATGATCTGGACCACGGCGGCAATGACACCAATATAAATCAGGAAACCGAGAAAAGTAAGATCAATGTTCGGATATCCGGCCCAGGCCAGGGCGCCGGGCTTGAGCAGGTCATTGAGGATGAAATTGTTGATCGGCACGGTGATCGCGGTCAGCGTCAGTACGGCGATGCCTAAGCCGGCAGCGGTTTTGACCTTTTTCGAGATGGCAAGGAAGGTGCACATCCCGAGAAAAAAAGAAAGCGGCAGGTTTTCAATAAAGAGCGAGGTGAAGATTATGTTGAGATAATGACCCATCAGTTGTTCTCCTGTTGGTCAGGATCCACCGTGCGCATAAACCAGATGAGCAGGGCAATGAGAAAAAAGGCGCTGGCCGGCAGCAGAAAAAGACCGTTTCGGACATACCAGCCGCCGTTTGACGTCAGTTTGAGGATTTCAACGCCGAACAGGGAACCGGAACCAAACAGCTCCCGGATAAAGGCGACCGTCATCAGAATGAATCCATAGCCGAGGCCGTTTCCCAGGCCGTCGATAAAGCTGGCCTTGGGCGGGTTGTTCATGGCAAATCCTTCCGCCCGGCCCATGACGATGCAGTTGGTAATGATCAGGCCTACATAGATGGACAACTGTTTGGAAAGGTCAAACAGAAAGGCCTTGAGGACTTGATCGACCAGAATAACCATGGTGGCAATGACCATGATCTGGATGCCTATTCGTACCGAGCTGGGGATGTGGTGGCGTACCAGGCTGATGACAAAGCTGGAACAGGCGACCACCACCGTCACGCAGACGGACATGACAAAGGCGGTGTCCATCTTGCCGGTAACCGCGAGTGCCGAACATATCCCCAAGACCAACAGGGCAATCGGATTTCTGTGAAAAATGGGACGGAGCAGAAGCTCCCGGGTCGTTGTTTCAGCCATTTTTTCCCTCCTCGCTTCGGAGCCGCTTAAGAAAGGGCTTAAAACCCTGGCCGGCAAACCAGAAATGAAACAGCCGCTGGACCCCGTTCCCGGTCAGGGTTGCCCCGGAAAGGCCGTCCACCTCGTAGGATGCGGCCTCTCCTTTGGTTTTGGAGGCCCCTTTGGTAACTTTCAGGGCTACCTTGCCCTGGTCATCATAGAGCTTCTTTCCCTGCCAGCCGGCCTCCCAGGCGGGGTTTTCAATCTCGCCACCCAGGCCGGGGGTCTCACCGTGTTCATAAAAGGCAATGCCGTCGATGGTGCGCAGGTCGCTATCCAGGGCGACGTAGCCGTACATGGTTGACCAGAGTCCCTTGCCGCGGACAGGCAGGACAACCTGTTTCAGTTTGCCCTTGTCCTTGACCAGGTAGACCAATGCATATTTTTCCAGCCGTCGCAGTCCGGCGATGTCCTTGTCCTTGGGCAGAGGCCGGCTGAGTTGTGGGTCGTTTGTCGATGCCGGCTGGTTAAAGGTCTTTGGATCGATAGTTTCGGGGGAGACAAAGGCGCCGGTGGCAAGATCGATGATCCGTGGTTCAACCTGGGCAAATAATGTATCGATATCTTTATCTTTTGTGTCTCCATGCAACAGTCCCGCGGCCAGGAGGATGTTTTTTTTGCGTTCCAGGGCCCGGTTGCTTTCCTGCAGAGGACGCAGGCCGACCGAGGCCAGGGAGACCAGAAAGGAACAGGCAAAGGCCAGGACCAGGACCGAGTAAAACGGTTTGAAAAAGGATTCCTTAGCCATGGCGGAGCATCCTTCTTTTGATGTTGGCCTGTTCGACAAAGTAATCCAGCAGGGGGGCAAAGACATTACCGAGCAGGATCGCTAACATAACGCCTTCGGGAAAGCCGGGATTGGCAATTCGAATGATAATTGCCAGCACCCCGATCAGAACTCCATATATCCATCTGCCGGTAAAGGTATGGGGAGCGGTTACCGGATCGGTCGCCATGAAGACCAGACCAAAGGCAAATCCGCCCAGGACCAGGTGCCAGTGAGGTGGAACCGAAAACATGGGGTTAACTTCGCTGCCGACCATAAAAAAGAGGAGTGAGCAGCCGATCCCCCCCAGCAGCATCCCTGACATCACCCGCCAGGAGGCGATCCCGACTACAAGCAGGGCAGCGGCGCCTATCAGGCAGGCAAGGGTTGATGTTTCACCCATGGATCCGGGGATGGTGCCGATAAAGGCCTGCCACCAGGAGATGTGCAGGTTGGACAGGGCATGACCGGGAGTACCGGAGGCCAGGGTGGAAAGGGCGGTGGCGCTGGAAACACCGTCAACGGCCGTCCAGATTTGATCACCACTCATCTGTCCGGGATAGGCGAAAAAGATAAAGGCACGGGCCGCCAGGGCCGGATTCATGAAATTCATGCCCACACCGCCGAACACCTCTTTGGCAAATATGACCCCGAAGCTGATGCCTAACGCTACCTGCCACAGGGGAATGGTGGGCGGCAGAATCAGAGCGAACAGCAGGCTGGTGACCAGAAATGCCTCGGACATTTCATGGCCGCGCACCAGGTTGAAGATGCATTCCCACAGGCCGCCGGCCAGGACGCTGACCAGATAAATCGGTACAAAATAAAGGGCGCCATGGTACAGGTTGGAGACAAGACTGTCGGGATTGCATCCCACGGCCGCCAGCAGGTGCCCACGCCAGCCGCCGGGACAGGGAAGGCCCATGGCGGCAAGGGCGCTGTTGGCCTGGTAGCCGGTATTCCAGATTGCCATGATGACACAGGGCAAAAGCGCCACGATAACGGAGATCATGATCCGTTTCAGATCCATGGCATCACGGACATGCGGCGCTGTGGCTGCCCGCTCCCCGCTGCCCAGCAGAAAGGAATCCGTGGCCTCAAACAGGGGAAACCAGCGGTGCAGGCGGCCGCCGGGCTGAAAATGGGGGGCGGCCCGGTCGAAAAGTTTTTCAAGCAGTTTCATTCAGTATCTCTATCTACGCTCTATTACAGGGTGTTGTCAGCATTCCTTATCGATTCTCGTCAGCATGGCCCGCAGCATGGGACCAAAATCATTTTTTCCCGGGCAGACAAAGGAGCAGAGCGCCAGGTCCTCTTCGACCAGTTCCAGGACACCAAGGGCTGCCGCCTTTTCCAGATCATCGGTGGCCAGGCTTTTCAGAAGAGAGGTGATGACAAAATCCATGGGCATTACCTCATCATAAACACCGAGCGGGAAGATGACCCGGCGTCCTCCCCAGGTCGCCGTGGTCATACCAAAGGATTTTTTATGCATAAAGGCGGAGAAAAAAAGTCTCTTGGTAGAGTACCTGTCCCGGCCGGGCATCAGCCAGCTGAACAGACCACGGCCATCACCTTCGTACAAAGCGCAGATCTGGTGGTGATATTTGCCGAGGAAACTGTCGGCTTTACTGAACTGTCGGCCGTTGAGCACGGAACCTGAAAGCAGGCGAATGTCCTTGTTTTGCGCCTCCAGCGGACAGAGATCCAGTAAATTTGCCCCAACTCTGGTTTTGATCAGGCGTGGATTCTCCATGGCCGGTCCTGCCAGGGAGACAATTCGTTCGGTCATCAGGCGGCCGGTGCGAAAAAGATGGCCGACGGCGATCACGTCGGGATAGCCGATGGACCAGACTGTTTTTTTCTGGTGGACCGGATCAAGAAAATGAATATGGGTTGAGGGCAGTCCGGCTGGATGGGGACCGTGAAATTCAGCGTGGATGATACCGCCGATGTCCCGGCCCGGAATCTCCGGGCTGCCGTCGGTGCAGAGATAGGTGGTCGGCGCCAGCCGCTGGACCATTTTCAGGCCTAATAAAAAATCCTCCGGATGCTCGTCGATAATCACTGCCGGGTCCGCGGACAGGGGCCGGGTGTCCATGGCCGTAATAAAGAGGGAATTGGGACGTGCGTCAACAGCCGGGATTTTGTCATAGGGGCGGGTGCGCAGGGCCGTCCAGAGACCGGACTTGATCATGGTGTCCCGGATGTCTTCGCCGCTCAATCCGTCCGGGCCGAAATCCGCAGGAATGGGAAAAAGCCGTTCTTCATCACCGTCGACCCGGATGATAATGGCCTCAAACTTTCGTTTGGGGCCGCGCTGAATTTTAACGACTTCTCCGGCCGCAGGAGCGGTAAAGCGGACGCCCGGATTTTTTTTGTCGATAAACAGACATTGGCCAAGTGCCACCTGGTCACCTTCGGCAACGGAAAACCGGGGCCGCAGGTCGACAAAATCATCACCTAACAGGCCCACTGTCTGCACGGGATTTCCCGCGCTGATTTCCTGCCTGGGTTTGCCGGCAAGGGGCAGGTTCAACCCTCTTTTGAGATGAAATACGCTCATGTCAACCCGAAAAGCCAGCGCTCTGGTAATGATGAAGATCTTTGTCGATGAAATACCCTTCGCAGTTGGGCATGTTCTTCAGCATGGCAATGGATTGTTTATGGCCCATGACCATGGCGGCGGTGGCCAGACCATCAGCCAGGGCGACCGTGGGGGCGGTAATGGTGGCGCTTGCCAGCTCGGGCGGCGAGTAACCCGTCCTGGGATTAACAATATGATGACGCGAGTAATCGGCGGCGTAGGCCTGCATGTAATCACCGGAAGTGGCGACGGCATGGTTACTGGTTTTGAGCACCATCAGCTCGCCGGAGGAGGAGGGACGCGGGTTACGAATACCGATCCGCCATGGCTGGTTCCCCGGCTTGTTGCCGGTGACCATTAAATCTCCGCCGGCCTCAACATAGGCGGAGCCGAATCCGTTTTGCCTGAGCGCTTCAACGCCCTGATCGACAATATATCCCTTACCGATACCGTCCAGGGTGATACCCATACCGGCACGGGCAAGGGTGATTTTTTCCTCACCAATTGTCAGGTGGTGAAATCCGGTCAGGGCAAGCGCTTCCTGGATGGATGATCGGTCGGGAACCTTGCCGCTTTGCTGCAGCTTGACAAGCGGCAGTACGGTGACGTCAAAGGCGCCCCTTGTTTTGTCGTTGACAAAGCGGGCCAGCTCAAGCACGGTCCGCGCGTCCCGGCTTGGCTGGGATAGTGTGCCGGTTCGGTTCAGAGTCGCGATTTCGCTGCCTTCATCATGCCTGCTGAGCTGTCGTTCCAGGGCAAGCATACGGTCAATAGTTGTTTCGACAGCCGTTTCCAGGACGTTTTTTTCCGGACCGTAGAGGGTCAGGTTCAGTATTGTGCCCATCATGGGCTGACTTTTTTGAACAACTTTATAGCGGGAGGTGTTCCGGTTCAGGCCAAGAGCCCAGCCGGCTCCGGCGGCCCCGGCAACGGCGACGATCTGCAGGAATTTGCGGCGATCAAAATACATTTGATTTTTTTTGCCTGTTTTCATAAATGGCCTGTGAATAAAGGAGTTGATGTCAGTAAAGATGCCTCATCTTTCAGATGATACCTGGTTGGTAAACTGCAATCAGGAGAATAGCCTGAAGATAAAGTGAAAAAACAACCGCATTTCTGTTCGGCATCACTGGAAGCGAGGGGCAAACGAAGATATTCATACTACATTTCAGCACAAATCAACAAGTGTTTTTCGGAAAACGAGACGGCAAAGGTACCGGGGAAATGCAGGCGCTTGTCAAGAGCCGGTATGCCTTGCCGGGTAAAATAATGATACCTGAATCCTGCAGTCGTCATGCGGTCAAGCCGCATCACTGTTCATGCACCGAGAACGTTGGGACAGGTGCAGATACAAGGAGGCAGGTAAGCGAGCCTGCGAGACTCCGAGAGACTTTCGGCACAGGTGTACTGTTTGTACATCGAGCACGAAATTCGTGAAGCCGACACAGTAGATGTGCCTGTATCGACGTTCGAATGCCGGATAACTGCAGGATTTAGGTGATACTCCTTTTAACTGCAAACCCGGTTACGACCATTGGTTTTGGCTTTATACATCGCCTGGTCCGCCATGGAGAGCAACTCCTCACCGTTCTTCGGTTTATGAGCTATTAGAGACGAAACGCCAATACTTGTAGTGATTTGTTTTGATATATCGTTCTGACTGAAAATATGTTCCTGTACCAAAAGGCGGATATCCTCAGCAATTCGGCATGCCTTTTGAAAATAAATTTCCGGTAACAGGGCAACAAATTCTTCTCCGCCGTATCTTGCAAGGATTGCTTCTTTTTGCAGGCTGTTGTCCACCAGAGAAGCAAATTCGGATAAAATAAAATCGCCGAAGGCATGTCCGCATTGATCATTGACCTGTTTGAAATAATCAAGATCAAAAAATAGACAACAGAGATCCTGCCGTGTAGATACGGCATGCGCAAAGGAGTTCTGTAGATGTTTTTGAAAGAATCTTCTGTTGAAGGCACCTGTAAGATCATCTCTCTCGGCAAGAAAGCGCAACTTTTGATTTAACTCTTCCAGTTGTCTGGAATAGGCATGAACCTGAAGGTGACTTTGCAGGCGGGCGTAGAGTTCTTCTTCGATAAATGGTTTGTTTAGATAATCAGTGGCCCCGGAATTAAAAAAGTTAATAATCAGGTTTTTATCATCGAAGGCACTGACAATAATAATCGGAATATTGTTTTCCCGGTCCTTTTGCCGGATTAGTCGACAAAATTCATCGCCGCGCATTTCCGGCATCATGTAATCGGTGATAATGAGATCAAAGGAATCTGTTCGTTCTTCGATTATGGACAAGGCTTGCAGTCCATTCTCAGCCTCGGTGACCCTGGTTCCCAGACGACGTAAAATCTGGCTTATTATTCGTCTGATTGATGATGAATCGTCGACCACAAGGACATGTAGTCCGGTAAATTGTTGTTTGGGATTGAGGATTTTATTAACGATTTTTGTTATCGTACCGGGCTGGAACGGTTTGGTAACAAAGTCGATAACTTCAAGATGAAATCCGGCCCGGCGATTTTCCAGGGAATCATTGGCGGAGATAAATATGATCGGTATGGGAACAGGTTGATTTTCTGAGTTTTTCCGGACATCGTATTCTTCCCTGAGTTTTCGGCAAACCTCAAATCCATTCATTTTCGGCATATCGATATCCAGAGTGATAAGGTCGGGTTTTTTTTTCATCCAGGCAAGCATGGATAGGGCAACCATGCCGTTTTCCGCCGTCAGGACTTCGTAGCCGGCATCGATAAATTCTTTTTTCAGTATGTTCCGTGTGGTTGCGCTGTCATCAACGACCAGAATTGTTCGTTTATTCATTGGATCTTCGATAGCAACTGCCTGTAATCTTTGATATTTTTTTCTTGTTGGATGTCGGGGTTCGTTCTGGAATGCCAGCAAAGATATTGATTCGGGCCTTGGCTTGATCCCAAAACATTGTCCTCGGTGAACTATTATAGATATTGTTGGCGACTGGTTATGCCCGGCTCGTTTTGGGATAACCTCTATAACAGGACATCCACCATGGCCTGGGCCTCCTGCTGGATACGATGCAGGTGCGCTTGATCTATAAAACTCTCGGCATAGATTTTGTAAATATCCTCGGTGCCCGAAGGACGCAGGGCAAACCAGCCGTTGTCGGCAACCACCTTCAGACCGCCGATGGGCGCGTTGTTGCCCGGAGCCCGGGTGAGGATAGCCTTGATTGGTTCTCCGGCAAGGGTGGTTTCCTTGACGTCATCGGGTGAAAGGTTTTTTAAAACCTTTTTTTGCTCAGGGGACGCCGGCGCTTCGATGCGCGCATAAATGGGTTCCCCGAATCGGGCGGTAAGTTCTTTATAATGGTTGCCGGGATCCCGGCCGGTTTTGGCGGTGATCTCAGCGGCCAGCAGGTTCATGATGATCCCGTCCTTGTCGGTGCTCCATACCGTGCCGTCTTTGCGAAGAAAACTTGCGCCTGCGCTTTCCTCGCCGCCAAAGAAAATGGAGCCGTCAAGCAGGCCGTCGACAAACCACTTGAATCCGACCGGTACCTCGACCACCTTTCTGCCTAACTCCGCGGCCACCCGGTCAATAATTGAGCTGCTGACCAGGGTTTTGCCGATGCCTGCCTCTTTGTTCCATTGCGGCCGGTTCCCTGCAAGATAGGCAATGGCAACGCTGAGGTAGTGGTTGGGATTCATCAACCCCATGCTGGGAGTGACGATCCCGTGCCGGTCAAAATCGGTGTCGTTGCCGAACGCGATATCAAAATTATCCTTATGTTGCACCAGGCCGGCCATGGCATAGGGCGAGGAGCAATCCATGCGAATCTTGCCGTCCTTATCGCAGTGCATAAAGGAAAAGGTTGAGTCGAGGGTATCATGGAAGACTTCCATGTTGAGGCCGTAACGCTTTGCAATCGCGCCGTAATAGGCAAGGCCGGCGCCTCCCATGGCATCGGCGCCGATATGAATTTGTGCATTTTTGATGACCGCCATGTCGATAATATTTTCAAGATCATCGACATAAGGGGTGATAAAGTCATATTCTTTGATATTTTCGCTTTGCAGAGCCGCCTGCAGGGATACCTTTTTGACTGCCTGCAGGCCATCTTCGAGGATACCATTGGCCCGGTCCTGGATCCAGTTGGTCACATCCGTGCCGGCCGGGCCTCCTTCGGGTGGATTGTATTTGAAACCGCCGTCATCCGGCGGATTATGTGAAGGCGTGATGACGATGCCGTCACAACGTGGCCCCTGTTTTTGATTGTGGGTAAGGATGGCACGAGAGATGACCGGGGTCGGCGAATATCCAAAATTTTTGGCAATATGGACATCTATACCATTTGCGGCCAGCACCTGCAGGGCCGTGAGTTGGGCCGGCCAGGACAGGGCATGGGTATCCATGCCCATGAAAAGAGTTCCATCGATTCCCGCCTGGACGCGATACTCACAGAGGGCCTGGGTCACTGCCAGAATGTGCTGTTCATTGAAACTTCGTTTCAGCGAGCTGCCACGATGACCCGAGGTGCCGAAGCTGATGCGTTCGCCTTCCTTTCCGGCATCCGGGGTCAGGGTGTAATAGGCTGAAATTAACTCCGGAACGTTGACCAGCATGGATTTGGGCGGCAGTTTACCCGCCAGCGGATGAATACTCATTTTTTCTCCTTATCTAAAGAGCTTGACAGTTTTCCGCCTGAAGACAGGGGGATAATTTCCATTTTATGATTGGCGCCAGGGTGGGCAGGGGAGGGGCCTTCGGTCTGGATCATAAAGTCGCCCGCAAGTAAAAACTCTCTACCATAGCCACGCGCAAGTTCCGTCCAGTCCTCAGGATGATCCGGCTCCAATACCGGCCAGGTTCCATAGGAAAAGAGGAGTTCTCTGCATGTTTTTTCACTTTGACTTACACCAAGGACCCAGGTCGGCAGCCGAAACCTGCTCAAACTGCGGGCGGTATGACCGCTGGCCGTCGGCGCAAGCACTGCGGCAATGTTTTTCAGCTCATCAATAATGTGCTCAACACCTCTTGTGATGGAGTCGACCATGCTTGCCTGTGGTACGGGTCCGCTCAGGCATTCGAGGGCGCGGTCGTAATGCCGCGGCGGCCGGTGGGGTTCGGTAGCCTCGGCAATTTTTGCCAGCATCTGCACCGATTCCAGGGGATAGTCGCCCATGGCCGATTCTTCGGAAAGCATGACGCAGTCGGTGCCGTCTAAAATGGCGTTGGCCACATCAGTGGCCTCGGCCCTGGTCGGTCTGCGGTTACGGGTCATGGACATCAGCATCTGGGTGGCGGTGATAACCGGCCTGCCATGCAGGTTGGCCCTGCGGGTGATGAACTTCTGGGCAACGGCAATCTGTTCAATGGGAATCTCGACCCCGAGATCACCACGGGCGACCATGATTCCGTCCGCGACTGCAAGAATTTCGTCAATGTTGTCACGGGCGCGGGCACGCTCAATCTTGGCTATAATAAACGGGCGATATCCCATCTCACGGGCTGCCCGACGCACCTCTTCAATGTCAGTTCCTGAGTTAACAAAAGACTGGCTGACGGCATCAACCCCATGTTCAAGGGCAAACTGCATACATTCACGGTCCCTTGGGGTAAAGACACTGACCCCAAGGTCAATGCCTGGAATATTCAGCCCTTTTCCTGACCGGAGTTCCCCGCCGACTCGAACCGTGCAGATAATATCCGCGCCTTCCACTTTGTCTACCCGCAACTCGACAAGACCATCGGCCAGAAAGAGAATGTTGTCGGGACGAACCGCCTGCGGCAGGGTTTTCAGGGTGATGGAAACCCGTTCTTTTTTGCCGGATATTTCATCACTCGTGAGGATAAATTGATCACCCCTGCGCAGGTGGATCGGTTCCTCGGCAAAGTGGCCGATTCGCATTTTAGGCCCGGGCAGGTCGGCAATGATGGCTATTCTTTTCCCGGCTTTGTCGGCGGCGGCGCGAATTTTTTTGATCACCTCGCCGTGCCCGGGAAAATCGCCGTGAGAAAAATTGAGCCTGGCCACATTCATGCCGGCTTCGATCATCTGCACAATCATTGCCGATGAATCCGATGCCGGACCGATAGTGCAGACGATTTTTGTCTTATGCGGCGGTAACAATGTCATGGTAAGGCTCCTTTATCAGGGGCAGTCGTCGCACCCGAATGTCGTTGTCGGGTGTCCATGGGAAATGATTGTGTAAAGACCCGTATCCTGGATGCCCGCCCAACAGACTGCGGGAATGACTGGTTGGGCGACCGCGGGAATGACAGGGGCAATCGTCACACCCGGGTGGTGTTGTCGGGTGTCCATGTAAAGACGCCTGGTTAAGATATTATTTGGATTCCTGATCAAAAGTCTTCCCTTGCAGCATAGGATGAAGAAATGATCACAATGCAGTTACCGATTTGATGACTTTTGACGATTCCATCAACCATGGTACTCTACTTCATTTTTCATTTCAAAAAGATTTGGAAAATGTCGCGACAGGACCCCTTTTTCCGTGTGAGAAAATAATTTTTGCAATGACAGGCATGATGGCTCTGCAGAGACAGTGACGATTGATAAAAACAATATTGCACTAAGAGGTTGATGGTTGAAATTTGGGCTTTTTAGGAATAAGCTCCGGCAAAGATTAAGGAGAACGGGTGTTCGTATTGCGCATAAAGGCGTCGGTCGTTCCCGGTAGGCTGAGAAACAGTTTTGAATAGATGATCAAAAGATGGGAGGGGAAGAATGCGGCTATCAGCTTTCTTGTGATTTAATTTTATTCCGACTTCCATTTGTTAATTAAGTATAGTGCTGGAATTGAAAAATCCTATGATCACAAAATTCAGTTGGATTCTTTAATTTCAGATAGTTACCAAGGGGTCATATGCTATACTTTATCATGACCCATAAAATCTATCCGC
>JANTGH010000081.1 GCA_024763055.1 Desulfobulbaceae bacterium
ACCGGCCGGGGCATGGATGGGACCGTCATCTTTTAACCAAAGCTCGGGGTGGTCAAATTCGGGTTAGCACAGGTGGTCCTTTTTAGGTCGTCATTACGACCCGTTTCTTTTCAATTCAATTTTCAATACCACCACCACCCTGACCACAGGTGGTGGTGGTATTCTATGTGGTAGTTTATGTATATATATCAGTTTGCTGGAATCCAGCATGCTTTTGATATTATTGACAAAAAAACAACAATATCGGCCAAAATCAACCGTTTTCGAGGCAATTTTTCACTGAAAAATCCAACCGGGAAAAAACTTGTGTATGACGTTAAGCATGTGTATACTGGTTACAGGATAAACAACCCTGATTTTTACGGAGGACAACACATGCAGGTTGCTGAGAAACTGGTTCGGAAGCAATTTATGATCTCTCCCGGTCATGCGAGAAAACTTGAGACGCTGGCCAGACAGGAAAACACATCAGCAGCGGAAATGGTGCGCAAGGCCATTGCCGCCTATAATCCCGGATCACCCTCTGACATGGAGGAATCAGAACTTCTGGAACTTGTCGCAGCAAGACTCAAAGAGGCCATTGAGGATACACGCAACACCAGGGAACGCCTTGATGCGACTTTGGAAAAACTGTCCACCGGAGCCGCATGATGGGAAGCTGGAAGGATTTGCTGATTGACATGCTCAAGCTCACCGACGAGGTGAAACGGCTGAACAGAAGTGTGGAGCGTCTTGAATCGTATACCGGGGAGGTGGACAAACGAGTTGTCCGCCTGGAAACAATAATCGAAATCGCCAAAGCACAACGACCGGACCGGACTCATCAAAAGAAAATCACGTAATGCCCGTGGGTTCATGACAAAAAAAATATTGAAGGAAATAAATGAAATAAATGGGGTCAGAGTGAAATTAAATACTATTAAATTTCAGATAGATGAACGTGCGGTTAATTTTACTCCGACCCTTTTTATTTCTAACATAATTGCCTTATGCGAGCGGACCAGCCGGCGGACTGTTTGCGGTTTTTTTAAATCGCAAACAGTGTGACGGACGGGGAGCGGTACAATGCGCCCCGGCATTAACACCGAACCTGGAGCGTTGGGGCGGGCGGGGAAAATCCTATATTCCTCTAATTTCCGGTGACAATAAATAATACACATGCGGCAAGTTCCCGAATTCCTCAATGTGTCCTGATGGCGGCAAGGGTGTTACCCTGCGTTTATCATTTGTTGGTCAGCCCTCTTCATATCGCATACGCCGGTACTGGATGGCCTCGCTCACATGGGTTGATGTGACCTGTTCCACACCCTCAAGGTCGGCCACGGTGCGGGCGATTTTCAGTATCCGGTGATAGGCGCGGGCGGAAAGGCCGAGGCTATCCACGGCCTGGTGCAGCAGGCGGGTTGATTGCTCATCAACAGGACAGCAGTTCTTTATGAGACTGGATCCCATCTGGGCGTTGCAGAGGACCTGTTTATTTTTGGCAAATCGTCGAAACTGCAGGCTCCGGGCCGCATTGACCCGTTTTCTTATTTCCGCTGAACTCTCCCTCTCCTGCATCTCGCTGAGATCTTCCACCGGACCGGCGGAACTTCCACATGCAGGTCTATCCGATCAAGCAGGGGGCCGGAAAGCCTGCTGCGATACCGCTGCATTTGCACGGCAGTACAGGTGCATTCCTGTTTTGGATCACCAAATTCCCCACAAAAAAAACAATGACACCACTCCGCTGTTATGAAAATTCTGTATGTAAAGAATTTTCGTTTACCCGCAAGCGGTGTAACGAGGTTTAGGGTAGAACAAAAGAATGGCAAACACCCCGAAGTTCTCCCAGCGCTGCTCTGCGTCATTTCAAATAAAAGGAAGTGACGGATCCTCAACAGAGGGCGCAGTTTTTCAGTCTTGTGTCAACCACCCTTTCCCGGGCCGAGAAAGAAATTATTCTACCCGGATTGGATCATGCCGTTTCAGCACTTCCCTGATTTCTGCTTCAGTCACCTTGGGGGCAATGACTTTGACTGTCTTTTTTTCTTTGTCGGCAAAAACTTCTTCTGCGGGTAACCCTATATTGATCAGGTCATCAACAACATTTTGCAGGGTATCAGCGGAAAGATATTTTGCGGTCAAAGTTTCCGCCATATTCTTTTCTTCCAGGGTATGGACGCTGACCTGGTCTGGTTTATGTCGTTTCAGCGTTTCTCTGATTTCCGCTTCAATAGAGGCTCCGGCAATGATCTTCACCTCTTTTTTTTCTTCATCGGCAAGAATTTTTTCTGCGGGCAGTCCGATGTTAATGAGATCATCAACGACGTTTTGCACGGTGGCGTCGGCTGAATAGAGAGCTGTGATTACTTTTGCCATGGTATTGCCTCCCTGTGAACTGTGATTATTTTTTACTCTAAAAGAAGTTTTGAGCTTATGTCTAAAGAATAACGCATTGCACTGGTTTTTCAAGCAGGCGCTTGCAACATTCTGCAATCTTTTCACCGCAGGAAGGAAAAGCAGACAGTATTGTACAGGAGGATGAAATGAGCATAATTGAAATGGAACTCTTTATGGACCCGCGGCTGCGCAGACAGACAAAACGGTTTGCCTTCGGCCTTATTCTGGTCGGACTGATTGGAGTGATCCTGCCCCAGGTCATGTCGATAACCCTTTCTCTGCTGATAGCAATTTTACTTATTCTGGCCGGAATCATTGCCGGGTACTTGACCTGGCTGAATTATTTTCGTTCCGGTCTGGCTTGGCTCAAGCCTTTTTTTCTCATCAGCATCGGCCTGCTCATTGCCTTATACCCCCTTGCCGGTGCGGCCGCCTTTGGTTTGCTGCTAATTCTTTATTTTTTGCTGGACGGCTTTGCCGGGATAAGCTTTGCCTTTGTTCTGCGTCCTATGAGAGGTTGGATCTGGACCTTGATCAATGGGATCATTTCCCTGGTACTGGCCGTAGTTTTTCTTGTCAACTGGCCCTTTAGTTCGGTTTGGCTGGTCGGTCTGCTGGTTGGGATCAGCCTGATAATCGACGGCCTTGCCCTGTTGGCTCTGGTTTGGTCGGCGGGCTCGGTATAATCAACCTTGCCGGGAAATTGTGTTTTGTATTTATTGCGACAGGGCTTCAGCGACCAGGTGCCCTAATTGATGCATGGAGTATGGCTTTTTTATATATCCGCTTGCCACGAGCTCGATGGTTTTTGTTACATCGGCGTTTTTTGAAAATCCGCTGGTGATAACCGCCTTTTGTCCCGGATAAAGAGGAAGAATATTTTCATAGGTTTGACGACCGTTTATACCCGGGTCCATGATCATGTCGATGACCAGCAGGTCAACGGGATGATCCTTGACAAACGCGACGGCTAATTCCCCAGATTCGACACAGTCGACCCTGTAACCCATGCGTTGCAGCATCTTACATGCTATGTTTCTGAGGTCGGGATCATCATCAACGATCAGGATGTGTTCACCGTGACCCCTCAATTCCGTTGTTTCATTCTTCTCAATTCGTGAACCATCTTTTTCCCTGGTCCCTGGAAAGAACAGTTGAAAGCATGTTCCCTGATCATTGC
Organism: Desulfobulbaceae bacterium; assembly: GCA_024763055.1. Taxonomy (GTDB): domain Bacteria; phylum Desulfobacterota; class Desulfobulbia; order Desulfobulbales; family Desulfobulbaceae; genus DRLX01. The sequence continues at coordinate 3,563 of JANTGH010000081.1, forward strand.
TTTCCACTACGATCTTTCCATTATGATCCTTCAGGGTATTCCAGACAACTGTCAGCCCGAGACCGGTGCCGCTTTTTCCCATAACTTTTTTGGTGTAAAACAGTTCAAATATATGGTCTATGTCGTGTTTTGAAATACCGGGACCGGTATCCTGAATACTGACGATCACATATTCTCCCTCGCTTCGTTGAAGCTCACGGGCTGCTGTTTCTTCAACGACATGATTTTGAGTGCTGATTGAGACTATCCCTTTTCCGATAATGGCTTCGCATGCATTTGTTACGAGATTCATCAAACTTTTAAAGTATTATTATATAACGAAAGCGAAGAACAGGGTTGATTACCCCGGATCTTGCATTGTTCTCATTGACATTCATGATTATGGTTTGTACCGGTTTGGATCACGCAGTTTGGAAATAAGCCTATTGATTTTTTTTATCAGCATTTCAATATAGTATTGGATGCCGTCGGAGGGGTGTTGATTGCCTACTTGCTGAGTTCTGTTTATCCCCTGGAACAGGCCTTTTTCCTGAATTTGTGGTTGTTGACCGGGAAAAAGAAGGAATGCGTTCGTAAGTATGTCAGGTGCCAATGAGCTGTCATGAAAAATCAACATAAAAAAATACAGAGGCCTTCTTTCCCGAAGGTACTGAAAAAAAGCAGTCTTTCCTTTTTGGCCATGGCCCCCCTGTTATTAGGAATTATCGGTCTGGTCGGCCTCTTTCAGGTACTGATCACGCCGAAGATGTTAGCCTCCCTGTTTCGGGGTAATGCCCTTGTCGATACCGTGATAGGGACTTTTGTCGGCGCTGCTGCGGCCGGAAACCCCGTGGTCAGTTACCTGCTTGGCGGCGAATTGCTGGCACAGGGTATTTCCCTTTATGCGGTGACGGCATTTATTCTGTCCTGGGTGACCCTGGGATTTATCCAGCTGCCGGCGGAGGTGGATGTGTTCGGGGGGCGTTTTGTCCTGTATCGTAACGTTCTGGCGTTTATTTTTACCATGATAATTGCCGTGCTGACAACCCTTACCCTGCGGGTGTTGTTATGAAAAAACAGGGCAAGGCCTTTGTCTTCCGGGGCAAATATTTTTTCTTGTTTATACTCATCGTTTATGGGATTCTTTTTTTTGTTGATAGCCAATCCACCCTGCTTTCCCTGCGAAAAAGCGGGGCAGTTCTCCTGAAAGTTCTGCCGATTTTTGCTGCCGTCATCCTCTTTACCGCCCTGCTCAATTATTTTTTACAGCCCAGGCAGATTGCCCGGCACCTTGGCCGGGAAAGCGGGTTGCAGGGATGGCTCTGGGCGCTGGCAGCCGGGATAATCAGCCATGGGCCTATGTATGCCTGGTATCCGCTGCTTGAAGATCTGCGCAGCCACGGCATGCGGGATGGGTTGATTGTGGTCTTTTTCTCCGCTCGAACCATCAAACTTCCTTTACTGCCGATGATGATAGATTATTTTGGTTGGAGCTTTACCCTTATATTGTCGTTGTATATCCTTACCGGCGCCCTGCTTCAGGGTCGGTTATTGGAATTGCTTGAAAAAATCCGGTTTAAAAGATGAACAGATTATGGCTTTGTGCATGTCATTTTTCAGGTTGTTCTGCCTTGGGCATTTTATCTTCCCATTTCAAATTTTTTTGCCGAATTGGTACAAGTGAGATTGCCGACTTCGGCTAAATACCGTATATTCCCACCGGTCTGCACTGGTTGGCGGATTATTGGTCCGGTCGGTCGTGCGTAATAAGAATAGAAGAATCTAACCTGAATGAAAAACCCATGAATAACAGCTATGTTTTTCCACCCGAGCAGAAAGAAGGCGTGTACCGTGCAATTATGCAGCGCCGTGATATCCGGGCCCAGTTTACCGAGGATCCGGTTTCCGATGCACTGTTAAACAAATTGCTCCGGGCCGCCCATCATGCGCCATCGGTCGGCTTTATGCAGCCCTGGAATTTTCTTGTTATCAGGAACCCGGCAACGAGGCAACGGGTTCATCAGGGTTTTGAAAAAGCGCATGCCCAATCGGCTGAAATGTTTCCCGGGGATAAAAAAGAAACCTACCGGAGCTTGAAACTTGAAGGTATCCGAGAGGCCCCGGTCAATTTACTCATCACCTGTGATCGGGAGCGCACCGGCCCTGTGGTTATCGGCCGCACCGTTCAGCCGGAAATGGATCTGTATTCAACGGTCTGCGCGGTGCAGAATCTGTGGTTGGCAGCCAGGGCTGAGGGGATCGGCGTCGGCTGGGTATCAATTATTCATGAACAGGAGTTGCGCGATATTTTTTCCCTTCCCGACTGCGTGGCGGTTATTGCCTATCTCTGCATAGGCCATGTCAGTCATTTTCCCGATATGCCGGAGTTGGAAAAGGCCGGCTGGCTGCCCCGGCTGGATCTTGATGCCCTGGTTTTTTACGAGCAGTGGGGGAAAACGGCTGCCGGGAAGTAAAAGACAATATCCATTATTTTACAATAAAGGTGAGAATTTCACGTTCTTTTTTGACAGGACTTTTTCTCTGTGGTAAAAATTCTTTGTACCAATAATGACAGGCTCGACAAAGTTCAAAACGGTAGCAGCGGAAAACGTAAGAACAACAGGAACAAATCGGGCTTTCACTTCTGACGGGTTTAGGCTGCAGTGCACCGCCACTTTTTCGTTTTCTTCCGACTCTTTTCCTACCGGTAAACCTCCAACGAAGTCGAGAATACACTGAAGGGCTGCCATGAAATTCTATCCGCATCCAAAACATACATGGTCGGCTCCGTACCTGATTTTTTTTGCCCTGATTATTCTTCAGAGTCTGGCCATCGGTATTATTATGCTGAAGCAGCATGGTATGGGAGAGGAGATTCTGCTTACCCATGCCAGGGAGATGATGCGGCGGCTGGCCGATGGCGCTATATATAATGCCAGCCATCATTTGCAAGCTGCTGAAAATGGCGCCCGGCTTACAAGAGGTCTGGTGGGAACCGGTATTCTTTCGCCGGAGGATAAACCCTCTTTCGAGATGTATCTTCTTGAAATGCTGAAAAACGATGGTGCATTTTCCGGTCTGGTCTATGGCGATAACCATGGAAAATTTCTTTATGTTACCAGGCAAGCTTCCCTGCAGGGGAACAATTACCTGACCAAGATTATCTCTTTTACTCATGGCAGAAAGCGGGAAGAAATCATACAGCGTGATGCTGATTTTGTGATCCAGTCCCGGGCTGAGATTGAGGATGAGTTTGATCCGCGAAGCCGGCCCTGGTACGCAGCATTCCAACAGCAAAAGTTGCTGTGGACCCGACCCTATATTTTCTATACGTCCCGGGATCCCGGGATAACCGTCTCAATACCGGTTTTCGACAGAGGCGCTCATGCCATCGGCGCCTTTGGGGTTGATATCGAGATCAACAGCCTTTCCGATTTCCTTGCCCATCGGAAAATCAGCGCCCACAGTTTTGCCTTTATTGTGGCCCGTGACGGGGCCATGGCCGCGCATTCAAATATCAATATCATTAAAAAGTTTGATAAAATGGGGCGTTCGCAACTGATGAATATTGCTGATCTATCAGGTGATCGTGTTGTCTCCACCCTGTGGTCGAAAATCGAGAACATGGACAATAAAGCCCTTCTGGAGGGTTCCACCATTGATTTTGCCGCTGCCGGCAAGAAATATCTCGCTGTCGTTCGTTCCTTTCCGGGCAACAGTCGCTGGCCCTGGCTTATGACCGTCGTTGCACCGGAAAATGATTTTATTGGTATTTTTCGTCAGGCCAAACAGCGGCATCTTGTCCAGGCGCTTTTATATAGCATAGGAATTACTGTCATTCTCTTCCTGCTTGCGGCGCGGTTTTTAAGACCGGTGCGGCGGTTGCTCCATTACGCCCATTTTGACCCCATGACCGATCTCTACAATCGGCGTGCTTTTTTTGAAAGCAGCGAGAAACTGGTATCCGATGCCAGGGCGAAGAACACGCCGCTTTGTCTCTCCATGGCGGATGTTGATGATTTTAAGGCCATTAACGACACCTATGGGCATAGTGTTGGTGATGAGGTGCTCATTGCCATTGCCGGGCGGATGCGTGGCGCCTTGAGCGAAAAGGATCTGATCGGGAGATACGGGGGCGAGGAGTTTATCCTGCTGCTCTCGGAAGCGGGAGCCGAACAGGGAAAGAACGTGTGCGAACGGCTACGTAGGGTTATTGTTGACGCCCCGATACAAACAGCCGTCGGTCTGCTCAACGCAACGGTGAGCATCGGGGTTGCCCCGTTGTCAAGGGAGAAGCCTGATCTGCACGCGACCATTAATCAGGCCGATCAGGCGCTGCTTCGGGCCAAGAACGAAGGTAAAAACCGGGTCGTTCTTGCCGGGTAAAGAGAGCTTATTCCTGAGACGCATAGTGTTTTAGCGGCAAGTATCAGGTTTTAGGGCACCTTCATTTTTTAAGAAGCTGCTTCTGTTCTTCTTCCTTATCCTCTGTTTCCTTCTTCCGTCTGTTCAAGGTTCCCACCGCCGGCAGGTACTCCTGAAAAGCATCACCGTAAATCTCCCAGATGGTAATAAACAGGGCGGATATTATCGGCCCGATGATAATGCCCAGGATACCGAACAGGGCAATGCCGCCCAGTGTCCCGAACAGAACAAAAAGATCGGGCATCTCCGTGTCCTTGCCCACCAGTCGCGGTCTGAGTACGTTATCCAGATTTCCGGCCAGGGCTCCACAAATGACGGCCAGCAGAATGACGCCTTTTATGTCGCCGATCAGGGCGAGCACAATCAGCGCCGGTCCCCAGATAATGGCCGTGCCGAATGCCGGGATGATGGACATCACCGCCATGACCGTGCCCCAGAAGACCGCGCCCTGGATACCTGCAAGATAAAAAGCCAATCCGCAGAGTCCGCCCTGAAGCAAACCGATAATCAGCGTTGATTTCATGGTCGCTCCGGCCACCGAGGTAAACCGCTGCAGCAGCCGTTCCTCGTCATGGTGGGCAAGGGGGAGGTAGTAGAGAATTTTTTCCAGCAGAACGTCGCCCATGGTGAGAAAATAAAACATCACATAGAGCATGATCACCACGTTAAAGACGGCATTGACCGTCATTTTGGTGATAGATGACAGGGAATTAATCAGCAGGTTGGAAATCATGCCCACGGCCTGGCCCGCCTTTTCAAAAATCATATCACGATAGGGCAGGATTTCCTGGTAATAGGGAATTTTTTCGAGGTAATGGGTCAGGGCGCCCGGCTCCTGAACAAAGGATTCTATCCAGGGGGTGACCGACTGGCCGACGTGAACCGCCTGGCCGGCAACCACGGTGATGAGGATAGAGAGCGGCAGCAGGATCAAGACAACGATTCCGCTGATGGTCAACATCGAGGCCAGGTTTTCCCGCCCGTTGAGCCGCCGGTTCAGCCATCCGTACACAGGGTTGACCATGGCGGAAAAGAGTCCGGCCATGAAAATGGCCATTAGAAACTGGTGGATCATGGTGAGAAACAGGGCGGATATCGCCGCTACCAGTATGAGAAGCACTGTTTTATTTATCAGGGGATTTTTAACCTGCATTTTTTGCGTTCCGAGTTCAAGGTTTCAATTCAGAGTCTGTACAGCTTCAAGCAGCGTCGAGGTCAAAAGGCCAAGTTCCTTCTGCTTGATACTATAGGGAGGCATCAGGTAGACAAGGCGACCAAAGGGACGAATCCAGACACCTCGTTCAACAAAAAAACGCTGCATCTGCGCCATATCTACAGGCTTTTTCATCTCGACCACCCCGATTGCCCCCAGCACCCGGACTTCTTCAACTGCGGGCAAGCCGGCGGCAGGCGCAAGCTCCCGGGCTAACTGCTCTTCAATACGCTTGACCCTTTTCTGCCAGTTATTCGCAAGCAGCAGGTCGATAGAGGCGGCCGCAACCGCGCAGGCCAGAGGATTGCCCATAAAGGTCGGCCCGTGCATGAACACCCCGGGCTCTGCCGCGGAAATGGTCAGGGCGACTTCATCTGTGCTCAGTGTCGCGGCCAGACTCAGGTAGCCGCCGGTGAGTGCCTTGCCCAGACACATGATATCCGGCGTGACCCCGGCATGTTCGGCGGCAAAGAGTTTTCCGGTACGGCCAAATCCGGTGGCGATCTCATCAAAAATCAGCAGAACATCGAAGTGATCGCAGAGCACGCGCAGTTCGCGCAGATAGCCGGGATGATAAAACCACATGCCGCCCGCGCCCTGGACGACGGGTTCCAGGATAACGGCTGCCAGTTCCTGCTGATGCTGCTCAAGGAGAATGGCCATCTCGGCAATATCCTGCTTCTGCCATGGGGCACTGAACCGGCATTCGGGCCGGGGGGCGAACAACTGCTTTGCCAGTGCCCCGGCAAAATTGGTGTGCATTCCGGTCTCCGGATCACAGACCGACATGGCGCCGAAGGTGTCGCCGTGATAGCCGCCGCGAACGGTCAGCAGCCGATGTTTTTCAGGCAGGCCGCGTGCATGCTGAAACTGCAGGGCCATCTTGATCGCCACCTCAACACTGACTGAACCGGAGTCACAGAGAAATATTTTTTGCAGCCTGTCCGGGGTCAGTTCGATAAGCTTTCCGGACAGTGCCACCGCCGGTTCGTGGGTCAGGCCGCCGAACATGACATGGGCCATTTTTTCAGCCTGATCCCGAAGAGCCTGATTGAGAACCGGATGATTATATCCGTGGATGGCCGCCCACCAGGAGGACATGCCGTCGATCAGTTCGCGGCCGTCTTTCAGCCGTATCCGTACCCCCTTTGCCGATTCGACCGGGTACACCGGCAGGGGATCGATCACCCTGGTATAGGGATGCCAGATATGCTCCCGGTCATAATTGAGAATGGCGGATTGCATAAGGCAGTCTTATTCGCCCGAGACGACAAAGCCGAGATCAGTAAAGGCATGGAGATCATCTTCAATACCGGAACCGACCGTGGTCAGGAAGTTGCCGACAATGGCACCGTTGGCTCCGGCTGTAAAACAGCGGTATTGATCCCTGCCCAACTGTTGCCGTCCTCCGGCCATGCGGATAACGGCATCCGGGTTGATCAGACGAAACAGGGCCACGGTCATCAACACCTCCTGCAGGGGAAGAGCGGACTGGTCGGCAAGGGGTGTGCCGGCAATCGGGGTCAGGATATTGATGGGAATGGATTTCACCCCCAGTTCCCGCAGTTCAAAGGCCAGATCGATCCGGTCTTCCATGGATTCGCCCATGCCGATGATACCGCCGGAACAGAGCGACAGGCCGACCCTTTCAGCCTGCTTGAGCGTCTGCGCCTTTTGCCGGTGGCTGTGGGTTGTGCATACCCGGGGAAAAAAGGACGCGCTTGTTTCCAGATTACAGTGGTAGCGGCTGACGCCCATTTTTTTGAGCCTCTGCAAGCCATCTCCATCAAGCAGACCCATGGAGGCGCAGAGAGCAAGAGAGGTTTCCCCGGCAATGGCCGCATACAGGGGACGCATTTCTTCCAATTGGGCATCCGTCAACCTGCGGCCGCTGGTCACCAGGGACAGACGGCGTACCCCGTGTTGGTCGCTATTTTTTGCCTGTTTTAGGGCCTGCTCTTTTGCGATCACCTCATAGGCCGCAACTTCTGTAGTGTGACGACGGGACTGGGCGCAGAATCGGCAGTCTTCACTGCAGTTGCCGCTGCGGGCGTTGATGATTGAGCAGAGGTGAAACCGGTTGCCCATGAAATCCCGGCGGATGGTATCGGCCAGAGCAAAGAACGCTCCGGGATCAGGGATCCGGCTCAGTTGCAGAGCGTCTGCCCGGCTGAGACACTTGCCACCATGCAACCGATCATAGGTTTGCGCAAGCAGGTTATGCATTAAAATCAGCGTTCACAGTGGGGAACAGGTACAGTGGGCGGTCCCTGGACAATCATTTCAGCAATGGTCAACTTGACCCGGGGCATGAGATGGCGCTTATCCCCAAGGAGCCGGGATTCGACGGCGACCATCTGCTGAAAAAGAGGTGTTCGGTCCATGGCCGGAGCATCCTCCTGCTGCGGATAGTGTTTTTCAACAATCTCCTGGCAGCGGAAACAGCCGGGAAAGCGCATGGATTGACCATCCGGGCGGGTCATCGTCGCCGGAATCCCGTGCATTCTGCAGACCAGCAGCCGATGTTTGTACAGGCCGCAGAGTCCACCAAAGTTCAGGGGGCACATGATCTGCGGCCGCTCGTTTCGGGCCAGTTTTTCCTTGCTTGCCACCACATATTCTTTTGCCCGGTCAGTGATGGCCACCCGTTGTTCTTCGGGGAGCTGGCGCAATCCCTGCCAGAGATACGCCCATTCACTGTAGGTGTGATGAAGAAAATAGGAGTCACAGCAGTTATCCGGGCAGCCCTGGCAGGTGAGACCGACTTCTGCCGCCACCTGATCATAGCCTGCCTCCATGCCGGCGTAAATCTCAGCCAGTTCCCGGGAGAGTTCGGCAGACAATAGTATTTCTATTTTGGGAATACTCATTCATTTTCCTCGAAGTGCTGTACCTGGTAGGTGTCAACTTCAAGCTGTCCCGACTTCCAGGCCGTCTGCGGCAGACCGGCCTTCAGGCAGAGATGGCTTAAAAAAAGCTGAGGATCCGGCAGCTGCTCCCAGACCTGGGGCAGGAAGGTGGCCCCGGCACCCCCTGGCGCCCGTAAAATTACCCCGTCTATGTGTGGCCGCAGCTTGTGTATAAGGTCCTGACCGTCGGCGTAGGCAAGGGATCGCGGTTCGCTCAGCACGGAGACATCAATGTGCAGCTCAGGCACCTCATCGGCCGTAACCGGTGGGAACCGACTGTCATGGAATGCCGCATTCAGTGCATTCCTGCATACGCCGCCAACGATTGATTCCTGACCGACCAGACTGCCGATACAACCCCGCAAGGCTCCGTGTTTATTCAACGTGACAAACACACCTCGTTTTGCCTGTAAATCCGGATCGGCAAGTTCTTCCTTTTGCACGGGATCGTCAACAGACAGGTGCGTATGTTCGGCAATAGTCTGCCGTGCCAGCCGGATAAGGATACTGCCCTGTTTTTCACTCAACATGGTCCTCTCCTCCCTGTGCCTAAAACCTGCATTCGTCCGGCTTGCCTCTTTGCCTCTGCACCTGTTCGACAACCTCAGCACACGAACGTTGTGGCGGACGGACCGCATGACGATTGCGGGATTTAGTCTGTAGGCTTTTTCAGGTGCATGCTTAAATCAACACTTTATTGCACAAACAGACGTTGTCAATGCGAAAATGTAGCCATGCCCTGTCAGGAAAAAATCTTGTCGTTTTTTTTCATGTTCGATACAGTGTTCGACAAACCAGTAGAGTTGGATCGGTTTTTCAGGTCTCAGGTGCAATCAGGCATGAAGGGCGGTTGCGATTTTTGATTGTACGACTTGGTTTTAGGGCTGCGAAAAAAAATAATTATCCCGTAATGCGCCGGATATTGTTCCGGATTCAAGGCGTGAAAAGGAGCGCATATTGTGAATATGTAATCCTTTTCACAACACAAAAGCCGGGGCAAAAGACAAGCAGGATGGGATAATTATTTTTTTCCGAAGTCCTAAATAAACAAATCGGAGATGAATTATGCGCTGGAAAGACGGGCGAAGAAGTTCAAATATTGAAGACAGACGAGGGAGACGTATTCCCGGAGGTGTCAAAGGCGGCGGCATCGGGATCATTTTGCTGGCGCTGGTTGGCATGTATTTCGGCATTGACCCGTCCCTGATTCTAAATATGGGCGAAAATATGCAATCCGCGCCCTCGAGCAGCACCCGCTCAGCACAGCCAACCGCCAGGGAACAGCAGGAGGCCGATTTTGTGGCCGTGGTACTGGCAGATACTGAGGATGTCTGGAGCGAGGTGTTCAAGGAGATGGGTGGTACCTATAAAAAACCGCCGTTGGTCCTTTTCACCGGCGCCGTCCAGTCGGCTTGCGGTTTCGCCCAGGCTGCCATGGGACCGTTTTACTGTCCCGGCGATCAGAAGGTTTATATTGACCTGGCTTTTTATGATGATTTGAAAAATCAGTTGGGCTCACCGGGTGATTTTGCCCAGGCCTATGTGGTTGCCCATGAGATCGGTCACCATGTGCAGAAATTGTTAGGCATCAGCGATCAGGTGCACGAGCTGCAACGAAAGCTATCAAAGAAGGAATACAATAAGGTTTCAGTCCGGCTTGAGCTGCAGGCCGACTGCTTTGCCGGGGTTTGGGCCAATCGGGCAAACAGGATGCGACAGATCCTTGAACCGGGCGACATCGAGGAAGCGCTGAACGCCGCCAGCCATATTGGCGATGATCGGTTGCAGAAACAGTCCCGCGGCTACGTCACGCCGGATTCCTTTACCCACGGTTCCTCAGCGCAACGGGTTCGCTGGTTCAAACGGGGTTTCTCCTCCGGTGATATCAATACCTGCGATACCTTTGATGCCCGGGAGCTTTAATTATTTAGAGACAGTTCCCCCTTGCTGGCAAAGTGGACAGACCTGCTGATACCGCCGCCAAGAAGAATTTTCCCCGTTAGTTCATAACGGATGGGCGCAAGTCCGTTTTGTTGTCCACCCATCCCTTGAATCATGGTCAAGACCCGCGAAAACATCTTTAAGGTGGAGGCATAAACGGTTACCGGCACAAGGCCCGTGCCAAAGGCCGGAATTTCGCTGTTCTTATCCCCTATTCCGGTGGCAAAATGCTTGCCGTCAATCTCCAGATCGCAGCGCACTCCGTTGATATCCAGTGTAAAATCATTGGGATTCATTACCCGCAGTGAAAGCAGAACCACGGCTTCAAGAGGCTTCATCTCCAGTACCCGCATATCGGCCAGCGTCACCTCCGGTTCCTGCACCGGTCCATGCATGCCGGCACAGCCCGCCAGCAGGAACACCGTTACACCCAGCAACCATTTTCAAGGACCATTTGTCGCGTTTATCATCGCCTGTCTCCTTAAAAATTTTCTGAAAAAAAACGATACAGAAGGCGGGAAAAAATGTCAACTTCTACCAGTTTCTCGACCTTGACGTAGCTGGAAAATAAAGGTATCTGTAGCTTGATCGGAGGGATGCCGGAGCGGCTGAACGGGACGGTCTCGAAAACCGTTGTGGGTTTACGCCCACCCAGGGTTCGAATCCCTGTCCCTCCGCCAGTTGGTACTCCAGAGATGTCCGATAGCGTCCAGCAACTATTTAAATTTTCATTATTTATTGATTTTTACTCTCCAACGCCATCCGGAGAGATGTCGTTGACATTCACCATTTTTTACAGTGCTTTTTACAGTATTGAACCATTTTCCTCCGGTTGATACTGTAAACCTTGACCTAACTTATTGAATAATAAGTTTTTATAGAGTTTTTCAACCTATAAATGAGGCCAAAACCCATGGGATCAGGGTTCGATGGAGATAAAAAATTTCTCTATTGAGGTACTGTAATGCCCCTTACCAATACCGCCATTAACGCTGCTAAACCAAGGCAGAAACAATACCGATTGACAGATGGACAGGGTATGTATCTGTTGATTAAGACTTCCGGAAAAAAATACTGGCGTCTGGATTATATTCTTCACGGTAAACGAAAAACTTTTGCCATGGGATCGTACCCAGCTATCAGTCTGAAAAAAGCCCGCGCTCAACGTGACAAAGCGAAAGCCCTGGTGGCCGATGGTATTGATCCTGTTCAATACAGAGCTGCTAACAAAAGCCGTCAGGCCGAGGCGGCAGCCAATACATTTGAGGCTCTGGCCCTGGACTGGTACACCCGCCAGGAACAGGCATGGACGGAAGGCCATGCCCGTACTGTTAGCAGCAGGTTGAAAAGAGACATATTGCCATGGCTTGGGTCCAGACCGATAGACACCATTACCGCACCTGAAATATTAAAAGTGTTACGGCGCATTGAATCCCGTGGCGCCGGTGAAACTGCCCACCGCTGTAAGACCATCGTCTCCCAGGTTTTCAGGTATGGCATTGCTGTTGGAGTTGCGGAAAGAGACCCTGCCGCAGATCTCCGGGGTGCGCTTGCACCCACACGGCCCAAAAGAATGGCCGCCATAACAGATCCGGGAAAGGCCGACGAGTTGATGCGAGCTATCCACGGGTACCAGGGTGACCTTGTCACCCGTTGTGCTCTAAAATTTTCTGCTTTGACCTTTTGCCGTCCGGGGGAAATTCGTCATGCCGAGTGGAAGGAAATAAACTGGATCAGAAAAGAATGGCAGATTCCTGCTCCAAAAATGAAAATGCGCCGCGACCATACTGTCCCTCTGGCGGATCAGGCCCTTGAAGTACTGCAGGATATTCATCCCCTCACCGGCCAAAGCAGGTATGTCTTTCCTTCTCTTCGTACTGACACCCGTCCGATGAGTAACAATACTGTGTTAGGGGCCTTGCGCCGTATGGGGTTTACCAAGGAAGAAATGACTCCACATGGATTCAGGTCGATGGCCTCTACCCTGCTGCATGAACAAGGCTGGGAGCATGAAATAATTGAATTGCAGTTAGCACATTCCCGGCGGGACAAAGTGGCAGCTGCCTATGATCGCTCCCGACGATTGTCGGAGCGTACTCTTATGATGCAGTTCTGGGCAGATTATCTGGACCGGCTGATGAATGGTAAATCAGGTATAAACATACCTTTAAGGGCTGCAAAATGACTTGAGAGACGAGAGGATCCGTCTTCACCATATCTGCGGCAACAGGCCGGCAGTCAACCGGCAGAATGCCGACACCAACAAACTGTTTTTATTGATAAAAAAGTGTTTTTCCCTTGACAGTACCGTCCGGTCGGGTGTAATAATTATTCAATTATAATGATTCCGTTTGACAAGGCGGGGTCAAAGGAAAAAAACCTACGAGACTAAACAAAAAATGACATTCAATCCGAAACGGCAATGCCAAGCCTTCGGATGGTGAACCAGACGCACGACCTTCTATCTCGGGCAAACTGTCTTTACAGGCAGTGAGAGGCCAAGGAGGTCAATGATTCGGCTCAATGTTACCCCGTTGAACCGAACATTTAAGAACATAGACCCGTTGTGGGTACCTACATGACAACCGGGTCCCCCCTCTGCGCCACCATGCTCACGGCAAGGAGGGAAAAATATGCTGGTCACCTGGCCCATCTTGGCGCCGGAAAGAGCATCCCGAGAGACGCTGCAA